>CAZWFC010000014.1:0-31071 GCA_964632965.1 uncultured Rhodocyclaceae bacterium
ACGGTCGCGACGCGTTTCTCGGCGGCATGGGTTTCCCTCGGGATTCCGATGGTCAGGGGCATGGCGGCAGCTTTCGGGAAAGGGATTATTCGTCGTCGTCGCCGGCGCCATCGCGGCGCGGCACGGTCTGGGGATCGCAGGTGATCGGGCGATAGATCTCGACGCGGTCGCCGGGCTTGAGGCGGGCGTCGAGCTTGACGAGGCGGCCGAAGACGCCGACCTTCTGCACGGCAAGGTCGATGGCCGGAAACATCCTCAGGATGCCGGACTTCTCGATGGCGGCTTCGACCGTGGCGTCGTCGGGCACCTCGATGTTGAGCCAGATCTGCTGCTGGGTGGGTTCGGAGTAGGCAACGCCGATCTGCATTTCAGTTCTCCTGGCGCATGGCTATTTTTGCGGTTCCAGCGCGACGCCGCGACGGTCGCGTCCGTAGATTCTCGGTTTGACGTAGCTGTCGATGATGGGGGTCAGCGAATTCATCAGCAGCACGGCGAAGGCCACCCCTTCGGGATAGCCGGCCCAGGCGCGGATGACATAGGTCAGCAGGCCGCAGCCGGCGCCGAAGATCAGTTGCCCCAGCCGCGTGTTCGGCGAGGTGACGTAGTCGGTGGCGATGAAGAAGGCGCCGAGCATGGCGCCGCCGGACAGCAGGTGGGTCGTGACGTCGAGATAGCGGGCCGGATCGACCAGGTGCAGGACGAAGGCCGGCACGGCGATGCCGGCCAGCATGGCCACCGGGATGTGCCAGGTGATGATGCGCAGGAAGATCATCGCGACGCCGCCGGCGGCGATCAGCCCGGCGGCGGTCTCGCCGAGGCTGCCGGGACGGCTGCCGACCCAGCTCTGGGCCGGCGCATGGCTCAGCGATTGCAGCAGGTCGATGCCGCGCGACATCTCCGTTTTTGCAAAGCCGAGCAGCGAGGCGCTGGAGACGGCATCGAGACTCTGCGGGATGCCCTTGAGCGTGATCAGCAAGCCGCCGATCATGCCCGGCGCGGCGGCCAGATCGATGGGCAGGGGCGCCACCCAGGCGGTCATCTGCACGGGGAAGGAAATCAGCAGGGCGACCCGCGCCACCATGGCGGGGTTGAACAGGTTCTGGCCGATGCCGCCGAACACCTGCTTGCTGAGGACGGTGGCGAACAGGCCGCCGAGCGCCCCGATCCACCAGGGCGCCCAGGGCGGCAGCGACAGGGCGAGCAGCCAGCCGGTCAGCACCGCCGAGCCGTCGAGCAGCACCGGGACGGCGGGGCGGTTCATCAGGCGCAGGCAGAAGGCCTCGCCGAGAGCGGCGAAGGCGATGGTGATGAACCAGAGGTAGATGCCCGGCCAGCCGTAGAGCCAGAAGCCGAACAGCGTGGCCGGCGTCAGCGCGAGCATGACGGTCGCCATGACCCGGCCGACGCTGTTCGCCGTCGTCGTGTGCGGTGCCGGGACCGGTGCTGCGATCATGTCCGGAGTCATGCGGTTTCTCCTTGAGGCTGTTGTCCTTCGGCTTCCGCCTTGGCCTTGGCGGCGGCGCGTTCGGCCTTGCGCCTGAGGGCGGCTTCGGTTTTTTCCTTCGCTTCGCGTTCGAGGCGGACGACGCGGGCTTCGGCCAGGCGCCTGGCCGCTTCAGTGCGCAGCTTGGAGCGTTCGCGCGCATACAGTTCGCCCTTGGCGTGGCTGAAGTACTGCACCAGTGGGATGTGCGACGGGCAGACGTAGGCGCAGCAGCCGCAGGCGATGCAGTCGCCGAGCATGAATTCGGCGGCGGCGTCGAAATCGCCGGCGCGCACGCGCGCGGCCATTTCCAGCGGCAGCAGGCCCATCGGGCAGGCGCGCGTGCAGTTGCCGCAGCGGATGCAGGGGCCGGCCGGGGGAATCGCCGCTTCCTGCGCGTCGAAGGCGAGGATGCCGGAAGCGCCCTTGACCAGCGGAATCCGGCCGTGGGCGAGCGGCGTGCCCATCATCGGGCCGCCGAGGATCAGCCGCGCCGGTGTTTCCTTGAGGCCGCAGAAGTCGATCAGTTCGTCGACCAGGGTGCCGAGCGGTGCGAAGACGTTGCCCGGTTCCTTCACGGCGCCGCCGTTGATGGTGACGATGCGTTCGACCAGCGGGCGGCCGAGGCGGATCGCCTGATGCACGGCGGCGCAGGTGGACACGTTGTGCACCAGCACGCCGACTTCCGCGGCGCGGCAATCGGCGGGCACTTCCTTGCCGGTCAGGGTCTGGATCAGCTGCTTGTCCGAGCCCATCGGATAGCGGGCGGGCACGGGACGGATCTTCACTTCCGGGTAGGGTTCGGCCGCCTTGCGCATCGCGGCGATGGCCTCGGGTTTGTTGTCCTCGATGCCGACCAGCGCTTCGATGGCGCCGATGGCGTGCATGACGATGCGGGCGCCGTCGACGACCTGGTCGGCGCAGTCGCGCATGATGCGGTCGTCGGCGGAGAGATAGGGTTCGCACTCGCCGCCGTTGACGATCAGGCTTCTGACTTGCAGCCGGCGTCCGAGGGCGAATTTCACCGCTGCTGGGAAGGTGGCGCCGCCGAGGCCGACGATGCCGGCGGCGGCGGTGCGTTTGGTGATTTCCTCGGGCGACAGGGCGAAGTGATCGGCGACCGTCTCGGTCTCGATCCAGCGCTCGGCGTAGTCGTTCTCGACGGTGATGGCGGCGAAGCCGAGACCGGACGGATGCGGCGCGGTAACCTCGCCGATGGCGACCACGGTGCCCGATACCGGGGAATGAATGGGCGCCGAGATGTTGCCCTGCGGGGCGGCGAGCAACTCGCCTTTGAGTACTTTCTGGCCGACCAGCACCACGGGCCGCGCGGCGCCGCCGACGTGCTGCTGCAACGGCATATAGACGCGCGCCGGTGCCGGCAGGATGCGCAACGGCCTGTCGGCCGCAGGACGCTTGTGGTCGTCGGGGTGTACGCCCCAGCTCGGTTGGTTGAGAAAGCGGTCGAGGAATCCCATGGCGATTTCCTTATGCCCCGGCGGTTTGTGCGGAGTGCCGGTTTGCGGGGGATTTACAAGGGGGCAAGCCCCCTTGTTCCCATACGGGGGATAAACAAGGGGAAAGTCTCCCCTTGTTCGTACGCTTGCGGTTTTCCGGTCTCACGGAGTGCTCCTGTTCGGTTTCGGTGTGTGGCCGGTCAGGCGACGGCAGGCTTCGGCCAGACCCAGTGTTGCAATGTGACGGGGATGGGTACCAGGGCCATGGCTTCGGTCGGGCAGCGCTCGATGCAGGCGCCGCAGCCGGTGCAGGCTTCGCGGATGACGTTGTGGATCTGCTTGGCGGCGCCGAGGATGGCGTCGGTCGGGCAGACCTTGATGCAGCGGCAGCAGCCGATGCAGATTTCTTCCGTGACCTCGGCCAGTTTCGGGCCTTCGTCGACGACGTCGGACAGATCGACCTTGATGCCCAGCTTGGCGGCCAGCGCCTCGGCCAGCGCCTTGCCGCCCGGCGGGCAGAGGGTGACCGGCGCTTCGTGACGCGCCAGCGCGGCGGCCGCCTGGGCGCAGCCGACGAAGCCGCACTGGCCGCACTGCGAGCCGGGCAGCATGCCCTGCAGTTCGGCCTCGATCGGATTTTCCTCGACGGCCAGATAGCGCGCGGCGGTGCCGAGCAGGCCGCCGAGCGCGAGGCCCATGGCGGCGAGACTTCCGACTGCGACTAGCATAGCGTTCTCCTTTTTCCTTAACCCGTGCTGATGCCGGAAAAACCCATGAAAGCCATCGCCAGCAGGCTGGCGACGATGAAACCGATAGGCGGGCCGGCGAACAGGCGCGGCACCTGGGCCAGGGCCAAGCGCTCGCGCAGGCCGGCGAAGATGATCATCACCAGGCTGTAGCCGACCGAGGAAGCGAAGGCGAACAGCGTCGAGCCGATGAAGCTCATGTGGCCCTCCACCAGCAGCAGGGCGACGCCGAGCACGGCGCAGTTGGTGGTGATCAGCGGCAGGTAGATGCCGAGCATCTGGAACAGCGTCGGCGATACCTTCTTGATGGTCATTTCGGTGAACTGCACGGCGCTGGCGATGACCAGGATGAAGGTCACGGTGCGCAGGAAGCCCAGGCCGTAGGCGTCGAGCAGGTAGTGCTGGACGGCCCAGTCGGCCATCGACGAGACGGTGATGACGAAGGTGGTCGCCATGCCCATGCCGGCCGCCGTATCGATGCGCGTGGTGACGCCCATGAAGGAGCACAGGCCGAGGAAGCGCGCCAGGATCACGTTGTTGACCAGGGCGGCGCCGATCATCATCAATGCGAAGTCTTTCATGGTCAGTCCTTACAAGTCTCGCCGGGGCGTGCCTGGCGGATGAAACGCGGTGCCAGTTCGCCGCGGGCGGAAAGCCGGCGCGCGGCGATGCGCGCCGCCAGCAGGCCGGAGAACAGGCCGCCGGCCATGGCGCCCATGGTGGCGAGGTCGCTGCCCCAGGTGTCCTCGGCGAGCCCGCCCGCCGCCAGGGCGGTGAGCAGGGGCAGGGCGTAGGCGATCGCGGAGGCCTTGACCAGGGAGCGCTCGGCGACGCCGACCACCACCCGTTCGCCGACCGTCAGGCCGACGGCGTTGTCGAGGGGAAAGCGCCGCGCTTCCATGCGGCTGGCGACCGTGCCGATGCCTTTCGCGCCGCAGCTTGCGGCCGAGGCGCAGCTGCCGCAGCTCGTCGTCTGTTCCGGTTCGAGCCAGGCCACGGCGCCGTCGACGCCGACCACGCGGGCGATGCCCTCGACGGTGTGCGATGTGCGGGCGTTGGTCATGATGAGGGTTCCGGTCATTGGCTCAGGCCACGCTGTGGGCGCCGCCCATCTGGATTTCCTTGCCGGCGCGCAGGTCGAGCAGGCGCTTGACGACCACCAGCAGGCCGGTGACGAGGAAGCCGCCGGGCGGCAGGATCATCATCAGCACGCCCATGTCGGACGGCAGCAGCCGCATCTCGATGACCTTGAACGACGGGCCGAGCAGCAGCGAGGCGTCGGCGAACAGGGTGCCCGAACCGACGATCTCGCGCACGGCGCCGATGGCGGTGAGGGCGATGGTGAAGCCGATGCCCATGAACAGGCCGTCGAGCAGCGAAGGCAGCGCCGGCTGCTTGGCGGCGAAGGCTTCGAGCCGGGCCAGCGGCAGGCAGTTGGAGACGATCAGCGGAATGAACAGGCCGAGCACCTTGTAGAGCTCGTGCATCCAGGCGTTCATCGCCAGGTCCACCAGCGTCACCATGGCGGCGACGATGAGGATGAACACGGGGATGCGCACTTCCTGGGTGATGCGGTTGCGGAAGACGGCGACGAGGAAGCTCGATGCCGCCATTACCGCCGCGGTGGCCAGCCCCATGCCGAAGCCGTTGGTGGCGCTGGTCGTCATCGCCATGGCCGGGCACATGCCCAGCAGCATGCTGAAGACGCCGTTGTTGTCCCAGAGGCCGTCCTTGACGATGGTTTTGTAGTCGCTCGCCATTTCAGTTTTCTCCCGTCATCTCGGCCTTGTGGGCGGCATAGAACTCGATGCCGTGGTGGATCGCGCCGACCACGCCGCGCGGCGTGATGGTGGCGCCGGCGAACTGGTCGAACTCGCCGCCGTCCTTCTTCACCTTCCAGCGCGCGGGCGCCGGGTTGTCGAGGGACAGGCCGGTGAAGCGCAGGATCCAGTCGCCTTTCTTCACCTCGATCTTGTCGCCTAGCCCCGGCGTCTCCTTGTGCGCCAGCACGCGCACGCCGAGGATGCGGCCGTCGGCGGCGACGCCGAGCATCAGCTTCATCTCGCCGGCGTAGCCGGTACCGAAGATTTCGTAGGCGACGCCGGTGATCTGTCCCTTCATGCGGGCGCGATAGACGGTGATCTCCTTGCCGTGCTCGTTCTTCATGACGACGGTATCGGCGACGAGATTGTTGTCGTGGAGTTCGTCCGGCAGCACCTGGGCCAGCGAGTTCTGGCGGTCTTCGAGGGCGCGGGCGGCGATGTCGTCCACCGTGATCCGGTCGGTGACGGCGAGCACGAGGCCGAAGCCCAGGCAGAACGTACCCAGGATCACGCCATGCATCATGCTTTGCGGCTTCATGGCCGATCCTTCCGCATCCTGCCGCCGTTTTGCGCCGGCGCGGCGGGATCAACTACAGGTGAGTCGAAAACGTTCATGACCAATTCCTCGATGCTGTTGCTGCTCGTAATGCAGGTCCTGTGCCAAGGACAATCGGCGCTCACCGAAAACGGGCGGAGCCGGCCGAATACGCACCGGAATGGGGTTCGCGGACGGTGCATGGCGATCCGGGCGGTTTGCGAACTTGTGTCGCAACTCCTACACGTTGCGGCATATGCGACAGGATGTCGGTCTCCGGATGCGGGTTTTGCGACGGTCGGCACGGAACCTGCATTGAGGTCTTCGACACATGGAGAATCCCGTGACGACGAACCCGCGCAAACCCTTGCATCAACAGGCCGCCGCCATCGCGCCCGCCGTCTTCCAGCAGGCGGTGGAGCAGGCCGACCTGGCCATTTCCATCACCGACGCCGCTGCCAACATCCTGTATGTGAATCCGGCCTTCACGCGCGCCACCGGCTATGCGGCGGAAGAGGTGGTCGGCGGCAACCAGTCGCTGCTGTCGAACAAGACCACGCCGGGCGAGGTGTACCAGTCGATGTGGCAGCAGATCTCGCGCGGCCAGCCGTGGAGCGGCCGCCTCGTCAACCGCCGCAAGGACGGCAGCAAGTATCTGGCCGACCTGCTGATCACGCCGGTCGTCGATGCGGCGGGCACGGTCGTCAATTACCTCGGCATCCACCGCGACGTGACGCAGCTGCATCGGCTCGAATGCGAAGTCGCCAACCAGAAGTCCCTGATCGAATCGGTGGTCGATTCGGCGCCCGTCGTCCTCGCCCTGCTTGACGGCGAGGACAGCGTGGTGCTCGACAACCACGAGTACAAGAAGCTGATGGGCGACCTGCGCATGGCCGAGCCGGCGACGCTGATCCTCGACGCCGTGCGCGCCGACATGGGCCACGGCCTGGGGCAGCCGAAGGAAGGCAGCCACGCCTTCAGCGAGCGCGAGATACGCATCGACTCGCAGGGCGCGCCGCGCTGGTTCTCCTGTTCCGGCATCTGGGTGCAGCGCAAGGACGGCGGCGCCGACGCCTTCTTCGACCGGCAGAACGACCTCTATCTGCTGCTCGTGGCGAAGGAGACGACGCGCCAGCGCGCCGAGCAGGAAAAGGCCCGCATGGCGGCGCTCCAGGCCATGATGGCCGAGGAGAACCGCATCGACGGCCTGCGCGAAACCCTGTCGGCCGCGGTGTTCCAGATCGAAGGGCCGATGAACGTCATGAACTCGGTGATGGGCACCATCGACCGCCGCGGCTGCTGCGCGCCGGCCGGCTCGGCGCTGACCGAGGCGCTGGCCGCCGGCAAGGCGGCCGTCGACAGCCTGCGCAGCGTGATTCCCGAGCACCGGCCGGAATCCCGCACCGCCGTGAACCTCAACGAGGTGATGCGCGACGTGCTCGATCTCACCACCGGCCGCATGCTCGCCGCCGGCATCAGCGTGCAGTGGCGGCCGCAGGCGGTGATGCCGCCGGTCAACGGCTATACCAACCGGCTGCGCGCCATGTTCAAGGCGCTGATCGACAACGCCATCGACGCCATGAACACCAAGGGCTGGCGCGAGCGCGAGCTGCGCGTGACCACGCGCGGCCGCGACGGCAGCGTCGAGGTCCTCGTCGAGGACAGCGGCCCGGGCATTCCGGCCGAACTGCGTCTCAAGGTTTTCGAACCCTTCTTTTCGACGCGCAAGGCCGGCGGCCATCATCTCGGCACCGGGCTGTCGTCGGCCCAGCAGGTGGCGGCCGATCACGACGGCGTGATCGAGATCGATCCGGCGGAAGGCGGCGGTTGCCGGGTGCGCGTGGTATTGCCGGCGCAGGGCAGGGGGTGATGGCCATGAGTTCATCCGTCAATCCCCACCTGAGCGTCCTGCACCGCATCGAACTGGAGGCGCTCTACCGTGTCGGCGAGGTGCTGTCGCGCTCGCTCGATTTCCGCCACACCCTGCGCGAGGTCCTGCGCGCGCTCGACGAAAAGGCCGGCATGAGCCGCGGCATGGTCACCGTGCTCGATCCGGAGAGCGGCGACCTCGTCGTCAATGCCGTCAGCGGCCAGGACGAGGACGAAGACGAGTCCGCGCCGGTGCGCTACCACTCCGGCGAGGGGGTGATCGGGCTGATTCTCGAAGAGAAGCGCACCGTGGCCCTGACGGCGGCCGGCAACGATCCGCGCTTCCTCAACCGGCTCGGCATCTACGACCGGCGCCTGCCCTTCATCGCCGCGCCGATCAGCCTCGGCGGCAACCTGCAGGGCGTGCTGGTGGTGCAGCCGAATACGCCGGACGACGGTCTGCTCGCCGAGCGCACGCGCTTCGTCGAAATGGTGGCCAACCTGATCGGTCAGAGCGTGCGGCTGTCGCTCGACATCGAACAGGAAAAGAAGAGCCTCGCCGAGGAACGCGACAGCCTGCGCCGCACCGTGCGCCACCAGTTCGGCTTCGACAACATCGTCGGCCGCTCGACGGCGATGCGGCGGGTCTTCGACCAGGTGCGCATGGTGTCGAAGTGGAACACCACGGTGCTGATCCGCGGCGAAACCGGCACTGGCAAGGAACTCATCGCCAATGCCATCCACTACCATTCGCCGCGTTCGCGCGGCCCCTACGTGCGCCTGAATTGCGCCTCGCTGCCCGAAAACCTGCTCGAATCCGAGCTATTCGGCCACGAGAAGGGCGCCTTCACCGGCGCCGTCTCGGCGCGGCAGGGGCGTTTCGAGGCAGCCAACGGCGGCTCGCTGTTTCTCGACGAGATCGGCGAAATCTCGCCCGCCTTCCAAGCCAAGCTGCTGCGCGTCTTGCAGGAAGGCGAGCTGGAGCGCGTCGGCGGCAGTCGCACCCTCAAGGTCGATGTGCGCGTGATCGCCGCCACGCACCGCAACCTCGAAGCGGCGGTCGATGCCGGCGATTTCCGCGAAGACCTCTACTATCGGCTCAACGTCATGCCCATCCTGCTGCCGCCGCTGCGCGAGCGGCCCGAGGACGTGCCGGACCTGGCCCGCCACCTGGCCGCGCGTATCGGCGAGATGCAGGGGCGGCGGCTGACCCTCGCCGAATCGGCCGTGCGCCGCCTGACGCAATACGGCTGGCCGGGCAACGTGCGCGAACTGGAAAACTGCCTCGAACGCGCGGCGGTGCTCTCCGAGTCGGGCAATATCGAGGCCGACCTGATCCGCATCGACCGCCAGCGCGAGGCGGCCGCCCCGGCGGCGGTCTTCGCCGCCGCGCCGGCTGCGCCGCCTTTCTCGGCGGCGGCCACGGCCGGCCCAGTCGCCGATCCGGCCGACCCGAATCCCGACGAGCGTGCGCGCGTGATTGCCGCGCTGGAGCAGGCCGGCTGGGTCCAGGCCCGTGCCGCGCGCCTGCTGGGCATGACGCCGCGGCAGATCGCCTACCGTATTCAGACCTTGAATATCGAAGTCAAGCAGTTCTAGGCACTTTTTTCCTGCTGAAATTGGCGCAAATCCGCGTCAGGCGCCGCCGTTTGGGGGGGCGGGCGTGGTATCGTCGCAGGAGTGACGAACTTGGACTAGAGTGCTTTGATGAAACGCTTGGATGATTTTCGGCTTCGCTTCGGCAAGCAGGAGCTGGTACCGATAGTAATTGGCGGCATGGGTGTTGATATTTCCACGGCCGAACTGGCTCTGGAAGCGGCGCGGCTGGGTGGCATCGGCCACATTTCCGATGCCATGGTGAAGACGGTGTCCGACCGACGCTACGACACCAAGTTCGTCAAGGACAAGCTCAAGCTCTACAAATACAACGTCGCCAATACCGACAAGTCGGTGGTGCAGTTCGATCTCGGCAAGCTCGCCGAGGCGACGAAGCTGCACGTCGGCAAGACGATGGAGGCCAAGCGCGGCGACGGGCTGATTTTCCTCAACTGCATGGAAAAGCTGACCATGAACGCGCCGAAGGAGACGTTGCGCGTGCGGCTCACGGCGGCCCTGGATTCCGGCATCGACGGCATTACCCTGGCGGCCGGCCTGCATCTGGGCTCCTTCGGCCTGATCGAGGACCATCCGCGCTTCCGCGACGTCAAGCTGGGCATCATCGTTTCCTCGCTGCGCGCCCTGCAGCTGTTCATGCGCAAATCGGCGCGCACCAACCGGCTGCCCGACTTCGTCGTCATCGAGGGACCGCTGGCCGGCGGCCACCTGGGCTTTGGCATGGACTGGGCGCAATACGACCTCGCCACCATCGTCGCCGAAATCCGCACCTGGCTCGCCGCCGAAAAGCTCGACATTCCGCTGATCCCGGCCGGCGGCATCTTCACCGGCAGCGACGCCGTCTCCTTCATGGAAACCGGCGCCGCCGCGGTCCAGGTCGCCACGCGCTTCACCGTGGTCCGCGAATGCGGCCTGCCACCGGAGGTGCAGCAGGAATACTTCAAGGCCAGCGAGGCGGATATCGTGGTGAACGGCATTTCGCCCACCGGCTATCCGATGCGCATGCTGAAGAACAGCCCGGCCATCGGCGCCGGCACGCGTCCGAACTGCGAGGCCTACGGCTACCTGCTCGACGCTGCGGGCAACTGCTCCTACATCGCGGCCTACAACCGCGAATTGCTGGCGCATCCCGGCGCCCGCAAGATTTCGGTCCCCGACAAGACCTGCCTGTGCACCCACATGCGCAACTTCGACCTGTGGACCTGCGGCCACCTGACCTACAAGCTCAAGGACACCACCGTGCGCCGCCCCGACGGCAGCTACGAAATCCTCTCCGCCGAGCACGTCTTCCACGACTACCAGTTCAGCACCGACAACAAGATTCTGTTGCCGCCGGTGGCGTAGGCGGGAGCGGAGCGACGGGCCATGCGGGCCCGCGCGCGTTTCCGCTCAGGGCAGCGCTGAGGCGCGAAGTTCCCTCAGCGTGCGCGACATCTCGCGGTTCTCGTGGCTCATGCCATGGATGCGGAAGGCATCCTTGATGCTCTCCGAAAGTGCTTCGTCATCCCATGGCTTGGTAATGAACTTGTAGATGGCGCCGCGGTTAACCGCGTCGATGACGGAGTTCAATTCCGTATAGCCGGAAAGTACGATGCGCATGATGTCCGGATGGAGCTCTTTGGCGCGGCGCAGGAATTCAGTGCCGGTCATGTCCGGCATGCGCTGGTCGCATACGACCACTCCGACGGGGTGGGCCGCCATCAGTTCGAAACCTTCGTTGACGTTCGTCGTGGCAAGGATGCGGTAGCCGTCGCGGCGCAGCACACGGTTGAGTGCCGAAAGAATGTGCGGTTCGTCGTCTATCAGCAGCAAGACACGATCGGGGTTCTGCGCGGGAGGCGACGATTCGATGCCGCGTCCCGATTGCATCAGGGCTGAAAATTCTTGTTCGGGCAGGGGGCGGCTGAAGAGATAGCCTTGAATTTCCTCGCAGCCGAGGCCGCGCAGATAGCCCAATTGTCCCTCCGTTTCCACGCCTTCGGCGATTACGGACAGGCCCAGGCTGTGGGCCATGCCCACCACGGCGCGCGCAATGGCTGCATCGCCTGGGTTGGAAATGATGTCGGCGACGAACGCCTTGTCGATTTTGATGCGTGCAACGGGCAGGCGTTGCAGGTAACTCAGCGAGGAGTAGCCGGTGCCGAAGTCGTCCAGGGCGTGGCTGATCCCTTCGGCATTCAGGTCGTGCATGGTGCGGATGACCGTATCGGCATTCAGTAGCACAATGCCTTCCGTGAGCTCGAGTTCGAGCCACTGGGGGTCGAGTTTCGAGCTTTCCAGGGCGCGCCTTACCGTTTTTCCGATGTCGCCATCATGAAACTGGCGGGCAGAAAGGTTAACGGCAATGCGGAAAGGGGGGAGGCCTTCGTCCTGCCATTGCCTGCCGCGACGGCAGGCTTCGTGCATTACCCACTCACCGACGGCCACGATAAGTCCGTTTTCTTCGAGCTGGGGGATGAATTCCTGGGGAGACACCAGTCCGTGCCCGGGGCGGTGCCAGCGCAGCAGCGCTTCTGCACCGACGATGCGGCCACTGAGCAAATCCACCTGAGGCTGGTAATGCAGCACGAACTCGTCGCGCTCCAGGGCGCGACGCAAGGCTGCGTCGAGGTCGAGCCGCCGGCGCGAGCCATGTTCGAGATCGGCACTGTAGAAGCGGCAACTGCTGTTGGTGTCGTGGGCCTTAGCATCCGCAGCGACTATGGCATGCTTGATCACCTCTGCGGGGGGGCCGTCCTGGGGAAATACGGCAATGCCGACGAATGGATCGAGGAACACTTCCTGGTTTTCCGCACGCATGGGGCCGGCCAATATCCGGTGGATGTGCCAAGCCTGTTCTTCGGCTACATCGAGTCCTTCCGGTTCCGGCAGCATGATCGCGAACTTCGACTCGGTGACCCGCGCGATGACCGTTGCCGGCAGTGCCGCTTCCAGTTTGGCCGCAGAAGCCCGGATGACTTCGATTCCCGCTGCCGGTCCCAGCAGTTGCACAATGCCGTGGTACTGCCTGAGGTTGGCGACCAGCACCGTCACCGGTTTTCCTTCGACGGTACCGCAGGTCTCGGCCAGACGTTCCTCGAATAGTGCGCGGCTGGGCATCCCCGTCTGCGAATCGTAGTAGGCCAGATACTGCATCTTGGTCTCTACGGCGATACGCTTCTCTTCCTTGTGCATGACTCCCAGGGCGAAGGAAAGATCGGCCGCGACTTCGGTAACCAGGTGAATTTCGGCAGTCCTGAAGAATCCGGGTTCAGCCGAGGCCAGGTTGAATGCGCCGATGAAACGTCCATCGAGGCGGATGGGAAACGAACCGCCGGCGCGGATTCCCCAGGATTGCGTCATGCTCTGCCAAGGCGTGGAGTCTCTCGTGTCGTTGACGACAAGGGGGCATTCGTCCTGCGCCACCTGGGCTGTGGGGCCTCGGCCCTCCACCACGTCGGCGATGCTCTTCAGTTCCGCTACGGATGCCGCTCCGGCTGCGGCCACCGGCGCTACGCGACTGCTGCCGGGTTCTGCCAGGGAGATCCAGGCGGCGCTGAAACCGCCGTATTCGACGGCGATGCGGCACGCTGCTGCGTAGAGTTCCTGGGGATCTTCGGTGCGTATGATCGAACGGTTGATATGGCTCAACATCGAGTAAAGCCGGTTCATGCGTTCAAGTTCTATCTGGGCCTCGTGCAGTTCGCTGATCGAGTCAGGCAAGTTCATTGTCGGCTCCCAGGAGTTTGGCCATGCACGCCTGAAGTTCCCAGCGGTCCACCGGTTTGGTGATTATCTCCGACACACCTGCGGCGGCCAGGCGGGCGCGTGAGCCGGCATCGTCGAGGGCCGTCACCATGATGACGGGTATCTGGCTGCTGGCGGGATCGGCTTTCAGGTGCCGCACTACCTCGAAGCCGTCCATTCCCGGCATCATCAGGTCGAGCAGGATGAGGTCGGGAGGTGTGTCCGCAATCGAGGCCAACGCCGTTTGGCCGGATTCTGCGGCGCGCACCTGGTAGCCGTTGGCATGCAGCAGCGTTTCCAGCAGCTTGCGATTGCGTGGATCGTCGTCCGCGATCAGGATCCATTTCTTCGTGGTCATGGCGCTATTTCCTTTCGGTTGGCGGGGAAGCCAGCATTCGTTCCACCGTGTCGAGAAAACTCCTGTATTGGATCGGTTTGGCGATGTAGCCGTCGCAGCCGGCCGCCATCATCTTTTCCTCGTCGCCTTTCATGGCGAAGGCCGTCAGCGCGATCACCCTGATGCTCCGGGTTGCCGCATCCTGTTTCAGCAAGCGTGTCGCCTCCAGGCCATCCATGCCGGGCAACTGGATGTCCATCAGGATCAGGTCGGGAGCGTATTCCCGTGCCAGCGCGATGCCGTCGCCGGCATTGTTCGCCTGGAGCACCCGGTAGCCCGCCTTGCCGAGCAGCATGCTGACCAGTTTCATGTTGGCCGGGGTGTCCTCCACCACCAACACCTGTGCCGTCATGTTTTCACTCTCCGGTTGGTCACCAGGGCACGCCGAACTTCGTTGGCGAAGTGGCCGTGGCTGAAGCTGGCTTTCTCCAGGACGGCTTCGACATTGGAGTTGAGTATCGCCCGATCCTCCGCGGTCAGCGTCTTGGCGGTCACCACCACGATGGGGATGGTTGCCGTTTCCGGCATGCTCCTCAGGGCGGCGACGACGTCGAAGCCGTTCACCTCGGGCATCATCAGGTCCAGTATGACCAGATCGGGCCGCTCGCGCTGCGTGCTAGCGATACCTTCCTTGCCGCCGTAGGCACGCAATACGGTGTAGCCGGGCTCGACGAGGTAGGCCGACAGCAGTTCCACAGCCTTCGGGTCGTCATCGATCACCAGCACCTTGAGGGACCGATTTGTCCTTGCCAGCCCCAGGTCTTCCAGCGCTATGAGCAGGTTCTCGCGACTGACCGGCTTTTGCAGTACGGCGCTGGCGCCAAGAGAAAAGCCTCTTTGCGTGTCGGCAACGATGGATACGATGACCACCGGGATGTTTACCGCCGGCGAATCTGGCTGCTTGATTTGCGCCAGCAGATCCCAGCCGTCCATGTCGGGCAGCATGATGTCGAGAACGATGACTGTCGGTGGCCGGGTAGCCAGAAGTTCGAGTCCTTCTTTCGCGTTGGCGGCGCGGACGATCTCGAATCCTTCCGGCTCCAGTTGCAGCCGGATCAGTTCGGCGGCACGGGTGTTGTCTTCGATCACCAGGGCGATCTGCCGGCCGTTGCCGGTCGTTGCCGGTCGCTGCGTGGGCTCCGGTGCGTCGCCGACGGCCGAATTTCCTTGGCGCCATGGCAGCCAGACGATGAACTTGCTGCCATGCCCCGGTCTGCTGGCCAAGGCCAAGGTGCCGCCATGCAGTTGGGCCAGTTTGAGCACCAGAACCAGTCCCAGTCCCGTGCCTTCGGCTTCCCGCGACAGCGAGGAATCGAGTTGCGAGAAGGCACGGAACAGGCGCGGCGCATCCTCTGCAGAAATGCCGATCCCCGTGTCTTCCACCGCAATTTCCAGGAACTCCATAAAGTCGCCCGGGGGCAGAGGCATTCGCAGGTTGGTCGTTTCCGGCGCAGTCCATCCTTCGATATCGGATCGGGAAACCTTGCGGGCCTGCAGCGTGACCCGGCCGCCTTCGGGGGTGAATTTCACGCCGTTCGAAAGCAGGTTGTAGACGATCTGTTTTGTCTTGCGGGCGTCTACCAGCGCCGTCCCGAGCCGTTCGGCCGCTTCCAACTGCAGCTGTATACGGTGCGCCGCCGCCTTTTCCTTGACGATGGAGAGGCTGTTTTTCAGCATGGCGTCCACGTCCAGCGGCTCCACGTCGAGGAGCATCTTGCCGGCTTCGATCTTCGACAGGTCGAGAATGTCGTTGATCAGGGACAGCAGGTGCTGGCCGCTACTGAATATGTCCGTGACGTACTCGTGCTGTTCCGGCGCCATCTCGCCCATGATGCCGTCCTTGAGCACCTCGGAGAAGCCGATGATGGCGTTCAGCGGCGTACGCAGTTCGTGCGACATGTTGGCGAGGAATTCGCTCTTGATGCGGGTGCTTTCCTCGGCGGTTTCCTTGGCCTGACGCAGAGCGTCTTCGGCACGCTTGCGATCGGTGATGTCGTAAAGCGTGAACCGGCTCGATAGGTAGCGGCCGTCGTCAGCGATTGCCGTGGCGCTCATCAGCACCGGCAGGATTGTGCCGTCGCGGCGGACCATGCGGAGTTCGATGTCGTGCACCGAACCGCTCTGCTTGAGGCAAACGAAGGCCTCATCGAATGTCTTGATGCTCGTCGGGGCGAGCAGGTCGGAGAATTTCAGCCTGCCGACGATTGCGGCACGTTCGTAGCCGAGCCAGGCCATTTCGGTATCGTTGATCCGGGTAATCAGCCCGTCGCCATCGATGGAGTGATAGCCGCAAGGCGCGTTGTTGTAGAGGTCCTCGATTTCGTCGGCTTCCCGGCTGCGCGCCTGATCCCTCAGCCGGGAAATGCCGTAGGCCAGGTCGGAGGCCGCTTCGTTGAGGAGCTCGATTTCGCCATCGTCGAAGGCGTCCGGGTCGGTGGCATAAATGCCGAGTGTGCCGATGATTCCAGTCGTGCCGTTCAGGGGCAGGGCGATGCAGGATGCGAAACCGCTTTGCAGCGCTTCTTGCCGCCACGTCGCAAAATCCGGATCGGTGGCGATGTCGCGTACCAGCGCCGGTCGTCCTTCACGTATGGCAATGCTGCCGATACCGCGGCGCGCATCGTCCTCGCGCCAGGTAAGCCGGAGGTTTTCGACATATTCGCGGTTCGCGCCGGCGTGGGCGACGGGGCGGATGCTCTTGTCGGCATCCTGATGCGCATAGCCGACCCAGGCCATTGCGTAGCCGCCCTTTTCCACGATCATGCGGCACATTTCGTCGAGCAAGGTCTGTTCGTCCGTCGCCCTGAGCATGGCGCGATTGCCGGCGCTGAGTACCGTCAATGCCCGGTTGGCATGGGACAGCGCGCGGTCGGACTCCAGCAGGCGAATCTCGCGATCCTGCAAGCGCATCACCGTTTCGTCGAAGGTTTGCGCCAGCAGACCGATTTCGTCGCCCGATCCGGCCAGGCCGCTGCGAACAGCCAGGTCACCTCCGCCCAGGCGCTGCGCGGCATCGGTCAGGGCATGCAGGCGGCGCAATATCAGCCAGTCGCTGCCGTACCAGGCGATGGCAAAAATCAGCAGGTTGGTCGCCAGCAGCGCCGCCAGGTTGCGCTGGAGTTGGTGTCGGACATCGGCGTAAACTTCGTTCTCGGGTACTCCGACCCGAACGTAAACGCACCCATCTTGGAGCCGCAGCAGCGGTTCGATGGCATTCAGACGCGTGATTCCGTCCTGACCGCGCAGCTCGGTGAAGCCTTTGCAGTCGGCAGTCATGATGGATCGACGGATATCTCTTTCCGGAGCCGGTTTCCCGATCAGTTCATCGAGGGTATCCGGATGGCGGGCCAGGACGACGCCGTCGGCATCCACTATCACGATGGCCGTTCCTGGTGGCAGCGAAAACTTCCGCGCGAAGTTCTGGAGCCAGGAAAGGTCTATGGCTGCGAACAGAACTTTCCGTACCTGCCCCTCGTCATCGAGAACCGGAAACGACAGGGTGAGACTGGGCAGCCCCGACAGGCTGCCGACAATGTAGTCTCCAACCGAAAATTCCCGGCTGCTTGCGGCGCGGCGGAACCATGCGCGTGCCGCATAATTGGCGCCAGGTCTGAACGGCAACGCGCTGCATTGCATGGTGCCATCGGCATCCACCATGCCGATGTTGCCGTATAGCGGATTGCTGCGACGCAATCGGTCCAGGGTTTCTCCGCAGCGTGAGATCAAGGCAGGGTCGCGCACGATAGGCAGGTTCGAGAGCGCTACCAGCAGTTGGCGCGACAGGTCGATGATGCGTCTCTGTTCTTCGGCGACGAGACCTGCCAATTGCTGGGTCTGTCGTTCGGCTTCGGTCTTGGCTTTGCTCTGGTCTTCGAATGCGGAATAGACGATCAGGACGAATGCGGGAATCGTCGACAGAAGCACCAGGAGAAGCAGGCGGTTGCGAACGGAGAGATATGCCGTGGGCGGTTTCATATCCGGACCATCTCCTTGATAGGTGCTGGTTCATCTGGGGCGAAGAAGAAAAGACCTATTCCTGCCTTCCGGCAAGGGGCGCGCGTCGCGCCTCACTAACCTTGAATTCTTCGTCAATCTGATAATCTAGGACCGACGAAGGCTTATTCCGGGCGGCTACGCAATATAACTTATTTTATTGGTAAGGAAAACCTTAGAAAAATGAAATCGACCGGGAGGCGTCCGGAAACAGATGGGGCTGCGTTTGTACCCGTGATGAGGCGCAAAAAGGCCGTGGCGGAACGGGTGGACGGCATGCCTGACCTGCGCGAACAATTCGATAAGGTCGCTGCTTCGGTGCCGGGCTTGATCTGCTCTTTTCGCTTGCGGCAGGACGGCACCGATTCCATGTCTATGCCTTATGCCAGCCCGGCGATTGTCGACCTCTTTGGACTGCATCCCGAGGACGTGGCAACGGACGCAGGCCCGATCTTCGCCTGCATGCCCCCGGACGATCAGGCGCGCGTAGCGGCATCCGTGCTCGAGTCGGCCCGGACCATGACGCAGTGGCGCGACGAGTGGCGCTTTGAACATCCCGTCAAGGGGTTGCGCTGGATGGAGGGATGTTCCATGCCGGTGCCGGAGGCCGACGGCAGCATCCTGTGGCATGGTTATGTGCAGGACATCACTGAACGCAAGGAACGCGAGCAAACGATCACGGATCTGAACCTGTTCCAGCGGCTCACGACCGATGCCGTTCCGGCGCTGATTTCCTATGTTGATGCCGATCGGCGGTATCGCATGGTCAATCGCGCTTACGAACGCTGGTTCGGGTGTCGAGCGGGCGATATCGAAGGCCGTCTAGCCAAGGAAGTGCTCGGCGATGCAGCCTGGAAAATGGCTTCGCCATACGTGGACCGGGCGCTGGCGGGAGAAAGCGTGGAGTACGAGGCAGCGCTTCCTTACAAGGATGGCGGTGAGCGCTGGGTTCGCGCGTCCTATTTGCCGGACATCGCTCCCGACGGCCGGGTGCGTGGATTCGTGGTGATGGTCCTCGATCTGACCGAGCGCCGTCGTATCGAGGAGGATTTGCGCCGCTCCCGGCAGATGTTCGTCGACCTGATGGCCCGTCAGGACGGCATACTCGAATCCGAGCGCAAGCACATGGCGCGGGAGGTTCACGACGAACTGGGCCAGTTGCTTACCGGCATGCGGATGGCGCTTTCGGCGTTGAGAATGCGCGGGAACGGGGTGCGGAAGACCGATGTCATCGCGATCGCCGATCAGTTGGGGCGCCTGCTCGATGAGGCCACCGGTGTTGTTCGCCGCATTTCCAGCAATCTGCGCCCTGTTTTGCTGGAACACGGGCTTTTGCCTGCTATCGAGGCATTGGCGACGGATTTTCGCACCATGACCGGCATCGCGTGCCGGCTCACGGTCAGCGGCGAGTATCGTGGCACCACCGACATTCAGGCAACCACCGTATTTCGCATCCTCCAGGAATCCCTGACCAATATAGCCCGGCACGCGCGGGCGACATCGGCATCGGTGCATTTTTCCTACGATGCAGAATGTATGCATCTGACGGTTCATGACGACGGACGCGGTTTCGATCTGGACGCTGTCGCGCAATCGGGGGGCAGGCTGGGATTGTTTGGCATGCAGGAACGAGCCGCAATGGTTGGAGGACGCTTGAGAATCGGCAGTTCACCGGGAACGGGCACGCGACTGGAATTCGAGATGCCACTGAATGCGGCGGTAGAGAAATGACGAAGGTCCGACTCTGGGTTGCGGACGATCATATGGTGGTCCGCAACGGCCTTCAGCAGATCGCTGCCGCGACCAACGATTTGACGATAGCCGGTGAGAGTCTGGACGGTTCCGGGACCCTCGTGGCCGTGCGCCAGCAGGATATCGATGTCTTGCTTCTGGACCTTTCCATGCCTGGCGGCGGCGTCGATTTGATCCCGCGGCTGTTGCAGGAAAACCCCGCGTTGCGCGTAGTGGTGTTCACCATGAACGGTGAACCCCAGATGGCAAGCCGGGCGGCCAAGGCGGGTGCCGTGGGCTATGTCACCAAGGACGCCGACGTCAAGGTGCTGCTCGACGCCGTGCGGACAGCGGCGGCGGGGGGGTGCTTCATGGAGCCGCGTTTGGTGGATGCGTTGCTGTTCGAACGCGTGGGGGAGAGAAATCCTCAGCCCGATGTCCTGACCCGGCGGGAAATCGAAGTTCTGAAGCGTTTCGCATCCGGCGAGAGTATCAATGGCATTGCCGGTAGTCTCGGATGCAGCGCCAAGACTGTCAGCGTGCACAAAACCCGATTGATGCGCAAATTGAATATCGACACCAATGCCGAGCTATTCCATTACGCCATGCGCCACGGCCTGAGTCACCCCTGATCGTCCGGAGAGCTCGATTTTGTAATGGGGGCACAAACGGTCGCGGCGAGACGTGTCCGCAGATTGTCGCAAGGCCGCCAGCATTTTTGTGGCATTCGTAACAGATTAGGTGCCACGTAATCCTTTGCTGTTCAATGGCTTGTCGTCCTGAGCGGTTCTGGCACGGCCATTGCTGAAAGGGAGGTCAACACACTTCGCGGAGAACAACGTGGACCTCCCCGTGATCGGATCCCCGGTTGCCCAAGCCCCGGCGGGCGGATGCAGCGCCGGCAGTTGCGGTTCGACGGCCGGACAATTGAACGGCCTGCCGGACGATGTTCGCCGCCGGGTGGAAGACCATCCCTGCTATTCGGAAGAGGCGCATCACCACTTCGCCCGCATGCATGCGGCGGTGGCGCCGGCCTGCAACATCCAGTGCCACTACTGCAACCGCAAGTACGACTGCTCGAACGAGTCGCGTCCCGGCGTGGTGTCGGAACTGCTGACGCCGGAACAGGCGGTGATGAAGACGCTGGCCGTGGCGGCGGCGATTCCGCAGATGTCGGTGCTAGGCATCGCCGGGCCGGGCGATCCGCTCGCCAACCCGGTGCGCACCTTCGCGACTTTTCGCCTGCTGGCCGAGAAGGCGCCCGACATCAAGCTCTGCGTGTCGACCAACGGTCTGGCGTTGCCGGCGTGCGTCGACGAGCTGGCCAGGCACAACATCGAGCACGTCACCATCACCATCAACTGCGTCGACCCGGACGTCGGCGCCAAGATCTATCCGTGGATCTTCTGGCAGAACCGGCGTGTCCACGGCCGCGAGGCGGCGGCGATCCTCATCGAGCAGCAGCAGATGGGTCTGGAGATGCTGGTGGCGCGCGGCATCCTGGTGAAAGTGAATTCGGTGATGATCCCCGGCGTCAATGACGAGCACCTCAAGGAGGTATCGCGCATCGTCAAGGCCAAGGGCGCCTTCCTGCACAACGTCATGCCGCTGATCGCGGAGGCCGAGCACGGCACCTTCTACGGCGTGATGGGGCAGCGCAGCCCGACCGCCGACGAGTTGAAGGCCTTGCAGGACGCCTGCGAAGGCGACATGAACATGATGCGCCACTGCCGCCAGTGCCGCGCCGACGCGGTGGGCCTGCTGGGCGAGGACCGCGGCGCCGAGTTCACGCTGGAAAAAGTGGCGGCGATGGAAATTGACCACGAAGCGGCGATGGCCCGGCGTCTGGCCCTGCGGGAAAAGATCGCGGCCGAGATGGCCGCCAAGCGTGCCCGCGCCCATGCGCCGGCCGCCGCGGCGACCCAGGTGGTGACTCTGCACCGGCCGGCCAAGGCGGCGCAGGGGCGGGCCGTGACGATGGCGGTGGCGAGCAAGGGCGGCGGCGTCATCAACGAGCATTTCGGCCATGCGCGCGAATTTCTCATCTACGAGGCCGTGGAGTCGGGCGCCCGCCTGGTCGGCCACCGCAAGACCGATCTGTACTGTAGCGGCGACGATAGCTGCGGGGAGGATGAAATGCGCGGCGAATCGGTGCTCGCCCGCACCATCCGCGCCCTCGAAGGCTGCGAGGCGGTGTTGTGCTCGAAGATCGGTTTCGAGCCCTGGGGCAAGCTCGAAGCGGCTGGCATCAAGCCCAACGGCGAGCATGCGCTGGAGCCGATCGAAGACGCCGTCATGGCGGTGTGGCGCGAAATGCTGGCGGCCGGCAAGCTGGCGGCGTCGGCCGACGTCAAGAAATGCGCGTGAGGTAATCATGGCCCTGGAAATCATCGAAACCTGCGTCAATTGCTGGGCCTGCGAGCCGTTGTGCCCTAACCAGGCCATCGTCGAGGCGAAGCCGCACTTCTTCATCGATGCCGACAAATGCACCGAGTGCAGCGGCGATTTTGCCGATGCGCAATGCGTGGCGATCTGCCCCATCGAGGGCGCCATCGTCAATGAACTGAACGAACCGATGAATCCGCCCGGTTCGCTCACCGGAATTTCACCCGCCCGCTGGGCGGCCGTACAGGCGGAGATCGCCGCCCGATAGGAGTTTTCCATGGCTGTCGTCGTGTTCTACGAGAAGCCCGGCTGTTCCGGCAATGCCCGTCAGAAGGCCTTGCTGGAAGCGGCCGGCCATACGCTGGTGGTCAAGGATCTGCTGCGCACGCCGTGGGCGCGCATGCAGCTGCTGTCGTTCTTCGAGTCGCTGCCGGTGGCGCAGTGGTTCAACCGCAATTCGCCGGCGGTGAAGAGCGGCGAGATCGTGCCCGAGGATTGCGACGAGGCGACGGCGCTGGCGCTGTTGCAGGCGCATCCGCTGCTGATCCGCCGTCCGCTGCTCGAAGTCGATGGCGTGCGCCGCGTCGGTTTCGATGCGGCGGCCATCGATGCCTGGATCGGCCTGGCCGGCGCGCCGCTCGACGACAATCTCGAAGCCTGCCGGCACGGCACGGACGGACACAGATGCAGCGGCCACGATGGCGAATCCGGCGGCGAGCACGACCATGAGCCCTGCGCCGCCCTCGCCGGCTGACCACGCGGTCGAGATCGCGCCGGGCGTGCACTGGATCGGGGTTCTCGATCCGGGGCTGCGCACCTTCGACATCATCCTCAAGACCGCCAACGGCACGACCTACAATTCATACGCGGTGCGCGGCAGCGCAGGCGTGGCCGTGATCGATACGGTCAAGGAGTGCTATGCCGACGATTTTTTTCGTCGTCTCGAATCCGTCGCCCGCTACGACGAGATCAGCACTATCGTCCTCAACCACCTGGAACCCGACCATTCGGGCGCGCTGCCGGAACTCTTGCGGCGTGCGCCGCAGGCGCGGCTCTACATCTCGACGCGCGCCCGGCAGATGCTCAAGGGCCTGCTGCACGGCGACAGCATCGACTACACGGCGGTGTTCACCGGCGACAGCGTGAGCCTCGGCGACCGCCAACTGTCCTTCCTGCACACGCCCTATCTGCATTGGCCGGACACGCAATGCACCTGGCTGGAGGATGCCGGCCTGCTGTTTTCCGGCGACATCTTCGGCTGCCATTTCTGCGACGGGCGGCTGTTCAACGACGCCGTCGGCGACTTCCGTTTTTCCTTCGATTACTACTACGCCCACATCATGCGGCCGTTCCGCGCCCAGGTGCTGGAAGCGCTGGCACTGATCGAGCCCTTGCCGCTACGGATGCTGGCGCCGGCGCATGGCCCCATCCTGCGCGATACGCCCCAGCATTATGTGCGCCGCTACCGCGACCTCTCGGTATCGACGCTGAAGAACGAGGCCGGCGACGTCAAGACGCTGCTGGTGTTCTACCTCTCCGCCTACGGCAATACGCGCGCCATGGCCGAGGCGGTCGCCGCCGGGGCGGAAGGTGCGGGTGGTGTGCGCGTCTCGCTCTACGATCTCGAAACGGTCGAGGTGGCGCCCTTCGTCGACCTGATCGAGGAAGCCGACTGCCTCGCCTTCGGCAGCCCGACCATCAACGGCGATGCCGTCAAGCCGGTGTGGGATCTGCTGTCGTCGCTCGCCGCCGTCAATGTGCGCGGCAAGCTCGGCGCCGCTTTCGGCTCCTATGGCTGGAGCGGCGAAGCCGTGGCCATGATCGAGGACCGCCTGCGTGGACTCAAGCTGCGCGTGCCCGTCAAGGGCGTGCGCGCCAAGCTGATCCCGACCGACGCCGAACTCGCCGACTGCCGCCAGTTGGGCGGCGAACTGGCCCTGCACCTGACCGGCAAAGCCGGCAACCGGATTATCGACATGGCCGCACTGGCCTGAAAGGAAAACCATGCCCAAAGCGAATGTCACCTTCGAGGATGTCGGCGTCACCATCGCGGTACCGGCGGGAACCCGCCTCATCGAGGTCTCGGAAAAGGTCGGCGCCGGCATCACCTACGGCTGCCGCGAAGGCGAATGCTGCACCTGCCTGACGAAGATCGTTGCCGGCTACGAAAACCTCGCCGCGCCGTCGGTGCTCGAAGAGCAGGTGCTCAAGGACAACCTGGCGCCGCGCCACCACCGCCTGGCCTGCCAGGCGCAGGTGCTGGGCGGCGAGATCGTCGTCAAGCCGGCTTGACGGCTATCTCGCCGCCATGCGGCCCGAGGGCCCGCCCCCTCCCGGCCTCCCCCTCGCGGGGGAGGTGACGGATTCGGCTCGCTGCGCTCGAATATCACCCAGTTTGCCCACGTAGTTCACTTAACCCACCAGGAGTCAAGCATGGCCAACGTCACTTTCACCAGCCCCCTGCACAAGGACAAGACCGTCTATGCGGTCGCCGGCAGCCACAAGAAGACCATTTTGGAGATAGCCAAGGAAAACCACATTCCCATCGATTTTTCCTGCGGCGACGGCGAATGCGGTACCTGCCTGGTCAAGGTCAAAATGGTCGACAAGAAAAAGAAGATGGGCCATCCGCTCACCGACCGCGAAGTCCAGGTGCTCAAGGAACTCGGCCATCTGACCCAGGCGCAGATCGACCAGATGCGCATTGACGACCTCGTCCCCGGCGAATGGCGCCTCGCTTGCCAGATGGTGATGCGCGACGAGGATGTCATCGTGGAGTATCCGAGTCGCTGATTTCGGCGACAGGCCCGTGCACCGGAGGCTGCTTGTGAGCGACCAACTCGTTGCGCGTGCGGAAGCGGCCTATCTGGGTTTCGCCGTGGGCGACGCCCTCGGCGCGACGGTCGAGTTCCTCACGCCGCGCGAAATTCGCTGCCAGTACGGCGTGCACCGCGAGATACGCGGCGGCGGCTGGCTGCGTCTCAAGGCCGGCCAGGTGACGGACGACACCACCATGTCGCTGGCGCTGGGAGCGGCCATGCTGGCCGACGGCGGCGAAGTGCGGCCGCTGTCCTGCGCCCACGCCTTCGACGCCTGGATGCGCGGCAAGCCGGTCGACATCGGCAACACCGTGCGGCGCAACCTGATCGCCTTCCGGCGCAGCGGGAATCCGGCTGCCGTGCCCTCCGAGCACGATGCCGGCAACGGCGCCGCGATGCGTGTGTTGCCGGTGGCACTGGGCACGCTGGCGCGCGACGAGGCGGCGGTGCGCGCCGCCGTGCGTGCCCAGGCGCACGTGACGCACCACAATCCGGCGTCGGATGCCGCCAGCGAATTTCTCGCCCTGGCGGTGCAGGATTTCGTGCGCGGCGATCCCTTGCGCCACGTCTATCGGCGCCGCATCAAGCCGCTGGTCGGTGCGCGGCCGGAGTTCGCCTACCAGGGCCGGCGCCGCGAGAATCCCAGCGGCTGGATCGTCGAGACCATGCAGGCTGTGCTGCAGGCGCTGATGGACACGGACGGCTTCGAAAGCTGCCTCGTCGATGTGACCAACCGCGGCGGCGATGCCGACACGACGGGCGCCATCGCCGGCATGCTGGCCGGTGCCCTCTACGGGCTCGATGCCATCCCGCCGCGCTGGCTGAAGGCGCTCGATCCGGCGGTGCACGAGGCCTGCCGGGCGCAGGCCAGGGCGCTGGTCGCCGTGATGGCGGCCCACGAGCCCTTGCCGGTCATGCGTTGCGCTTGAGGCAGGCCGCCAGCGCCGCGTCCATCGTCGCCAGATGGACGCCGAACCATTCGGGCAGGCCGGTCTTCACATAGGCGCGGGCGAAAGCGAAACGTCCTTCGTTGAGGCCGCGCTTGATGTGGGCGAGTTCTCCCAGTACGCGCCGGTGTTCGCTTTCGTGCTCGGCGATGGCCGGGAAACGGCAGCGGCGCATGAGCTGGCCTTCATTGTCGAAATGGCGCTGGGTGTGGTCGGCGAGGGTATCGAAGAGAACGACGAAATCCTCGTTGCCCGCCTGTGCCAGTTCGGCCGCCAGGGCGAGGAATTCCCGGTGGGTCGCATCCATTTCCGGCAGGCCGAGGCCATGGCGGTCTTCATCCCAGCTCAGCATGGCAGGGGCTCCGCGGCGGCTCCGGCCATCAGTTCGGCCAGGCTGGCGTCGATCAGCTCGATCCGCAGCTTGTCGAGGAAGCGCCGCTCCTTGTCGGTGGCGTTCTCGATCAGGGCCCAGCCGGCCGGCTGGGCCGCGCCGTAGATCAGGTCGGCCAGCACCATGCGCTCGGTGTCGCGGTTCAGGCGCATGCCCAGCAGCAGGTAGCGCTTGTCGCGGCGCAAGGCCTTGACGAAGGCCGGCACGGCGAAGCCGCCCATCAGTTCGGTGATGAAGTCGACATAGTCGGCATCCGATGCGATGTAGGACGGGTGCGGCTTGGGTGCGCCCATCGGCTTGAACAGCACCGGCTGGCCGCCGGCCGCCTGTTCGGGAACGATGGCCGTGTAGTCGTTGCCGTCGTAGGCGTAGAGCTTGAAGCGGAAATCGCTGCCGCCCAGGCGCGCGCAGCCGAGGATCAGGATGTGCGGCGTGCCGGCGTAGCTGTCGATCAGCTGCGTGTCGCGGTTGATGTCGATGACGTAGGGCGGACGGATCGCTTGCAGCCAGTCGTGCAGCGCCGAGCGGCTCCACGCCGTGCCGGCGTAGGTGGCGTCGAGGAAGCGGGTGACGGCGGCGCGGCCGCGCTTGAGTTCGACGTTCATCGCCGCGCGCGGAAATTCGTACATGAGCTTGGGCGCCATCGGCTTGCCGCCGTTCAGGCCGAGGATCAGTTGGTCGCTGGTGGCCGGGATGGATGCTCCGCTGGCGGAGACCACCTCGGCCAGGACGCCCGGTCCGAGGTAGGGAACGATGCTGCCGTCTTCCAGTCCGCTGATGATTTCGCTATGCAGTTGTGGGGGAATCATGTCGTCTCCTTGCTGTTGATCTGAGGCGTGCAAGAAGCAGGCCGGCCGCGAAAGCCTGTGGCGGCAGGGGATGGGCGGTGGCGTGTCGGGTTTGCAACAATCCCGGCAGCCGCACGCGGGTGCGCGGAGGGAGGAAGCTTGCCAACGGCATGTCGGTCGGGTAGCCTTGCCGGTTAGCCTGCGCGGTCCTCGAAGTCGTCCGCGCGGTATGCGGGTTCGATGCATCTTGGCTGTATGGGGAGGCAAGGCATGCTGAACGAAACGCTGGCGAAGATATGGCTGCGCGCATGGTCGATGATCCTGACCGAGATGACCGCGGAAGAAGTGGTCTGGCTGTTCTGGCCGGTCGGCCATCTTTCGCTGCTGACGACCCGGCGCGCGACGATCGTCATGACGCGGGCCCGCCTGGTGGCCGGCCTGTTCGCGGTGTTGACGCCGCTCTGGATCGTCATCGACATGATGGTCTTTCCGCCGGAAGTCTGGCACGGGCTGGCCTGGGCGCGCCTGGCGGCGTCGGTGGCCTTCGGCGGCATCCTGATCGCCACGCGGCGCGCGGAAGGGATGGCCGACGCCTACAAGGCGCTGGGCTTTCTGCTGGCGATTCCCTCCGCGTTCTACCTCTACACCTACGAGCACATGGCCCTGTTCGACATGCACGGACTTCAGGGGGCGATCGCGACCGGCTACACCTTCCTGCCCTTCGTCATGCTGGCGGGCCTGTCGATTTTTCCCCTGACCATGGTCGAGTGCGTGGCCTTCGCCTTTCCCATGTTGCTGATGCCCATCGTCGCCGTGCTTCTCGGCGGCGTCGCGATCGACTTTCCCGCGCTGGCCGTGACGTTCTGGCTGCTGCTCCTGATCGTCTGCGTGTCCGCGCTGGCCGGTCTGTCCCAGCTCGGCTTCATGATCGTGTTCATCCGCGAGGCGATCCGCGACAGCATGACCGGCTGCTTCACGCGCCACAGCGGCGAGGAATTGCTCGACCTCCAGTTCGTCCTGGCCAGCCGCGTTCATGCGCCGCTCGCCCTGGCCTTCATCGATCTCGATCACTTCAAGCTCGTCAACGACAGCTTCGGTCACGACGCCGGTGACCAGGTGCTGAGAAACGCCACGCTGCAGTTGCGCAAGCACCTGCGCGCCGGCGACATGCTGGCGCGCTGGGGCGGCGAGGAGTTCGTGCTGATCATGCCAAACACCAGCGCCACGCAGGCCTGCCAGGGGCTGCAGCGGGTGTGCGAGATCGGACTGGGGAGCGCGCCCGACCACAAACGCGTCACCGCCAGCATCGGCGTGGCCGAGCGGCAGGCTGACGAGACCCGTGACTGGTCCCAACTCGTGGAACTCGCCGATGCCCGCATGTACGAGGCCAAGAAGGCGGGGCGCAATCGCATCGTCGGCTGCGAAGGCATCAAGAACATTGCCGTCGCGCAATAGCGCGGGGCGAAACGCCCTTGGGGCGTTTCAGTGCAGGCTAATGCCTGCGTAGCGGCGTTATGCCGAAACTAAAAAAAACCGCAGCCAAAGCTGCGGTTCTTTCTGAAGGCGATGGTTACATCGACCTTACATCGGCTTGATCGTCGCCGCTTGCTTACCCTTCGGGCCCATCTTCACTTCGAAGCTGACCTTCTGACCTTCTTGGAGCGACTTGAAGCCGCTGCCTTGAATTTCGGAGAAGTGCGCGAACAGATCGTCGCCGCCTTCGTCCGGGGTGATGAAGCCGAAACCCTTAGCGTCGTTGAACCACTTCACGGTACCAGTTGCCATTTATGAACTTCCTTGAAAAAAATAAAAATCGGGCATATGCCCATTAACGCAAGCGAAATCAAGAAAGCTAGGTTGGCAGCGGAGAAACGGCGCCGTAAAGGCGGGTGACTACAGAACAGCAATACGCTACTTGAATCGAATGCCCGACTAACATACGGGAACAATACGGCATTGGCAAGAACTATTTTCAAGCGGAAAGACGCGGCGGTTCAAAGCGTGCGGATTTCCACTTCGTATGCGCCGCCGATGACGAGGTATTCGTCCTCGCCCTTGAGCACGCCGGGCAGCAGCCCGCAATGGAAAAAGATCTTCGCGGCGGGCACGCGCGTCGCCAGGATGTAGTCGCCGAATTCGCCGGCCCGTTCGCGCGAACCCGTGAATGAGGCGAGGTTGTTGAACAGCACAACCTGGCGGCGGCCTTCGCCCGACAGCACTTCGTGGTCGCCGATGCGGTTGATGCCGCGATACAGCTCGATGCCGGCAGCGGCTTCGTTGCGCCGGAATTCGTATTGGCAATACGCATAGAGCAGGTCGAGCTGGCCTTCGAGCGCGTTGGTGCCGTAGAGGCCGGCGGCGCGCATTTCCTGATAGCGCCGGTAGCCGGGGCCGCTGAAGTCGCGCAGCGGCTCGGCGTGGAAGCGCGGCAGCAGGCCGAAGCGCGATTCCACCCAGCCTTTCAGCACTGCGCCCTCGCGGCCGTCCGAGTCGAAGCTCCAGCCGCGCAAGGCGCGCATCCAGTTGGCGTTGGCGCGCTGCTGCGACTGGTCGGTCAGGCCGGCTTCGTCGAGGTGTTCGAGGCGGAAGTGCACCGTCAGGTAATCGCGGAAGGCGGCGGCCCGCTCGCTCCGGTCGACGATGCGGTCGAGACGCAGGAAGAGATCGGCATGCAGTTCGGCGACGCCGTCGAGCAGCAGTTCGGCCGGATGACGCTGGAAAGTCAGGCTGCCGAGTATGACGGCGGGAAGATTGCAGCGGTTGATCGGCAGGCGCGCATAGCGCGGCAATGTCGCGGCGGCGTCATTGTCGGTACCCCGACAAAAGGCCGCGCCATTGTCGGGTTCCGCGATCGGTGGTGTATCGCTCGCAACTTGAATAAGATGATTCATTTCAATCTGTTGGCCGTCATTCGATGGCTTGGCATGGTCTTTGCGGAACGTAGGTCGGGAACACGGGAATAGTCCTTACACCCGAGTGAATTTCAGACCATAGGAGATTGCATCATGGCAAAACTGCGTCAAGCCGCCATCTACGGCAAGGGTGGCATCGGCAAGTCTACCACCACCCAAAACCTGGTTGCCGCGCTGGCCGAGGCCGGCAAGAAGGTAATGATCGTCGGCTGCGACCCCAAGGCCGACTCCACGCGTCTGATCCTGCATGCCAAGGCGCAGAACTCGGTCATGGAGCTGGCGGCGGAAGCCGGCAGCGTCGAAGACCTCGAACTCGAAGACGTGTTGTCCGTCGGCTTCGGCGGCATCAAGTGCGTCGAGTCCGGTGGCCCGGAACCCGGCGTCGGTTGTGCCGGTCGCGGCGTCATCACCGCCATCAACTTCCTCGAAGAAGAAGGCGCCTACTCTGACGACCTCGACTTCGTCTTCTACGACGTGCTCGGCGACGTGGTCTGCGGCGGCTTCGCCATGCCGATCCGCGAGAACAAGGCGCAGGAAATCTACATCGTCTGCTCCGGCGAGATGATGGCCATGTACGCCGCCAACAACATCGCCAAGGGCATCGTCAAGTACGCCAATTCCGGCGGCGTGCGTCTGGCCGGCCTGATCTGCAACTCGCGCAATACCGACCGCGAAGACGAGCTGATCATGGAGCTGGCCCGCCGCATGGGTACGACGATGATCCACTTCGTGCCGCGCGACAACGTCGTCCAGCACGCCGAGATCCGCCGCATGACCGTGATCGAGTACGACCCCACGGCCAAGCAGGCCGACGAGTACCGTGCCCTGGCGCGCAAGATCGTCGACAACAAGAACTTCGTCATCCCGACGCCCGTCACCATGGATGAACTCGAAGAACTGCTGATGGAGTTCGGCATCATGGAAGTGGAAGATACCTCCATCATCGGCAAGACCGCCGCCGAACTGGCTGCCGCCGCTGCCGCCGCCTGAGTCGAGAGTTAATTCAATCCAACGGGACGCCGTGCACAGATAGTTGCCGGCGTCCGACAAGGAGAAGCAAGATGGCTGCGCTTACCCGCGAAGAAACCGAAGCACTGGTTCAGGAAGTGCTTGAGGTTTATCCCGAAAAGGCGAAGAAGGACCGCGCCAAGCACCTGATGATCAACGACAAGGAACTTGAGTCGTCGAAGAAGTGCATCACCTCCAACCGCAAGTCGCTGCCGGGCGTGATGACCATGCGCGGCTGCGCCTACGCCGGCTCCAAGGGCGTGGTGTGGGGCCCGATCAAGGACATGATCTCGATCTCCCACGGCCCGATCGGCTGCGGCCAGTACGCCCGTGGCGGCCGCCGCAACTACTACGTTGGCACCACCGGCGTGGACACCTTCTGCGAAATCAACTTCACCTCCGACTTCCAGGAGAAGGACATCGTCTTCGGCGGCGACAAGAAGCTCG
>CAZWFC010000015.1:0-30781 GCA_964632965.1 uncultured Rhodocyclaceae bacterium
CGTTCATCGGCGTGCGTATCTCGTGGCTCATGTTGGCGAGGAACTCGCTCTTGGCGGCATTCGCCAGTTCGGCGGCGCGCCGGGCCTTGTCGATTTCCTCCTCGGCAGCCTTGAAGTTCGAGCGGTCCTGGACGATCCAGACGGTACCGGACGCCTGATCCGCGGGATTGGCGACGTAGGCTTTGACGTTGGCCCAGAATTCGCTGCCGTCCTGGCGCCGCAGCAGCAGTTCCTGCTCGAACGGCAGGTTCTGCGACAACAGCGGCCCGGCCACGCGCCCCACCTCGGCATAGACCTCGTCGGACGCATAGAGCACCCGTCCGGGCAAGCCGACGCCGGCGTCGCCGAGAAAGCCGAACATGGCGCCGAAGCAGCCGTTGTAGCGGTAGATCTTGCGATCCCGGGTGAACGCGATGCCGACCGAGGCATTGTCCATGATGCCCTTGGTTTCGCGCAGCGTGGTCTCGGTGATGGCGGTGGACTGCTGGAGGCGCCCGAGCAGCGCCTCGCTTTTTTCAAACTGCCGGACGACGAGGTCGGCGGTGATTTCCGCCGCTTCCCGCGTGGTGCGCAACTCCTGGCGCAGCAAATCGTTTTCGGCCAGGACGTCTTCGAGCTGCAATAGTCTTTTGCCCGGAAACAGGCGTGGGTCAGTCGCGGCAAGCATGATCGGGATTCTCCGAGGCAAGACGCAGGGCCAGCCGTGCCGCGGCACGCACTGACCGGGCGCTGGCGGCGCCTTCGTGGCCGATGACTTTGACGGCCGGCGGCGGGGAGTCGAGCACCGCCGGCATGACGCGCAACAGATAGGGCAGACCGGCCGCGTGATCGAAGCCGCCGACGCACTGGCGGGCGACCTCCGCGCCGCCGAGCAGGACCAGTCCGCCCGGTGTGGCGAAACCCGCCACGGCATCGACGAACACAACGCTGCGGCCGTCGTCGAGAAAACGCAGCAGGTCGAGGCCGCCCAGCCCGCCGTCGACGATATCGACGGCCGCCGGGACGGCCTGCGCCGCCAGGCAGTCGTACACGCGCGGCCCGAAGTCGTCGCCGCGTACATGGCGGTTACCGATGCAGATGATGCGGGCTGCCGTCACGAACGGCGGCGCACGGTATGCACCGCGCAGACCAGGCAGGGATCGAAGGAACGGATGACGTGACCGGCCTCGACCGGATTGTCGGGATCGGCGACCTTCGTTCCGACGATGGCCTCCTCCCAGGCGCCGCGACGGCCGGCCGCGTCGCGCGGCGAGCCGTTCCACGCCGTCGGCGTGATGACCTGGTAGCGGGCGATGCGGCCGTTCTCGATGCGCACCCAGTGGCCGAGAGCGCCGCGCGCAGCCTGCACCAGGCCGGCGCCTTCGCCGTCGGGCATATGGCCGTCGCCGACGACGATAGGCGCGCCATGGGTGGCCAGCACTTCGCGCAGCCAGGTCTCGACGGCCGGCAGCAGCGTCGCCGGCCGCGTCAGGCGGGCCAGCTGGCGCACGAGCGCACTGGTTCTGCCGGTGGCGACGAAATCGGCGAACAGCGGACGGCCGTCGATGACGGCCTCGGCCAGCGGGCCGGTTTCGACCACCTCGCCGTCGTAGCGCGGCGCCTTGATCCAGGAATAGGCGCTTCCCGCCTGCGCCGAGGCGTAGGGGTCGGTCTCGCCGACCGCAGGGTGCAGCGCGCCGCGGTCGCGGTACCAGGCATGAGAGACATCTTCCGCGATGCGTGCCGCGTCGAAGGCGGCGACCGTGGTGCCGCGCGCGAAACCGGCACCGACCAGCCGTCCGCCCGGAGCGACGATGGCGCTCTCCTGCGGCAGGTCGAGCGAACCGTATGACAGGAAAGCGTTGGGACCGCCGCCGATGGCGTCGAGTCCGGCGCCGCGGCCGAAGCGCAGCAGGAAGCCAGCTTCGCTGTCGCGGTGTGCCGCGCTCTCGTCGAGCCAGGCATCGAGGGCGGCGCTGCTGTCGACCTCGCGCCAGCGTTCGAGTGCGCAACCGAGCACGCGCCGCTCGTACCAGGCGCGATACGCGCCCACGACCTGCAGGCATTGCAGGAGATCGGCCTGCGACGGGGCGAAGGCGATGCCGCCGGGCACCATGAACGAGGAATGCGGCCACTGGCCCCCGAGCATGCCGACCACTTCGAGCAGACGCTTGGTCTCGCGTATGGTGTCGATGGCCGAACTGCCGGCGGCCGGCGCGTAGCGCTGCAAGGCTTCGGCGTACAAAGGATGCCGGGCGTGCGCAGCGTGGGCGAAGTCGGCCATATACATCAGCACCGACTGGCGCACGTCGCTTTGCATGTGTTCGACCATCAGCGCCACGTTGCGCACACGCACGGCATTGTCCGGCGGCGTCAGGCCGGCGATGGCGTCGAGCGCATGCGCCGCGGCGTAAAGATGCGTGGTGGAACAGATGCCGCAGATGCGCGGCGTCATCACCAGACCGTCGAGCGGGCCGCGACCTTTCATCAGATTCTCGAAGCCGCGATACAGCGTGCCGGCGCTCCAGGCGTCGGTGATGCGGCCGTCGTCGACCTCGATGCTGACTTCCAGGTCGCCCTCGACGCGGTTGAAAGGAAGATCGCGAATGATGCGGCTGGTCATATGCGTCCCCTCAGACTTCCGTGATGCGCTGCTTTAGGCGCTCGGGCGCGGCGGCGGCCGCCATGACCTTGTAGACCATGTAGTGCGCGCGGCTGACGCCCTTGGGCAGCGCGATGGGAATGCCCTCGATGTTGCGCGTCGCGAAAAACGGGTCCTTGGGCGGAAACTCCGGCGTGGTGCAGCCGAAGCAGGGAACGCCGACGCGCGTCTTCGACGAGCGCTGGTTCCACAGGTGCTTGTTGCAGGGCCCGCCCGTCAGGGGGCCCTGGCAGCCCATGTGGAAGAACAGGCAGCCCTTGTCGCCGAAGGCCTCCTCCTCGACGCGGTATTCGTGGTATTCGTTGCGCGTGCAGCCCTGATGCACCATGGTGCCGTACCAGTCCAGCGGCCGCTGGAATTCATCCAGAGCGAGCGCCGCGCCGGCGGCGATCGCCAGCAGCGCATTGCCGAGCACATCGTGGTGGCAGGGACAGCCGGCGAGATTGAGCACCGGCGCACCGGCGCGGGCACGGAAGTCGGCGCCCAGCAGGCCGCCCTTCTCGGACTGGGTGAATTGCAGGCCGGTAGCCTCGATCTCGCCGCTGGCGCCGAAGCCGCCGAAGGCGGCGCAGGTGCCCAGCGCGATGACGTGATGCGCCTGGCGCGCGAGTGCGGCAACCAGATCCTTGCGCGGTTTGCCGCCACGGGCGTCGAACATGCCGGTGCCGGCCGGCCCGCGCAGCACTGCGCCCTCGACGACGAGGATGTCGAGCGGCCGGCGCCCCGACTTCAGGTTGTCGAGCAGGGCGTCGTGTTCCGCCGGCGCAAGGTTCGACAGCGAGGAATGCCAGAGCAGATCCACGTCCAGCGTCCGCAGCAGCGTCGGCACATCGGGCGTCTCGGTGCCGAGAAACGACATCGTGTCGCCGCCGCAGCCGCCGGCCTGCATCCAGTAAAGAGTGAGCGCCATATGTCAATTCGATTCGGTAAATGACGAATGCGCGATATAGAATCAGCATACCGTCACAAGAACGCAACAGACCCAATACGCGGGAGGGAAGAATGGAGGCGGTCGCTGCACCGGGCAGGGTTGAGCTCGCGCTGCTGGGCGGCTGGCGGCTGGCGATCGACGACCGGCCGGCCGCCGCGCCGGCATACGAGAAAGGGCGCGCGCTGCTCGCCTACCTGGCCATCGAAAATCGCTGGCTGTCGCGCGAAATGCTCGGTGGATTGTTCTGGCCCGACTCGTTCGGCCACCGCGCGAACCTGCGCCAGGTCCTCGCCAACCTGCGCGCCGTGCTGCAGGACAACGCTGCGGACGCCCCCTGCCTGCTCGTCCGGCGCGATGCCATCGCCATCGGCCCCGAATGCGCCTCCCGGCTGGACGTCGCCAACTTCCTGGCGTGGCCGCCGCGTTGCGACGCCGTCGGTTCGGTACAACGCTGCGCGCCCTGCCTGCAACAGATGGAACAGGCCGAAGCGCTCTACCGCGGCGAGTTCATGGCTGGCTTCTCCCTGGCGGACTGCCCCGAGTTCGAGGAATGGCTGCGGCGCAAGCGCGAGGCGCTGCATCGCCATGCCATCGCCCTCTGCGGCCGCCTGGCGGACTGCCACGACCAATACGGCGAAAGGGAACGCGCGCTGACGTTCGCGCGCCGCGCCGCGGAGCTCGATCCCTGGGACGAGGCGGCGCACCGCCGCCTGTTGCGCCTGCTGGCCGTCAGCGGACAGAGCACCGCCGCCTTGCGGCACTACGAGGAACTGGAAGCCTCGCTGGCCCGGGAAATCGGCATCAAGCCCGAAGAGGCGACCCGTGCGCTTTACCAACGCATACGGGCGGACCTCGGCGAAAATACGGAGTCGAATCCGGATGGCCGCGGCGACGCGGCGCCGGCCGTAGCGCCGGCAGCGGCAGGCAACGGCGCCGAAACGGCCGCGCCGAATGAAGTACGTCGGGTGGTCGTGCTGCTGGTCGAAGCGGACTTGAACGACGAAGCGGAACTGCTGGAACCGGAACGCCACCTCGCCCCCATTGCGGCGGCACTCGATGCGGCACTGTCGCGCTGGACCGGCCAGCGCTTTCCGACCACCGGCCTGGCGCTCGGCGCCGTATTCGGCCTCGCCGGCGACGGCGAGCAGGCGCCGCGCCGGGCCTTGCGGGCCGCGCTGGAAATCGCCGCCTTGCCGGCATTCAGCCGCACCCGCATCGGCATCTGCGAAGGCAAGGCACTGATCGGCCCGGCAGCCCGGCAGTCGATCGCCGACAGCACCCTGCCCGCGCTGGCGCAGCGGCTAGCGTTATGCGGCGAACCGGGCGACGTCATCGCCGTGGCATCCCTGTCCGGAGAACTCGGACCGTACGCGAACATCACTCCCCTGTCCCGACGCCGCTTCACCGGCCTGGCCGGAGAACATGCGCCCTGCCGGCTGGTCGCCGTCGACAGTACGGAAAACACGCCCTATCCGATGACGTTCACCACGCCGTTCGTCGGCCGCCGGGACGAGCGTGCCCGCCTGGCGGCGGCGCTGGAGACCGCCGGCAGGGAAAACCGCACCGTCTTCGTCGAAGTGACCGGCCTCGCCGGCACCGGAAAATCACGGCTGCTAGCGGAGATCGCTCGCGAACACCGCGCCGCCGGCGGAGAAATCCGCTGGGTCGGGCACAGCCCGGAGCTGCGCCATGTCTCGCTCGGCGCATTGCGCGAAACCCTGCGCCGGCGCATCGGCTCGCAGGCCAATCCGGCGCAGTCCGGCAACGAACGCCTCGATGCCTGGCTGGAGCAATTCTTCCCGACGCGCAAGGCGACGCTGCGCGGCCCCTTGCGCGCATTCCTGGCCCGCGAAGGCGACGCCGCCGAAAGCGTTTCCGGACGCGCCCTGGTCGACGCGCTGCTGACCCTGGTGTTCTCTCCGTCCAGCAGGAGTCTTCCGGTACTTCTGGTCTTTGACGACCTGCACTGGGCCGACGAGGCAACGCGGGAAATGCTGCAAGTCGCCATGCAGTTCCCGCCGGCGGCACCGATACTGGCGGTCATGGCCGGTCGCCCGTCCGCCGGCATAGCGGCGCCGGACGGCCTCGCCGTTTCCTATCTCATGCTCCAGCCATTGGCGCTGGCGGAAACCCAGGCCTTGATCGCCGCCATCGACCAGGACGGCACCATGGCCGCCACGCGTCACGCCCAACTGGCCCGCATGAGCGGCGGCTTGCCGCTGCATGCCGAATACATCGCCCGAACCGAGCGCGACCAACCGGTTTCGGCCGCCTCGCTGTTCGGCACTCTGCAAGGCGTACTCGACCGGCTCGGGCCGGACAAGCCGATACTGCAGGCCGCCGCGGTACTCGGCGCCAGCTTCCACGGCGACGCCCTGCGTGCACTGCTGCCGGAGCACGACCCGACCGCCGCCCTGCAGCGGGCCGAAGCGCTGGCGATCAGCCATGACACCGGCGACGGCATCCACGCATTCCATCATGCCCTGCTGCGGGATTGCGCCTACGAAAGCATTCCGCCGCGGCTGCGACGCGACTGGCACCGCCGGGCAGCCGTCTGGCTGTCGCAGCAGGACGACGCCGCCCCGGCCGACATCGCCCAGCATTACGAAGCCGCGCAGGCCTGGCGCGAAGCCCGCGATTCCTGGTGGAAAGCCGCACAAACGGCCTATCTGGGCGAGTTCGCCCGCGACGCCAAGGAAGCCGTCGTGCGGGCGCTCGCCGCCGCCACGAAGGACAGCGAACCACTGGCGGCAGCGGACAAAGCCGAACTGGAACTGCTGGCAGGCTATGCCGCGCTGATGGCCGAAGGCTATGGCGCGAAAGAGGCGCAACGCTTCTTCGCGCCGACCGCGGCACGCGCGGCCGGAGACATCCCGGACGAAACGCTGATCCGCGGCCTCACCGGCATGGCGGCCGCCATCCCGCAGGGCCGCAGCGAGACGCTGGCCATCATGAACCGTCTCGACGACATGGCGCGCGTCCCGGCCCATCGCATGATGGTGTGTTACGGCTTCGGCAGCCTGCTGTTCTGGCGCGGGGAATTCGCCGTCTCGCTGAGCCGTCTGGAAGAAGCCATCCGCATCGGCGAGACCCTGCCCACCCGCGAATGGCTGCGCTATTCCGCCGACAGTCCGGTCGTCGCCTGCAACGCCCTCAAGGGCATCAACCTGGCTTTCAGCGGCACCGCCGCGACAGCTGAGGAGGCCGCCGCACGCGCGGTGGCCGATGCGCGCCGCGAAGGCCGTGCGCATGGGCTGTGCTTTGCGCTCACCATGGCCGCCAGCGTGCACCTGGTGCTGGACCATCCCGACGCGGTCGAACGCTTCGCCGCCGAAGGGCTCGAACTCGCGACGCAACGTCACTTTCCGCTCTGGCGGGCTTACAACACCCTGTTCGGCGAGTGGGCCAAGGCCCGGCAGGGACGGCTGCGCATGAGCCGGTCTTTCAAGCTGGTCTCGATGCACCGCGAATTCGCCGCGGCATCGCGCCTGAGTCCGGTCACGTCCCTGTGGTTCGTCGGCTGCATTTTCGAGGCGCTGGGCAACTGGTCACTGGTCGATGCCACGACCGGACGCGCGCTGGCGCTCGCGGAGAACGGCGGGGATCGCTACTGCATGCCGGACCTGATGCGCCAAAAGGCGCTCGCCCGCCATGCACGCGGCGATCTGGCCGGCGCCCGACGCTGGCTGGATCAGGCGCAGGCGCTCGCCGAAACCATGGGTGGCCACGGCCTGATGCCGCGCCTGCGCCAGACCGGCGATCTCATCGCGGCCGCGCGGTAAGTCCGTTCAACCGCAGGCGCGCCGCTCAGGTGCGGAAGCGCGCAATGCTCTGGCGCAGGCGCTCGGCCAACTGCTCCATGTCGGTCGCCGCCCCGGAAGTCTGGAAGGCCTGGGAGTGATTGTGTTCCGCCTGCTGCGCAATGCGCTCGACGTTGCGGGCGATGTCCTGGCTGGCCGCCGTCTGCTCGCGCAGCGCGTCGGAAATGCCGATCACGGCCTCACCGACATGCGCCGCGCCGGTCTTGATATCGGCGATGCTGTCGCCGGCCTTGTTGGCAAGATTGACGCCGTCCTCGACCTGGCTGACGCCGACGTTCATGCTATCGACGGCATTTTTCGCCCCGGCCTGTATCTGGCCGACCATGGCGGCGATTTCCTGCGTCGACTGCGTGGTGCGCTCGGCGAGCTTGCGCACCTCGTCGGCAACCACGGCGAAGCCGCGCCCCTGTTCGCCGGCGCGCGCCGCTTCGATGGCGGCATTCAGCGCCAGCAGGTTGGTCTGGTCGGCAATCTCGCGGATGACATTGACGATATTGGTGATCTGCTGCGACTGGTCGCCCAGTTGCGCCACCGCCGTCGAGGAGCTGCGCACCGTCGCGGCGATGCTGGTCATTTCCTGGATCGCCGCGTCGATCACCGCGGCGCCGCTGGCGGAAACCTCGCCGGAACTCTCGGCCACCGTCCGCGCTTCCTGGGCGTGCTCGAAAACCCGGTCCATGCTGGCGGTCATTTCCTCTATCGCCGCCGCCATCGACGCCGCCGCATCGCTCTGCGATCCCGAACTCGTCGCCACTTCGTGGGATGCGGAAGCCAGCTTGCCGACCCCGTTGGCGAGGCTGCCGATGCCGGCGTTGACCTCGCCGATCATGGCGCGCAACTGCGCGCACATCTCGTTCGTCGCATTCAGCAGCTGGCCGACCTCGTCGCGATTCTTCGCCACGACCGACACCGTCAGGTCGCCGGCGGCGACGCGGTTGGTCACGGCCAGCGCCTCGCCGAGCGGCCGGCTGACCCAGCGGCGGGTACTGAGGAAGACCACTGCGACCAGGGCCACCGCCACCAGCAACGCGGAAATCGCAAACTGGATCTGCACGCCGCGCACGTCGCGCGTGAATTCCTCAAGGTAGCTGCCGGTGCCGACCACCCAGCCCCATTTATCGAAGTGGTCGATGACCGTGATCTTTTCCCGCGGCGTCTTTTCGCCACGCTCGGGGTTGGCCCAGTCGTAGCGCAGGATGCCGTGCTTCATGTCCATCATTTCCTTGACGAACAGGCGACCGTTGGTGTCCTTGGCGCCGATCAGGCTCTTGCCCTCGGCCGCCGGATGGATGATCGCCATGCCGGGGTCCTTGACGGCGTCCAGCGCAAAGACATAGCCGGTCTCGCCGACCTTGATGCCGAGCACCTTCTTCTTCAGTGCCGTGAGACTTTCGGTGAAATCGATGCCGATGAAGGACACGCCGACCACCTGCCCGGCGGCATCCTTGAGCGGAACATAGCGTGTCATGTAGTCGCGGCCGAACAGCGTGGCCCGTCCGGTATAGGGATTGCCGGCCATCAGCGCCGTGAATGCCGGGTGCTTGCCGCCGAGCGGCGTGCCGAGAGCGCGTTCGCCGTTTTCCTTCTTCAGCGACGTTGCGACACGAAAGAAATCCTCGCCCTGGCGCACGAATACGGTGGCGATGCCGCCGGTGGCGGCGGTGAAGGAGTCGACGACGGCGAAATTGTTGTTGAATACCGTGTCGGCGCCGCGCAATGTCGGAAAGCTGCCGCTCGCCGTCGGCACCTGGCGCGCGCCATCGACGGAAAAATGCCGCGGCAGGCCGGCGGTAAACTGTCCGCCGAGCATTTCGGCCGAACGCTCCAGCACCGATGCATAGGCATCGACCATATCCACGACCTGCCGGTTGGTGCGCTGCAGGTCGGCCAGACTGCGCTCCTCGATCTTCTTGGCGAGCCAATGGCTCTGAAAGAGGCCGGCAAGGCTCAGGATGACGGCGATGGCCGCGATCAGGACGATATTCAGCTTGCCGGCGATCGGCAGGTCGCCGAAGCTTTTGTTTTCGTTTTTCATAATTTTCTCTTGTTATTCGTCGCATCCGGCGTTACGTCGATGACGCAGCCCGATCAGCCCACTCCCAAGGCCGCGGCGATATTAGCCTGCCGTGCTATCGAAAACACGAAATATCGATATTTACGTCATAAGATCTTGCCGGAAACCGATACTGGATCAGTATGCCGTCACAACAACGCAACACGAATAGCCACCTCGCATGCATCAGATACTGATACTCGCCATCTGCCAGGGCCTTCTGCTGACCCATGGCGTCAGCATGGTCGCCGTCACCGGACTCGCCGGCCGGGCGATCGCGTCCGACCCGGGTTTCGCCACGCTGCCGCTCACCACCTATGTACTCGGTGGCGCGGCGACGACGCTGCCGGCAGCGTTCTTCATGCGCCGCTTCGGCCGCCGCGCCGGTTTTTCGCTCGGCACGCTGCTCGGCTGCGTCGGCGCGCTGGTCTGCGCGCTGGCCGTCGCCGAGCACAGCTTCGCGCTGCTGTGCTTCGGCACGGTGCTGTGCGGCGGCTACACCGCCTTCGGCCAGCAATACCGCTTCGCCGCCGCCGATGCCGCCGCGCCGACCTGGAAAAGCCGGGCCATTTCCCTGACGCTGGCCGGCGGGATACTCGGCGGCGTGCTGGGCCCGTGGGCCAGTACGCAGACGCGCAATCTGCTGGAACCTACCTACCTCGGCACCTATCTTTCGCTGGCGGCGGTCGCACTGATCGCGCTGGCCTTCGTCAGCCGGCTCGACATTCCGCCGCTGTCGGCGGCGGAACGCAAAACCTCCGGGCGCCCGCTGCGCGAGATCGCACGACAGCCGGCATTTATGCTCGCCGTGCTGGCCGCCGCCACCGGCTATGGCGTGATGAACCTGCTGATGACCGCGACGCCGCTGGCCATGGACATCTGCCGCCATCCCTTCGCCGACACCGCCTTCGTACTGGAGTGGCACGTCATCGGCATGTTCGCGCCCTCGTTCGTCACCGGCGATCTCATCAAACGCTGGGGCGTGCTCAAGATAATCGGCGCCGGCACGGTGCTGATGGCGGTCTGCATAGGCATCGCCCTCGCCGGCATTTCCGTGATGCATTTCTGGTGGGCGCTGTTCCTGCTGGGCGTCGGCTGGAACTTCATGTTCATCGGCGGCACCACGCTGCTGACCGAAACCTATCGCAGCGAGGAAAAAGCCAAGGCGCAGGGCAGCAACGACTTCATCGTCTTCGCCGTCCAGGGGCTGACGTCGTTGTCGTCGGGAATCTTGATTACGCGCCAGGGCTGGGAAACGCTCAACTGGTTCGCCCTGCCCGCCGTGGCGCTCACGGCCGCGGCGACGCTGGCCTACGGATGGAAAACGCGGCGCTGAAACAGTCGCTCAGCCGCCGCGTTGTCCGCAACCGGAGCTGCGGATGGCCCCTACTTCGAGGAGTTCGCCGCCGCGCGATTCGCCATGTAGGAAACCGCGGCCTTCATGTCGGCATCGCTGAGGCTGGTGAAACCGCCGCGCGCCGGCATGGAATTGTGGCCCTTGATGGAGGACTTGACGAGGGCATCGAGCCCACCCTTGAGACGCGGCGCCCAGGCGGCCATGTCGCCGATGCGCGGCGCGCCGAGCTTGCCTTCGGCGTGGCAGGTCTGGCAGTTTTCGGTGACGATCTGCTCGCCCGACTGCAGTTGCGGCGAACTGTAGGGCTTGTTCGTATCGACCGCCGTTCCGCCGCTCACCATGTAGGCGATCGCCCGGCTGATTTCGAGATCGGTCAGCGTTCCCTGTCCGCCGTGGGCGGGCATCTTGCGAACTCCGGTGATGGCGTTGCGCGTCAGGGTACTCATGCCCTGCGACGCGCGCTTCGACCATTCGGCGGTGTTGCCGATGCGCGGCGCGCCGTCCTTGCCGGGACCATGGCAGACGGCACAGACGGTATCGACCACCTCTTTGCCGGAGCGATCCGGAGCACCGGCGGCATAGGCAACAGCCGAAAAACCGGTGAACGAGGCCAGCAACGCGACGACGACATGCCGGGGAGAGGAAATCAGCTTGGGGATAGATGGGCTCATGAATAGGTGCTCGCGGTTAGTTTATGGTTCTCGGACATCAGCGGCTATGCCCCAACCGAGGCCATCGGCAACAATCCCCGCTTGTTGAAGTCCGGGCTGCACGATGCCGCCTTTTACCAAGCCATGTGGCAGCGGCTCACCACCACCGGAGCGTGGGCCGGAGAAATCTGGAACCGCACGCGGGACGGTCGCATCTTCCTCGAATGGCTGTCGATTTCGGCCTCCTGCGATGCCAGCGGCCAGGTGTGCAACTACGTCGGCGTCTTCTCCGACATCACCGAGCGCAAAAAGGCGGACGCCATGCGGGAGGAGGCCCTGAACCGCCTGCAGAAAATCGCCAGCCGGGTTCCCGGGGTCGTGTTCCAGTTCCGCTTGCGCGCCGACGGCAGTTCCTGCATCCCTTACGCCAGCGAGGCCATCCGCGAAGTCTTCCGTGTCGGCCCGGAAGATGTGCGCGACGACGCCACACCGGTATTCGCCGCCACCCACCCGGACGATCTGCCGAAACTCCAGCGCTCGATAGCTGAATCGGCGAAGAATCTGACCCCCTGGCACCTGGAATTCCGCCTGAAATTCGAGGGCGAGTCGGATATCTGGCTGCTGGGCAACTCGACGCCGCAGCGCGAAGCGGACGGCGCGGTGCTGTGGCACGGTTTCATCACCGACGTGACGAAGCACAAGCACGTCGAGGAGGCGCTGCGCATCGCCGCCACCGCCTTCGAATCCCAGGAAGGCATGATCATCACCGACGCCACCGGGACGATCCTGCGCGTCAACCGTGCCTTCACGGAGATCACCGGCTACGCCGTCGCCGATGCGGTGGGCGAGAAAATGAGCCTGCTCAAGTCCGGCCGCCACGACGCCGCCTTCTATGCCGCCATGTGGGACGGCATCCAGCGCACCGGATCGTGGCAGGGGGAAGTCTGGAACCGCCGCAAGAACGGCGAGGTGTATGCCGAATGGCTGACCATCACGGCCGTCAAGGACGACGCCGGACACATTACCCACTACGTCGGCACGCTGACCGACATCACCCTGCGCAAGGCGGCCGAGGACGAGATCAAGCATCTGGCCTTCTACGACCCGCTCACCCGGCTGCCGAACCGCCGGCTGCTGATGGACCGCCTGCAGCAGGCCCTGGCGTCGAGCGCCCGCAGCGGACGCGCGGGCGCCCTGCTCTTCATCGATCTCGACAACTTCAAGACCCTGAACGATACGCTCGGCCACGACGTCGGCGACCTGCTGCTGCAGCACGTCGCCCAGCGCCTGTCCGCCTGCGTGCGCGAAGGCGACACCGTCGCCCGGCTGGGCGGCGACGAGTTCGTAGTGATGCTCGAAGATCTGAGCGAAAACACCCAAGAAGCCGCCGCCCAGACCGAGGCCATCGGCGAGAAGATACTCACCGCGCTCAACCTGCCGTACCGGCTTGCCAAGCACGACTGCAACAGTACCCCGAGCATAGGTGCAACGCAGTTCGTCGGCCACAAGGCCAGCATCGAGGAATTGCTGAAACAGGCTGACCTGGCCATGTACCAGGCCAAGTCGGCCGGCCGCAACGCCCTGCGCTTTTTCGACCGGGAGATGCAGGCGGTGGTCAGCGCCCGCGCCGTCCTCGAAGCCGACTTGCGCGAAGGACTGCGGGCGCAGCAGTTCCTGCTCTACTACCAGGCCCAGGTGGACGACGACGGCCACATGACCGGCGCCGAAGCGCTGCTGCGCTGGCAGCATCCGCAGCGCGGCCTGGTTTCTCCCGACGACTTCATCCCGCTGGCCGAGGAATCGGGCTTGATCCTGCCCCTCGGCCAGTGGGTGCTGGAAACCGCCTGCCGCCAACTGGCGGCCTGGACGGCGCGGCCGCATCTGGCCCACCTGACCATGGCCGTGAATGTCAGCGCCCGCCAGTTCCGCCACCCGGACTTCGTCGCCCAGGTGCTGGACGTCCTCGACCGCCAGGGTATCGATCCGAAGAAGCTCAAGCTCGAATTGACCGAGAGCCTGCTGGTGGAGGACGTCGAGGAAACCATCGTCAAGATGACTACGCTGAAGGCCCGCGGCGTCGGCTTCTCGCTCGACGACTTCGGCACCGGGTATTCCTCGCTGTCCTACCTGAAGCGCCTGCCGGTGGATCAGCTGAAGATCGACCGCTCATTCGTGCACGACCTGCTGACGGACCCCAACGATCTCGTCATCGCACGCACCATCGTCGCCCTGGGACAGAGCATGGGCATGACGGTGATCGCCGAAGGTGTGGAAACCGAGGGACAGCGGGGCTTCCTCGCCGCGAACGGCTGCCACGCCTTCCAGGGCTATCTGTTCAGCCGGCCGTTGCCGCTTTCGGAATTCGAGCAACTACTGACCGCCGGCGCATAGAACACCGCCAGCCAGACCGTCGGCACTAGCGGGTCCGTCCAGGCGACGCGGTGGCGGCGATGGGCGGCGATGTCGAGGAAATCGCCGGGCGCCAGCCGGCGCTCCTCCGGCTCGTCCGCGAAACGGAATCCGGCGCTGCCGGCGAGCAGGATCACCCATTCGCCGTCTGCCTGGTCGTACCAGAAATCCGGCGGACTGGCCTGCCCCGTTGAGACGATGCGCTCGATGCGCAATCCCGGCTGCGACAGCAGGGATTCGATGCGCTCCGCCGTTTCGGCCGCCAGCGGCAGACCGGTAAAGATGTTGTCGGCCGGAGTCATGCGCACACCGGCGCCGCGCTTGCGTTAGGCGGCGATGCCGAGATCATCCGGATAGGGAACGGTGTCCATGTGGAAGGCGACCGGTCCGTTCGGATGGGCGTGCAGGAACTGATCGACGAACGGGTCGTCGGAAGCCAGCAGTTCCGCGGCGGTGCCTTCGGCGGCCACGACGCCGTTGTGGATCAGATAGGCGTAGTCGACGACCTTCAGGGATTCGGAAACGTCGTAAGTCACCATGATCGACGTCACGCCCAGCGCATCGTTGAGGCGCCGGATCAATTCGGCGATGACGTTGAGCGAGATCGGATCGAGACCGGCGAACGGCTCGTCGTACATGGTCAGCAGCGGATCGAGCGCAATCGCCCTGGCCAGCGCCACGCGCCGCTGCATGCCGCCGGAAAGCTGGCCGGTCATCAGGTCGGTGGTGCCGCGCAAGCCGACGGAATGCAGCTTCATCAGCACCAGATCGTGGATCAATTCTTCCGGCAGGTCGGTGAGTTCGCGCATTGGGAAGGCGATGTTGTCGTACACCGACAGGTCGCTGAACAGCCCGCCGGCCTGGAACATCATGCCCATCTTGCGCCGCATCGCGTAGAGGCCGGACTGGTCCAGTTCGTGGATGACGCTGCCGTCCACCCGGACGCAGCCCTGCTGCGGACGCAACTGCCCGCCGATCAGGCGCAGCAGGGTGCTCTTGCCGGAGCCGCCGACGCCGAGAATGGCCACGACCTTGCCGCGAGGCACGCGCAGGCTGATGCCGTTGAAGACCTTGCGACCGCCATAGCCGAAATGGAGATTGTCTATCTCGATGAGGGTTTCCGATTTACCGTTCATGCCTGCTTACCGCCTGAAAAGGAAGAGTGGCTACCGCCAAACGCGATATGTTGACACAGTTTGGCCGCGACCGCCTCCAGCGGCGGAGAAAATCGGGAAACGCGCCACCCGGACCGGGCGGCAAGGAACATCAGGGCACGCCGATCTGCTCGCCCTCGTAGCGCGGCAGTATGCCCGCGGTGCTCGATACGCCGCGGTAGCAGACCCGGTACGGTCCCTGGTCGCGGCGGCAGGAATTCAGCAATATCCCCTTCGCGCTCAGATCCGCGATCCGCGTCGCGGCATCCTCCTCCGTGCGGAACTCCTCCGTCAGGCGTCGGTCGGCACTGACGCACTGCAAACAGGGACAATCGCTCAAGCTGGCCATGGCGCGTTCCGCAGGAAGACAACGGTCCACCATAGGCCCATGCAAAAGTCATGGATAGTCAGTTTATGTTATCGCTACCATAAGCCTCTCCGGAGTCGACCTCGATCGTGCAGCGCACGCACGGATCGAGCGCCAGCACGGCCCGGGCGGCCTGGGCCTTCAGCTCGTCCGGCGTCGCCGCCAGGGCGTCCTGCAGCCAGGTCTTAAGGACGCCCTCGGGGTGGAAGTTCCACTCGGTCGGCGCGACGATGACGTAAGCGGAGATACGGTCGCCATCGAGGGTGATTTCATGCAGCAGCAGTCCGCGGGCGGTTTCGACCGCCGCGCGGCCGACGCCGGCCGCAATCGTTGCCGCGCTGGTGCGCCCCAGTCCGTGCGCCGCGTGCAGGTCGTCCATCCGGGCACGGATGCGGGCGAGCAGCGGGGAAATCGCGGTCCCTGCGCCATGGCGCGCCAGCGCGCCGGTTTCCGCGGGACGGCCGCGATACGTCGGCGCCGCCGAAAAATTCCCGTCCAGGCGCGGCCAGAGTGTCGCCGTTTCCGCCGCCGTCAGCGCCGGCAGGGATTGCAACCCATCCGGCAGCGGCTGGGACGACAAGCCGTTCGCCGCCGCCTCGACGGCGGCGAACGGCACCTTCAGCGCCGCTCCCATCCAGGCGGCGAAACTGCCGTCCTGCAGGCGCCGCCGCCCTTCGACGAGCAGCGCCTGCTGCGGCGGCAAGCCGAGCGCCGCGGGCCAGTCGAGCAGCAGGCGCCAAAGATGTTCGCGCTGCGCTTCCGCGAGCACGGCACCGTCGATGGCGGGCGTCGACGCCTCGCCGCGTGCCGCCTGCAAGGCCAGCCGCGCCGCAGCCCCCTGGGCGGCCCCGCACAGCGAATGGAGCAGGGGCACGAGGCGCACGGCCTGATCGGCGGGACGCCCGAGCATGGCGGCGGCAGCGGTCGGCCGCGCGATGCGCAGCCGTACATCGGCGCTACGGCCGGCGTCCCAGCGCAGGCCGAGGTGCACGGCACCGGCATCGAAGAGTTCGGGTTTCATGGCAGCTCGAATTATGGCCGCTGAACTTCGCAAAGAGGCTTTTCTTTTACGCCGCTTTCGGGCAGAGTGTGAGGAATTAATTTTTTCTCATATCGCTTATTCCTGATATGGACCTGCCTACCGACTGGCTCGCCCTCCTCGCCATGGTCTTCATCCTCGGCGCCAAGCACGGGCTCGACGCGGACCATCTCGCCACCATCGACGGCCTGACGCGCTACAACCTCGGGCATGCGCCGGCCCGTGCGCGCTGGTGCGGCTCGCTGTTCTCGCTGGGCCACGGCGCCGTCGTCATGACCATCGCACTGGGCGTCGGGCTGGCTTCGGACCGCTGGCAGGTGCCGACCTGGATGGAAGACCTCGGCACCTGGATCTCGATCGGCTTCCTGACCCTGCTCGGCCTTCTCAACCTGCGCGCGGTGCTGGCGGCGCCGCCGGGCGCCATGGTCGCCACCGTCGGCATCAAGGCCGGCCTGCTGCGTCGCCTGCAATGCACCTCGCATCCGGCGGCGATTGCCGCCGTCGGCGCCCTGTTCGCCCTGTCCTTCGACACCATGAGCCAGGCCGCGCTGTTCGCCGTCACCGCCACGCAGCACGGCGGCGTCGGTCACGCGCTGGCGCTCGGACTGGCCTTCACCCTCGGCATGCTGGTCGCCGACGGCGCCAACGGCCTGTGGATCGCCAACCTCCTGCGCCGCGCCGATCACCGCGCCCGCATCGCCTCGCGCATCATGGGTCTGATGGTCGCCGCCATCAGCCTGTCGGTGGCGGCCTTCGGCCTGATGCGCTGGCTGCGCGCCGATATTTCCGCCTGGTATGAAGGCCGCGAACTGCTGGTCGGCGCCGCCGTCCTGTTCGCCCTGGCGGGCAGCTTCGCCGTCGGCAACCGGATGGCGCGCGCTACGCGCCTGGCCGCCGCCACGCCGGACTGAGCGTTTTTTTTTACCTGCCGTTATGACGAATTTTACTTTCCGCTTACCAATGAGCATCGAGCCAGCAATCGGCGCCTTACCAACGCGGGGAAATGGTCTTGGCTTACTTGGAGATGTTTCGTGAAGAAATACAATGGCAACCTGATGTTGGTATTCGTTACGAGCCTGATTGGCTCGCCGCAAACGTTCGCGGAAACGCAACTACCTGAAATTCAGGTCAGCGATACCGGCGAGAAGCCGAAGAGCAGCATCACCTTGCAGGCTAGCGGGTTACCAACGGCCGTCACGGTCATCGGACGCGACGAAATCGAACGGACCAACGTCGGGCGCGACTACACCGACCTATTGCGTCGCGTGCCGGGTGTCAATGCTTACAGCTTCGGTCAAGGCGACATCGGCAGCCCCATCAAAATGCGCGGCTTTGTCGGCACCAGTTCACATGGCGGCGATGTCGCCGTCTATATCGACGGCGTGCCGCAGAATTTCCCTTCCGCCAACCAGGGCGGCCCGGGGATGAGCGATCTGTCATGGCTGTCGCCCGACATGGTCGAGCGTATCGAAGTCATCAAGGGCCCGTTCTCGGCGCTGTACGGCGACCAGAATCGCGCGGGCGCAATCAACATCGTCACGCGCGACGCCGGCGATTCCAGTATTGCCGCAAGCCTCGGCAGCTATTCGTCGACACGGGTTTCCGGTGTCTACTCGGGAACCAGCGGCCCGGTGCGCACCTTTGCCGTGGCCGATGTCTATGGCACCAAGGGCTACCGCGACAATTCCGGCGAAGTGCGCGGTAGCGTTTTCGCCAAGGGGGCGATGGTCGTCGACGATGCCTTATGGGCGTTGCGCGGCAGCTATTACAAAGCCGACTGGAATGCTCCCGGATACATTAATTACGCCAACCTGCTAAACGGCACGATCAAGCCGACCGACCGCGACACCACAGCGCCTCCGCTGTGGGGCAACGCCGAACGTTTCGGACTGGTACTGACGCGAACACCCGCCAAGGGTGAAGACGGACTTCACGGTACGGCATACGTCGAACATTTCGACAAGACCCGCGCCAATCCCGTCACCGGCAACGCGAACGCGCTGAACGTGCAAAACGACAACCGCTGGATATACGGCGGCAGAGCGCTCGTCAACCGGAGTTTCTCGGATCGGGGCGCAATCACGTTCGGCGGCGAAATCCGCGGTGATCGCGGCACCGGCATCAATCAGCGCTGGGACACGGCGGGTGGCCCCGGCAGCAATTACAACAACAACTGGAATCTCGACCTGATCACCTACGGGCTGTTCGTACAGGGTCAATACCGCTTGCTCGACAGCCTCAAACTGGTGGGCGGGCTGCGGGTGGACACTTTCGATTACAAGATCGACAACCTGAAATTGCCGGCCGCTTCCGTCAATTACTACAAATCGGTAACCACGCCGCGTGCCGGTATCGTATGGACACCGATCAAGGCCATCGACATCTTCGCCAACGTCGGCGAAGGCTTCCGGTCGCCGGCCGAGCGCGAACTGTCGCCGCCCCTCGCCTTGGGTCCGCTGGGTGCAGCAGGCGGGACTTCATACCCCGGACTTGAGCCCCCAAAGCTCAAGGCGCACGACTTCGGCTTCAACGCCCTGATCGGCTCGCAATGGAAGATTTCCGCCGCCAAATACCACACACTGAACAAGAACGAAATTCGTGAAACGGTACCCGGTAACGGCATCTATGCCGGCATCGGCGATACCACGCGCGATGGCTGGGAGACCGACCTGCGCTTTTTCGCCACCGACACGCTCAGTTTTTACGGCAGCCTAGGCAAGGTCAATGCGAAAGTTAACATCCCAACCACTGCCGGGCAGGATCTGATTTCCGGACTTCCCGCGGATACTTATGGCCTCGGTTTCGAACACTCAAGGCCAATGGCGGGAGGTACGCTGTTCGTCAATGGCGACGCTTCGTACCTGTCGGGAGCACCTTACTACTCGGGCACCAATCCGGTACCGCTGTTCAGCCGGCCCTACACCCGCTACGACCTGCGCGTCTCCTACGAGCAGGGCAAGGTGCGCTACACCGCCTACGGCACATTCCAGCCACGCGACTTCGAGAGCGAACAGGCTGGCGCCACTGTCGATACACGCCCCAGGGCCGATCTCGGCATCGCCATCGCCTACAAATTCTGATCAGGAGAAAAACCATGAACCATCGCAAACCGCTGCACCATCTGTTCGCCGTTGTCGCATTCGCGCTTGCCGGCAACGCCTTGGCCCACGACGCCTGGATCGAGGCGCGCGGCGCGGGCTATGTCGTGCTCTACGGGCACGGCGACAAACAGGAAGGCTATGCGCCGGCCAAGGTGAAGACGGTGACTGCAATCGACGCCAAAGGCGCCGCCCTGCCGGTTACAAAGGAGACGGAAACCGATTCCGTCCGCGTCATGGTGCGCGGCCGGCCGGCGCTGGCAACCGTGCATTTCGACAACGGCTTCTGGAGCAAAACCACGGACGGATCGAAGAATCTGCCAAAGAACGAGGTGCCGGGTGCGATCAGCGCCATGCATTCCGTGAAGTTCGGCAAGACGGTATTCGCCTGGAGCGAGGCCGTGACCAAGCCGCAGGGCCTGCAACTTGAGATCGTGCCGCTGGTCGCAACGACACCGGCAGCCGGCAAGCCGCTGCCGGTCCAGATACTGTGGGAAGGCAAGCCGCTGGCCGGCGCCAAAATCGTTCGTTCGGAGTACAGCAAGGAAGCGCCGACCGAAACCGATGCCGAAGGCAAAGCCACCCTGCCCGTGGTCGCCGGCCGGCAGACGCTGGCGGTCAGCCACAAGCACGAGTTGGCGAACGATGCCCGCGCCGACAGTTATACGGCTTCCGCCAACCTGATCTTCGATGCGCGCTGATTCCCGCCGCCGCACGTTTCTTTGACTTGGGTGCTTGCCAAAGCGCCCAAGTCACGGGATATTCGGCGGGATGAATCCGACGCTCATGGAACAGACGCAGAAGACCGGACGGTTGTACCTCCATCCTGGCTGGCCGATGCTGCTATGTGCCCTGGCCTGCCCCGTGGCGGCACACGAGGTTCTGCATGAGATGACGCAGGCGCAAGCCGTCGTGGTGCGCCTCGTCTATGCCGATGACGAGCCCTTCTCCTACGAGAGTTACGAACTTTACCCCGATGGCAGTCAGCGCCCGGCGCAAACCGGACGCACCGATGCTCAGGGACGGGTGGTATTTCTCCCCGACCGGACGACACACTGGCGCTTGCGCGCGTTCTCGGCGGACGGCCATGGCGTCGACCTGAAGCTGGAAACCCCGCCCGGCGGAGGGTCGGCGGCGGCAACCGACGCGGCGCCGGATCGCGGTGCGCGCCTGCTGTTCGGTCTGGCGGTGATTCTCGCGGCGTTCGGCGCTCTTCAGCTTTTTATCAGAAAGAAGAAACCGGATTGAACCTGCCCCTCGCTGCCGACGCATCGAAACGCGCCTGAACACATGCACATCCCCGACGGCTTTCTCTCGCCGCAAACTTACCTGCCTGCCTACGCCGCGGCGGCGGTTGCATGGACCGGTGCGGCCAGGGGCCTGCGTGAGAAGCTCGATGAAACTACGGTGCCACGCCTGGCGATGCTGACGGCATTGGCCTACGGCCTCGGACTGGTGATGGTGCCCATTCCCGGCGGCACCTCGGGGCATGCGCTCGGCGTTGCCATGCTTGCGCTGATCTTCGGCGTGCGCTTCGCCTTTCTTGCGTACACGCTGGTGCTGCTGCTGCAAGCGCTGCTGTTCGGCGCCGGCGGCATCACCGCACTGGCGGTCAATGCCCTGGCGATGGGCTTGGTCGGGAGCGCCGGCGCCGTCGCCGCGCGACGCCTGCTGGCGCGGGCCGGCGACACCATTGCAGTAGGTGTCGCCGCCTGGCTGTCGGTTGTCCTCTCCGGCCTCGTCGTCGCAACGGTACTGGGCATCCAGCCCGCCATGGCCCACCGGGAAGACGGCTCGCCGCTGTTCTTTCCCTTCGGCCTCGCCATCACGCTGCCGGCGGTATTGCTGCCTCATGCACTCATCGGCATCGGCGAAGCGGTGTTGACGGTACTGGTGTGGCGCTACGCCAAGGCGCGGAAGTGGGTCGCCGCGTGACGCCGCGCCGCAGCCTCGCGCTTTACCTTGGCGCGGTCGTCGCCATTACCTTCATTCACGCGCCGGCTGTCCTGGCCGCGTTGCTGATTGGGGCACTCGTCGCCACCGGCTCGCAGCGCTGGCGCCTGTTGCGCCGCGCGGCGCTGGCCATCCTCGCCTTCAACCTCACGGTCAGCATCGGTTATGCGGCCGTGGCGCTATGGCAGGGCCACTTCGCGGCGGATTACCTGATCCTCGTCAATCTGCGCGTGCTGCTGCTGGTGTTCCTGGGCTTCTGGTTTGCGGCGAGCGTCAACGTCCTCGCCGCCCTCGCCGGCTGGCCATTGGCGACGCTGCTGGCAACGCTCGCCATCGGCCAGATCAAGGCCTTCGAACGCATCCTGCGCGACTTCCGCTACGCCTTCGAGAGCCGCAACCTGACGCGCCCGCGCCCCATCGACCGCACCCGGCTGGCCGCGGCGCAAACCCAAACGCTGCTCGACAAGTCGCTCGCCGCCAGTACCGAGGTCGCATTCGCCATGCGCTCGCGCGGAGCCTTCGATGACTGAGTACCACCGCGCCAGCCGCAAGCCGGAAGGCCCGTTCTCCCTGCCGTCGCGAACGGCCGTCCGGCTCGACGGCATCTCGTATGCATGGCCGGAAGGCGGCAGCGTCTTAGAAGGTCTGACCCTCGACATCGCCCAAGGAGAGAAAGTGGTGCTGCTCGGCGCCAACGGCTGCGGCAAGTCGACGCTGCTCAAGCTCATGAACGGCCTGGTGTTCGCGGATCGCGGCGAGTTTCGCTGGCGCGACGAGTCTGTCACGCGGCAGGCGCTGCGCGAACGCGATTTCGCGCGGCGCTTCCGCCGCAACTGCGTGCTGCTGTTCCAGCATCCCGAGGCCATGCTGTTCAATCCGACGGTGCGCGAGGAGATAGGCTACGGTCCGCGCCAACTGGGCCTGCCCGACGTCGAGATGCGTGTCGCGCGCTGGGCGCGGGAACTGCGCCTGGAAACGCTGCTCGACAAGCCGCCCTTCCTGCTCTCTGGCGGCGAAAAGCAGAAAGTCGCGCTGGCCTGCCTGCTCGCGCTCGACCCGCAAGTCCTGTTGCTCGACGAACCCGCTGCCAGCCTCGACCCGCGCAGCACCGGCTGGTTGGTGGACCATCTAGTCGCCTCCAATCTCACCGTCGTCGCCAGCACGCACAACCTGTCGATGGCGGCCGAACTCGGTACGCGCTGCTTGGTAATGGGCGAAAACGGCCGCCTGCTCTACGACGGCCCGGTGCACGCAGCGCTGGCGAATCTCGATCTGATGGAAACCGCGAACCTCGCCCACCGCCATACTCACCGCCATAGCGGCGTCGCACACACGCATGTGCATGTGCACGACTGGGAGGCCAGTCGTTAGGCCGTCAGCGGCAGCAGCAGCGTAAACACCGCGCCGCCGTCGGCGTGGTTGAAGGCGGACAGCTTGCCGCCGTGGCGCTCGACGATGCCGTAGCTGATCGCCAGCCCGAGCCCGGTGCCCTTGCCGATGGGCTTGGTGGTGAAGAAGGGATCGAAGATGCGGCCGAGATTTTCGGCGCTGATGCCGGGGCCGTTGTCGCGGAATTCGATCTCCACCCAGCCGTCGGCGCTGCGCGCGGCGACGGCGAGCCGGGCTTCCGCAATGCCGGCCGTGGCATCGACGGCATTCTGCGCCAGGTTCATCAGCACCTGCTGCATCTGCCCCGGCGAGCCGGTGACGAACAGCGAATCCGGCAGGTCCAGCGCGACGCCGAAGCGCTCGGGCGCCGCCTTCGCCACCCAGTGCACGGCGCGTTCGATCACCGGCACGAGGTCGAAACGCTCGCGTTCGTCGCGATCCACAGCCGAAAAGCGCTTGAGGCCGTCGACGATATCGCGCGTGCGCTCCGCGCCTTCCACCGTGCCGTCGATCAGCGACGGCAGGTCGTCGAGCAGGCGGTCGATGCGCAGTTCCCGCTTCAGTTTCTCCAGTTCCGCGGCGGGCATGCCGCCATGCACGGCGTCGAGATATTCGCCGATGCGTTTGGCGTATTTCTTCAGCGCCACGGTGTTGCCGAGCACGAAGCTGATCGGGTTGTTGAGCTCGTGGGCGACGCCGGCGACGAGGCGGCCGAGCGAAGCCATCTTCTCCGAATGCAGCAGCTGCTGCTGGGTATGCTTGAGTTCCTCGTGGGCGCGGCGCAAGGCCTGGTAAGCGCGCTGCAGTTCGCCGATCGGCCGCCCGGTGACAACCATGCCGAGCAGCTTGCCGACCGTGGAAAAACGCGGTGTGCAATTCAGCGACACCGGCACGGGTCCGGCGCTGCCGGCCAGCGCCATCTCGCAGTCGTGCAGGTTCTCGCCGGAGTGCCCGGCGAAATGGCGTTGCGCCTTCTGGCGCGAAGCGTCGTCGGCGAACAGGTCGAAGATCGGCCGGCCGCGCAACTCGTCCGCGCTCTTGCCGATCAGCTCCAGCAGCGACGGGTTCGCGCTCTCGATGATGCCGGAACGGCTGCAGACGATGAGCACGTCCGACATCGACGTCAGCACCGAGGAAATGAACTGCTGCGAATCCTCCAGCGCGGCGTTCTTCTCTTCGAGCGCGACCTCGTACTTGATGAGGTCGTTATAGACCTCGTCCATCTTGTGGATGACGTCGAGCCAGACGCGGTCTTCCGCCGCGGCACCGGCGGCGGCGGCCAGGCTGTCGAGCACGGGGAACGACTTCTCCCGCATCTGCTCAGACCTTCGGCTTCAGGTGCAGGTGGGCGTGGACCTTGCCGCCCTTCGGCGCATAGCCGTGCGAATGGCGGCCTTGGTCGACCTCGACCGAAACCACGTTGAGGCTGCCGTGGCGCACGCCGCGCTCGGCCGTCATGGCGTCGGCGAAGGCGCGCACCGCCGCCGTCGGCCCCTTGAGGATCACGCTCTCCAGGCAGTTGTCGTGATCGAGGTGGGCATGCATGGTCGCCACCGTCAAATCGTGGTGGCCATGCTGGAGCTCGGTCAGCCGCTCGGCCAACTCGCGCTCGTGGTGGTTGTAGACGTAGGACAGGTTGGCGACGCAATGCTGGCCGTCGCCGCTCGCCTGGCGCGCCTGTTCGAGGTGGTGGCGCAGCAGGTCGCGTATCGCCTCCGAACGGTTGCTGTAGCCGCGCTGCTCGATCAGCCGGTCGAACTCGCGGGCGAGGCCTTCGTCGAGTGAAATGGTGATGCGTTCCATGAGGCGATTCGTGCCGAAACATGCGGACTGCGTAGCATACCGCGCAATTGGCGTCCGCGCCGCATCGCCGCCAAGATGGATTGGACGCCCCGCCTCCGGCAGTCTAGGATGAGGCCTACCCCAACCCGTCAAAGGAGCTTCCGTCATGTCCGCAACCGTCACCCTGGCCGGCAACCCGATCGAAGTCGCCGGCGATCTGCCCAAGAAGAACCAGCAGGCGCAATCCTTCACGCTCGTCGGCAAAGACCTCGCCGACGTCACGCTTGCCAGCTTCGCCGGCAAGCGCAAGATTCTCAATATTTTCCCGAGCATCGACACGCCCACCTGCGCGACCTCGGTGCGCAAGTTCAACCAGAGCGCCAGCACCCTGCCCGACACCGTCGTGCTCTGCATCTCGGCCGACCTGCCCTTCGCCCAGGCACGCTTCTGCGGCGCCGAAGGCCTGAGTAATGTCGTCACGCTGTCGACCATGCGCGGCCGCGAATTCCTCGCAAACTACGGCGTCGCGATCAAGACCGGTCCGCTGGCCGGCGTCGCCGCGCGCGCCGTGGTCGTGCTCGACGCGCACGACAAGGTGCTCCACAGCGAACTCGTCCCCGAGATCAAGAGCGAACCCGACTACGCCGCCGCGCTGGCCGCACTCGGCTGAACGGCGTTTCCCCCTGCGGACCTCGTCCGTCTGCGCTTGCCCCGCTGCCCCATATGTTCGCTGTCGCACAGACGACGGAGCGGATAAGGAACACCATGCTCGACAGGGAAGTCCCCCGCCCCACGCGGCCGTAGCCGGCCACAGGGGCGCCGGGGACAGCCGGCAGATTGCAGGTCGGCATCTTCACGGCATAGACAAAATTGGGCAGGGTTGATCTTGGGCAGCCACCGGAACACGATTCTCGGCAAGTTTGATGGCGCGACGCGTCGCTTGCCATGACGGCCATGTACCAGGCCCATTTCGGCCTCGCCGAAGCGCCCTTCTCCATCGCGCCGGACCCGCGCTATCTCTACATGAGCCAGCGCCATCAGGAGGCGCTCGCCCATCTGCTCTACGGCCTCGGCGGCGACGGCGGCTTCGTGCTTCTCACCGGGGAGGTGGGCGCCGGCAAGACCACGATCTGCCGCTGCCTGCTGGAGCAGATTCCCGAAACCTGCGACGTCGCCTACATCTTCAACCCCAAGCTCACCGTCGAGGAACTGCTCTCGACCATCTGCGTCGAATTCGGCATCGACTGCCCGCCCGGCAACACCAGCATCAAGATGTTCATCGTCTGCATCAACGCCTACCTGCTCCACGCCCACGCTCACGGCAGGAATACGGTGCTGATCATCGACGAGGCCCAAAATCTCTCCGCCGATGTACTGGAGCAGATGCGCCTGCTGACCAACCTCGAAACCAGCCAACGCAAACTGCTGCAAATCATCCTGCTCGGCCAACCCGAACTGGCGGTGATGCTGGAGCGGCCGGAGCTGCGCCAACTGGCGCAGCGCATCGTGGCGCGCTACCACCTCGGGCCGCTGACCAGGGCCGAAATGACGGCTTATGTCGAGCATCGCCTCGATGTGTCGGGCGCCAAACGCCAACTGTTTCCCGCTGCGCTGATGAGCCGGCTGTACCGCCTGACCGGGGGCGTGCCGCGGGTCATCAACGTGCTGTGCGACCGGGCGCTGCTCGGTGCCTACGTGCAGGGCAAGGACCGGGTTTACCGCAGCACTCTGGCCCAGGCGGCGCGCGAAGTGTTCCATCAGCCGGCGACACGACAGCGCTCCTTGCTGCGTCCGCTCATGGCCGCCCTGGTTTTCGTGACGGGCGGCGCGGTGGCAACGGTCGTGTATCAGAATCAGGACAAGCGGATATCGATCGTCCCGGCAGCGCCCCAGGTCATCGCCGCGGCACCATCGGCGACAAAGCCGATAACACCGGCCATTCCGGTTGCGCCCGCGCTGCCGGCACCCGAGCCGGCGGCGAAAATGGCAGCGCTGCCGGAAACCCTGGAATGGCCGGCGGCGCAACCGCGCACGCAAAGCCGGGCCATCGGCTATGCCGCACTGCTGCGGGCATGGGGGAGCGACGCAGCGGGACCGAGTCCGTGCCGCCAGGCCGAAGGTCTGGGGCTGCACTGCCGGACCGCCCGCGGCGGACTCGACGAACTGCGCCAGTTGAACCGCCCCGCCATGCTGCACCTGCGCGACAACAGCGGCGGGGAATTCTATGCAACGCTGGTCGCTCTCGACGACCGGGGCGCCGGCTTCGCCATCGGCACCGAAACCACGACCGTCGCCCTGAGCGCCCTGGCGAGCCAGTGGTCCGGGTATTACACCCTGCTGTGGCGCGCGCCGGCCGAAGTGCGCGACATTCCGCGACCGGGCCAGCGCGGACCCGCCGTGGATTGGCTGGCCGGGCAACTCGCCCGGGTGCAGGACAAGGACGCGGCAGCCACCGGGAACGCGGTTTTCGACGAGCCCCTGATACGCCGCCTGAAACAGTTCCAGCTTTCCCAGGGACTGGTTCCCGACAGCGCCCTCGGCCCGCAGACCCTGATGCGGCTGAGCGGCGTGGGCGACAAGACGGCGCCGAGACTGCTGCGCGAACCGGTGCCCCGATAAGCATGTCCTACATCCTCGACGCCCTCAGGAAATCCGATCAGCAGCGCCGGCGCGGCGGCGTGCCGACCTTGCCGGCCGTGATTGCCGCACCCCTGGTTCCGGAAAGACCGGCGGTCCTTTATTACGGCCTGGTGGGCGGAACCGTCCTGATCGCACTCGGCATCACCATCGGCTGGCTGCGTCCATGGCAGCCCGAGCCGCCGGTGGTCGCCGCGCTCGCTCCGGGCCCGGTCGCCGCGCTCCCGCCGCAAGCCGCTCCGGCCGCGCTGCCGCCGGAGCGCATCAAGGTGGAACCGGAATTGCGCCGCGACGAATTGCCGTCTGCCACGCCGCCCCCACGACGAAAGCCATCCGCATCGCCTAGGTCCGAAACCCGAAGCATGCCGCCGGCGGCAACCGCCGCCTATCCGCGCAAAGCGGCCGCAGCCGGACCGGAAAGCCGGGCCGGCGCCGCGCCGCAACAACCCACCAATGCCGATCTACCGCTGGCCGGCCCGCAGGACCTGCCCCCTATGACGGTGGCCGTGCATGCCTACTCGACCAAGCCGCGCGACCGGCTCGTCAGCATCAACGACCGAATGCTGCGGGAAGGCGACCACCTGATGCCCGACCTGCGCCTGGAACAGATCACGCCGGACGGCATGATCTTCACCTACCGGGGCAAGCTCGTCCGGCGCGGCGTCCATTGAACGAAGGAGCAAGCGAAGTGGACAACATCGAACAGTTGGAACTGGATGGCCATCGCCACGAGATCGTCGCCGACGTGCGGGCCCTGGTCGAACGATACCGCGCCATATTCGATTGGGACGTGCCCGACATCGACCAGCAAGCCGCGGACAAACTGATCCTGGCCGAAATGCGCAAGGCCTTCGGCGCCATCGAAAGCGAATTGCTGGGCTAGCCGGCAGACACGGTCACATCGACCCGATGATCGCAACGATCGTCGAGCAGGGAAATCGCCAGCTCCTGCTGCGCAACGCCATCGACCGTCACGCTCGTCGCGTCGTTCCTCGAAGCATCGCCTGAACGCCTCTGCGCGATGGCGATGTGGTACACGGTTTCCCGATAGCGGTAGTGGATATTGAAGGCCGTCCAGTCTGCCGGCAGGCAGGGGGCGAGGTGCAGCGTGGTGCCCGCGAGCCGCAGGCCCAGCAGCGATTCCGTGACCAGCCGGTACATCCAGCCGGCCGAGCCAGTGTACCAGCTCCAGCCGCCGCGGCCGACATGCGGCGCCACAGCATAGACGTCGGCCGCCACGACATAGGGTTCCACTTTGTAGGTGGCGATGCCCTCCGGCGACAGCGTGTGGTTGACCGGATTGATCATGCCCAGCAGTTCCCACGCGCGTTCGCCGTCGCCCAGCGCGGCGAAGGCCATCGCCGCCCAGACCGCGCCATGGGTGTACTGCCCGCCGTTCTCGCGCACGCCCGGCACGTAGCCGCGGATATAGCCGGGATCAAGGGTCGATCGATCGAAGGGCGGGTCGAGCAGTTGAATGAGTCCGGCATCGCGGCGCACGAGTTGGGCGTCGACCGCCTTCATGGCGGTGCGGGTACGAGCGGGGTCGCCGGCGCCGGAGAGTACGGCCCAACTCTGCGAAATCGAATCGATGCGGCATTCCGCGTTGTCGGCCGAACCGAGCGGCGTGCCGTCGTCGAAGTAGGCGCGCCGATACCACTCGCCGTCCCAGCCGTGCCGCTCGATATTCAGGCGCAGCCGTGCGCCCTCCGCCAGACACAGCGCAGCGAACGCCGAATCGTCGCGCGCCTCCGCCACCGCGCCGAACTGCCTGAGCACCTCGCACAGGAAGAAGGCCAGCCAGACGCTCTCGCCTTTGCCCCGCATCCCCACCAGGTTCATGCCGTCGTTCCAGTCGCCGGAGCCGATCAGCGGCAGGCCGTGTTCACCGAACGCGAGTCCGCGCCGGATGGCGCGCACGCAATGCTCGTACAGGCTGGCCGACGCGCCGGAACGACCGGGCAGATCGAAGTAGGAGTCGTCTTCCGGGTTGAGCGGGCGCCCTTCCAGGAAGGGCACCATTTCATCGAGCACGCCGGTATCGCCGCAGCTCGCCACATAGCGGCACACCGCCAGCGGCAGCCACAGGTAGTCGTCCGAGCAATGGGTGCGCACGCCGCGCCCCGTCGGCGGATGCCACCAGTGCTGAACGTCGCCCTCGACGAACTGGCGGCTGGCGCACAGCAGCAGGTGTTCGCGCACCAGTCCGGGCTTGGCGTGGATCAGCGCCATGACGTCCTGCAACTGGTCGCGGAAGCCGAAAGCGCCACCCGACTGGTAGAAACCGCTGCGCGCCCAGACGCGGCACGCCAGCGTCTGATAGATCAGCCAGCCGTTGGCCAGCACGTTGAGCGACGGGTCGGGTGTTTCCACCTGCACCGCGCCGAGCGTGTGATTCCAGTGCTGCCACACCGTTTCGAGTGCGCCGCGCGCGGCCATGGTGCCGCGAAAGCGCTGCACCAGCCGGCCGGCATCGTCGGCATCGCGCCCGACGCCGAGGCGAAAAACGATTTCGCGTTCCTGTCCGTCGGCCAGATCGCAGCCGACCTGGATCGCGGCGCAGGGATCGAGGCCGGGCCCCGTCTTGCCGGAAAGGCGCGACTGTTGCATGGCCGCGGGGCTTCCCGCCGAACCGTTGCGGCCGATGAACTCCTTGCGATCACCGCTGAGGTTGCGTGTCGGCACATCGACGTCGAAGAACGCGACCCGGTCGGCGAACTCCGTGTTGTACGGGTTGCGCGCGTAGATGGCGCCGCTGTGGGCGGCGATTTCGGTGCTCACATGCATGGCCGATTTCTCGCGCACATCCCCCAGCACCCACTCGACGTAACCCGTCGCGGAGAGCTTGCGCGGCCGGCCCGATTCGTTGCGGATCTTCAGCACCGAAAACTTGACGGCCGCATCCATGGCCACATAGACCCAGAGTTCCACGCAGATGCCCGCCGAGCGGGTTTCGAAGACGCTGTAACCGAATCCGTGGCGGATGACGCAGGCCACGCCGGCGCCGGCCGGCAAGGGCGTCGGCGACCAGACATGGCCGGTCTCCTCGTCGCGCAGGTAGATGGCTTCGCCGCCGGCGTCGCTGACCGGGTCGTTGTGCCAGGGCGTGAGGCGGAATTCGTGCGCGTTCTCGCTCCAGGTGTAGGCGGCGCCGTTCTCCGAGACGACCGTGCCGAAATGCGGATTGGCCAGGACGTTCACCCACGGTGCCGGCGTCGTCTGCCCCGGTGCCAGCGCGATCACGTATTCGCGCCCGTCGGCGGTGAATCCGCCCAGACCGTTGAACAGGATCAGATCCGGGCGCTCCGGGGCGGCGGCGACAGGCGTTTCGGGACGATACCGTCGGCTCGGCGCAAAGCGTGCCATGCGCACATCCGCGAGGCCGCGCCGGTCGAGTTGATCGACCAGCGTGCCCTGGCCGTCGGCGATGACGACGCGGGCGACCGACTGGAGCAGGACGCGGTCCTCGCTGGGTATCTGTTCCGCCGAGCGCACGAAGA
>CAZWFC010000016.1:0-30524 GCA_964632965.1 uncultured Rhodocyclaceae bacterium
GACCATCAGCCGGCGTCTGGTCGAACTGTTGGACGACGAAATCGGCGTCGATAGCCAGCCGGGAGCAGGCAGCACGTTCTACTTCACCGCCCGCTTCGGCGTGCATACCGAGCAACGGCCGCTGCATGCCACGGCCAGCCATGTGCCGGGGCTGCGCGTCCTGGTGGTCGACGACAATGCCAGCGCCCGGACCATATTCCTCGGCATGCTGCGTTCGCTGCGTTTCGAGGCGGCCGCCGTCGCCGGCGGGGTCGAGGCGCTGGCCGAACTGGAGCAGGCGCAACGCGCAGGCAATCCCTACGGCCTGGTGCTGCTGGACTGGCGCATGCCGCAGGTCGACGGCGTCGAGACGATACGGCGCATCCGCGCCGACCGGAAGCTGATTGCCACGCCGATGTGCATGATGGTCACCGCCTACAGCCGCGAGGACTTGCTCAAACATGTGGAAACCGCGGCTGTCCACGTCGACGGCCTGCTCGTCAAGCCGGTCAGCCCGTCGACGCTGTGCGACAGCATCATGACGGTGTTCGGCAAGGACATCGGGCGGCGGCTGCGCCGCCAGCAGCGCCAGGCCGGTCACCGCGAGGCGGAGAAGGCGCTGCGCGGCGCCCATGTGTTGCTCGTCGAGGACAACGACATGAACCGCGAACTGGCGCTGGAACTGCTCGGCAACGCCGGCCTGCGCGTCGATGTCGCCGGCAACGGCCAGGAAGCGCTGGACAAGATCGCGTGTGTCGACTACGACGGCGTGCTGATGGACTGTCAGATGCCGGTGATGGACGGCTTCGAGGCGACGCGCAGGATACGCGCCGACAGCCGTTTCGACGCGCTGCCGGTGATCGCCATGACCGCCAACGCAATGGCGGGCGACCGCGAAAAATGCATCGAATGCGGCATGAACGACCACATCGCCAAGCCGATCGACGTGAGTCAGCTGTTTTCCACGTTGGCGCGTTGGGTGAAGCCGGCAGCGCCGGCGGCGGACATCGGCGGCGACGTCGTGGCGCCCGCGGCGAACGAGATTCCCCGCGTGGCCGGGTTGGATACGGACGCCGCGCTGGCCCGCCTCGGTGGCGATGCCGGTTTGTTCCGAAAAATGCTGACCTGGTTCCAGGAGGGTCAGGCCGAGGCCGTCGCCGATATTCGGGCCGCGTTGGCTGCCGGCGAGCGCGAAACCGCGGTGCGGGTCGCGCATACCCTCAAGGGCCTGTCCGGCAATATCGGCGCAAGCGGCTTGTCCAAGGCGGCTGGGCAGCTGGAAGCGGCGCTCGATGCCGGGGGCGACGAGTTGCCGCACGACCTGCTGGCCGCGGTTGATGAGCAGTTGGCCGCCCTGCTGGGGGCAATCGATCGCGCCATGCCGCGGTCGGTTGCGGATGAGGCGACGGCGGGAGACGGTTCTCTCGATGTGCCCGCCCTGGCGCCCTTGCTGCGCGAACTGGCCTTGCTGCTGGCGGACGACGATGCCGCCGCAACGGCGCGTATCGGGCCTCTGACCGCACTGCTCCAGGGCAGTCATCTGGCCGACGATTTCAGCCGCCTCGGCCGGATGACCGAGAACTTCGCTTTCGAGCAGGCGCTCGATCTCTTGCGCGTCGTCGCGGCAAGAATCGACGTCGCGCTCGACTGAGCGGCGCAGGGGGCGATATGCGGATCGACGAGGAACAGGAATATCCGGGCCGGGCGACGATACTGGTGGTGGACGACACGCCGGAAAATCTTGCCCTGATGAACAAGCTGCTTGAGGGCGAATACAAGGTCAAGGTCGCCACCAGTGGCGAAAAGGCGCTCAGGATCGCCACGGCCGACGCGCCGCCGGACCTGATTCTGCTCGACGTCATGATGCCCGGCATGGACGGCCACGAGGTATGCCGGCGTCTGATGGCCGACGCCAGGACGCGCCACATCCCGGTGATCTTCCTCACCGCCAGGGCGGAAGTGGCCGACGAGAAGAAGGGACTGGAGCTCGGGGCGGTCGATTACATCACCAAGCCGATTAGTCCGCCCATCGTCATGGCCAGGGTCAAGACCCATCTGGCGCAGAAGCGGACGGCGGAATTCCTGCGCGACAACAACGCCTTTCTCGAACAGGAGGTCGAACGCCGCACGCGCGAACTCCAGTCGATCCAGGACGTCACCATCATGACCATCACCTCGCTGGCGGAGACGCGCGACAGCGATACCGGCAACCATATCCGTCGCACCCAGCTCTATGTCCTGGCCCTGGCGAACAAGGTCCGCTCCCATGCGGGTTTTTCGCAGCAGTTGACCGATCAGGTCATCGAGACGCTGGTCAAGTCGGCGCCGCTGCACGACATCGGCAAGGTCGGCATACCGGACCGCATCCTGCTGAAGCCCGGCCGTTTCGAGCCGGCGGAGTTCGAGATCATGAAGACCCATTGCGCCCTCGGCCGCGATTCCATCCGCCAGGCCGAAGAACAGTTGGGCATCGCCGTCGAGTTCCTGACCTGCGCCAAGGAGATCGCCTACGGCCACCACGAAAAATGGGATGGCAGCGGCTATCCCGCGGGGCTGGCCGGCGCGGACATTCCGCTGTCCGCCCGCCTGATGGCGGTCGCCGACGTCTACGACGCGCTGACCAGCCGGCGCGTCTACAAATCGGCGATGTCCCATGAGCAGGCTGTCGAGGTGATCGCGGAGGGCCGCGCCCGGCACTTCGACCCCGACCTGGTCGATGCCTTTCTGGAGATACACGAGGAGGTCCGTGCCATTGCTCTGCGCCTGGCCGATTCCGATGCCGACATGGAGAAGAAGAAGGGTTATCTAGCACAGGTCGGCACGGTATGACAATGAGGATATCCGGTATCCGCTGCGCGTCGGCGATGCTAACGTCGTGGCGCCTTGGCAGCTAAGGCCGAAAACCACAACCAACAAGCTTTAACCACGAAGGTCGTATGTCAAAAAAAGAAACTTTCTACGAAGTAATCCGCCAGCGGGGCGTTACGCGCCGCCAGTTCCTCGGCTTCTGCTCCGTCACCGCGACCATGCTGGGGCTTGGCCCCAAAGGGATCGCCACCGTGGCGCACGCGCTGGAAACCAAGCCGCGCATACCGGTGCTGTGGCTGCATGGACTCGAATGCACCTGCTGCTCGGAGAGTTTCCTGCGCTCCGGCCATCCGCTGGCGAGCGAAATCGTCACCAGCATGATTTCGCTCGACTACGACGACACCATCATGGCGGCCGCCGGCGACCAGGCGGAGGCCATCGTCCACGACATCATCCGCGATTACCGCGGCGCCTACATTCTCGCCGTCGAGGGCAACATCCCGCTGGCCAACGACGGCATGTGCTGCATCGTCGGCGGACGGTCCTTCCGCCAGCAATTCGACGAGGTGGCGAAGCACGCCAAGGCCATCATCGCCTGGGGCACCTGCGCGTCCTCCGGCTGCGTGCAGGCCGCGCGCCCGAATCCCACCAAGGCGACGCCGATACACAAGCTGGTCAGCCACGTGCCGGTCATCAACGTGCCCGGTTGCCCGCCCATCGCCGAGGTGATGACCGGCGTGCTGTCCTACATCCTGACCTACGACCGGCTGCCCGAGCTCGACAACCAGCTGCGGCCGAAGATGTTCTATTCGCAGCGCGTGCACGACAAATGCTATCGCCGCGCCCACTTCGACGCCGGGCAGTTCGTCGAGGCCTGGGACGACGACGGCGCCCGCCAGGGCTGGTGCCTGTACAAGATGGGCTGCCGCGGGCCGACGACCTACAACGCCTGCGCCTCGATGGGCTGGAACGAGGGCACCAGCTTCCCGATCAAGTCCGGGCACGGCTGCATCGGCTGTTCGGAGGAGGGCTTCTGGGATCGCGGCCCGTTCTACGAGCGCCTGCCCGACATGCAGCAATGGGGCGTGGAATCGAATGCCGACAAGATCGCCGTGGCCGGCGCCGCCGCGCTCGGCGGTGCCATCGCCGTGCAGACCGCCGCCACGGTGGTCAAGCGCGCCCTGGCCGGCAAGCATCCGCAGGATGCCGGGAACGAAACCGGAACGCCGGGGAAGCAGGAACAATCATGAGCCAGACCACCACGCCCAACGGCTTTACGCTCGACAATTCCGGGCGGCGCATCGCCATCGACCCGGTCACCCGCATCGAAGGCCATTTGCGCATCGAGGTCAACGTCGATGCGCACAACGTCATCCGCAACGCCGTTTCCGTCGGCACCATGTGGCGCGGCCTGGAACCCATCCTCAAGGGCCGCGACCCGCGCGACGCCTGGGCCTTCGTCCAGCGCATCTGCGGCGTGTGTACCGGGGTGCATGCCTTGGCCTCGGTGCGTGCGGTGGAGGATGCGCTGGGCATCCAGATTCCGACCAACGCCAATGCCATCCGCAACATCATGCATCTCGCGCTGTATGCGCACGACCATCTGGTGCATTTCTATCACCTGCACGCGCTCGACTGGGTGGATATTGTGTCGGCGCTGTCCGCCTCGCCCAAGGGCACCTCCGAACTGGCGCAGTCGATCTCCTCGTGGCCGAAGTCCTCGCCCGGCTACTTCAGCGACGTGCAGAAGAAAATCAAGCAGATGGTCGGTTCCGGCCAGCTCGGTCCGTTCCGCAACGGCTACTGGGGACATCCGGCCTACAAGCTGCCGCCGGAAGCCAACCTCATGGCGGTCGCCCACTACATCGAGGCGCTCGATTTCCAGCGCGAGATCGTCAAGATACAGGCTGTGTTCGGCGGCAAGAATCCGCATCCGATGTGGCTGGTCGGCGGCGTGCCGTCGGCCATCAACGTGCATGGCGCTGGTGCCGGCGGGGCGGTGAACATCGAACGCCTCAACCTGGTGGCGAGCATCGCCGACCAGACGCTGGCCTTCATTTCGCAGGTCTATATTCCGGACCTGCTGGCCATCGCTTCGTATTACAAGGACTGGTTCAAGCTCGGCGGCGGGCTGGCCAGCCGCAACCTGCTCTCCTACGGGGAATTCCCGACGCTCGCCAACGACACGTCGAACAAGAGCCTGATGCTGCCGCGCGGCGCGATCCTCGACGGCGACCTGACACGCCTGCACGAAGTCGACCTCAAGGACCCGAGCCAGATTCACGAGTTCGTCGAGCATTCCTGGTATAGCTACCCGGACGAGAAGGCCGGTCTGCACCCGTGGGACGGCAAGACCGACATGAATTTCCGCCTCGGGCCGAAATCCCGCGGCGGCAAGGACGGTGCGCGCATCGAGTCCATCGACGAAGCAGACAAGTACAGCTACATCAAGGCGCCGCGCTGGAAGGGCCACGCCATGGAAGTCGGCCCGCTGGCGCGGCTGGTCATCGCCTACGCGTCCGGCGACAGGCGCGTCAAGGAAATGATCGACGGCACGCTGAAAAAGCTCGACCTGCCGCTGACGGCGCTGTTCTCGACCATGGGGCGCACGGCGGCACGCGGGCTGGAGGGACTCTGGGCGGCGGAAAAGCTCAAGGAGGAAATCGCCCGCTTGCAGGCGAACATCCGCGCCGGCAATACCGCCACGGCCAACAACGAGAAATGGGAGCCCAAGACCTGGCCCGCCGAAGCTCGCGGCGCCGGCTACAGCGAGGCGCCGCGCGGTGCGCTCGGACACTGGATACGGATCAAGGGCGGCAAGATCGACAACTACCAGTGCGTCGTGCCGACCACCTGGAACGCCAGTCCGCGCGACCCGGCCGGCAATATCGGTCCCTACGAGGCGTCGCTGCTCGGTGTGCCGATGGCCGACCCGGCCAAGCCGCTGGAAATCCTGCGCGTGGTGCACAGTTTCGATCCCTGCCTGGCTTGCGCCACCCACGTCATCGGCCCGGATGGCGGCCTGCTGACCGAGGCGAAAATTCTCTGAGGCCGCACCATGCCCAAGTTCATCGCGTATCACCGGATGCCCGACAGCGGCCTGTTGCCCGCCGTCGTGGTTTACGGGCCGGGCATCCGCATCTGGCACTGGCTGAACGCCGTGGCGGTAGTGGTGCTGGCGATCACCGGCTATTTCATCGGCATGCCGCCGCCGTCGGCCATCGGCGACACCTCGACGCTTTACGTGATGGGCTGGATACGTTTTCTCCACCTGGCTTCCGGCTACATCTTCGCGCTGCTCGCTGTCATGCGGCTCTGGCTGGTGTTCGTCGAAGGCGGCATCACTCACCAGCTGTTCCTGCCGGCGATCGGGCGGCGCGACTGGTTCAACGGCTTTCTGAGCCAGATCCGCTGGAACTTTCTCGCCGGTGGGGCTTTGCGCTACGTCGGCCTCAACCCGCTGGCCGCCGTCGCCATGCTGACGATGTTCGTCATTCCCGGGGCGATCATCATCCTCACCGGTTTCGCCATGTATGCCGAGGTCACCGGTCACGACAGCTGGCAGTACTTTCTGTTCGGCTGGGTGACCATGCTGTTCGGCAATACGCTCGACCTGCACGTGTTCCACCGCTTGGCGATGTGGATCATGGTCTGGTTCGCCATGATCCACATCTACATCGCCCTGCGCGAGGACATCCTGTCGCGCCAGACGGTGGTCAGCACCATGCTGTCCGGCGAGCGGCAGTTCCGGGATTGACCATGGGCGCAGCGAACACCGTCGTGCTGGGTGTCGGCAACCTGCTGTGGGGCGACGAAGGTTTCGGGCCGCGGACGGTCGCCCGGATGACGGCGGCGGGCGACGTGCCGGCCGGCGTCGAGGTTCTCGACGGCGGCACGCAGGGGCTGTATTTGCTGCCCATCGTTCAGTCCGCGCGGCGTTTGCTGGTATTCGATTGCGTCGATTTCGGTGCGGCGCCGGGACACATCATGGTGCTGCGCGACGGGGAAATCCCGGTGTTTTTCGGCCAGCGTCCGCTGAGCCTGCATCAGACCGCGTTCACCGACGTCCTGGCGGCGGCGGAGTTGACCGGCAAGATGCCCGCAGCCGTAACGCTGGTCGGCGTGCAACTACAGGATATCGAGGCGTGGGGCGGCGATCTGACGCCCGGCGTTGCCGGCGCGATGGACGAAGCCATTCGCATCGGGCTTGGGGAACTGGCCGCATGGGCCGCAAAGGAGCAGGAACAAAATGAACACTAGTGTCCGCATCGACGACGACGGTCTGAACACGCTGGGCCGGCTGTGCGTCGGCCTGTTCAGCGCGGTGGACAACGTCCGCATGTTCCGCGTGGCGCATCTCATCACGGCGCTCACCTTTCTGCTGCTGTTCGCCGGCGTGGGGGCGACGCTGCTGACCTTCAAGTCGGTGGCGGAAATCGGCAATGTCTGGCGCGACTACGATTCCGGCCTGGCGCGCCGCATCGACCTGCTCGGCAACTTCCAGCATCATCTCGGCTACGACGGCCTGGCGCAGCACTGGCCGGCCGCCGTGGCGGGGAATGCGGCGGCGCGCCAGGCGGTGGCGGGCGACATCGCCAAGGTGCGCGAAGGCATCCCGGCCTTCCTGCTGGCCAAGCCGACGGACGGCGAGAAGGCGAACCTTGCCGTGCTGGAGAAAACCCTGGTCGCCTATGAGCAGGCGCTCGCGGCCGGTGAAAGAAAGATCGACGACAGCGCGGCCATCGCCGCGCTGGACAGCATCAAGCACACCCTCCAGAACCAGCGGAAGCTCGGCGCCGATGCCGTCGAAGACGCCATCTGGACGCTGTCGGCGACGGTCGGCGGCGTCATGTTCGTTGCCTGCCTCTTCCTCATTGTCTTCGGCTTGTTCTCGTTCTGGTTCACCCGCTTCCGCGTGGCGCAGCCGCTCAAGGAGATCAATTCGACCATGGGCGTGCTCGCCAACGGCCAGACCGACGTGGCGGTGCCGTTCACCCGCAAGCGCGACGAAATCGGGGAAATGGCGCGCGCCGTCCAGGTCTTCAAAGACAACGCCATCGTCAAGGGGCGTATGGAGACGCAGAAGCAGCACGTCACGGAGAACGTCAATCGGATTACTCGGGAGTTGGCCGGCCTGACCCATACGGTGCGCAAGCTGATGAACGAGCAGTCCGCGGCGACCGCCAGCATGTCGGCGGCGACCGAGCAACTGTCGGTGAGCATCGACCAGGTCTCGCAAAGCGCCGGCAACGCGCTGGCGCTGACGCGGGAAACCGTCGGTGCCGTCGAGCAGGGCGCCGCGGCGGTGAACGAAACCATCGCGGCGATGGAGGAGACCTCGCAGATGGTCAGCCAGGCGGCTGGGAAAGTGCGCGAGCTGGGCACCCAGAGCGAGCACATCCAGGCCATCGTCGCCAGCATCCGGGGCATCGCCGAGCAAACCAACCTGCTGGCGCTGAATGCCTCGATCGAGGCGGCCCGCGCCGGCGAATCCGGCCGCGGCTTCGCCGTTGTCGCCGACGAGGTGCGCAAGCTGGCGGAGAAATCCACGCAGTCGGCGGCCGAAATCGGCGCCATACTGACCACCGTCCAGGAGCAGGTCGGGCAGGTTTCCACCGATATCCTGTCGGCGTCGGACAAGGCGCAGGACAGCGTGGCGCAGTCGCGCATGGTCGAGCAGGCGCTGAAACAGATCGAAAGCCGCTCCGTTCATGTCGTCAATGCGGTGGAGGACATCGCCAATGCCTCCCGGGAGCAAAGCGCCGCCGGCTACGACATCGCCCGCAAGGTGGAGACCGTCGCCGAATCGTCGGAGAACACCAACCAGCTGATCGGCAGCGTCGACACGCTGGCCAGCGATCTCAACGAGAACGTCGCCAAGCTGTAGGGCGGATTGGCGGATCGCTACTCGGAGCGCAGCGCTTCGAGCGGGTCGAGCATGGCGGCGCGGCGCGCCGGCATGACGCCGGCCAGCAGGCCCACCGCCACGGCGGAGAGTTCGGCGGCGACGGCGAACGACCAGGGCGTATGCACGGGCAGGGCAGGCAGCACCAGCGTGATGAGCCCGGCGACGGACCAGCCGAGCGCGAGTCCGGCGATGCCGCCGATGGCCGCGAGCAGCGCCGCCTCGCCGAGGAACAGCAGCAGGATGCGCTGCCGGGTGGCGCCGATGGCGCGCAGCAGGCCGATTTCGGCAGTGCGCTCGGAGACGGCAATGGTGAGGATGGTGAGGATGCCGACGCCGCCGACCAGCAGCGAGATCGCGCCGATGGCGCCGACGGCAAAGGTGATGGCGTTGAGCACGGTGCCGAAGACTTCGAGCATCTTCTGTTGCGGCGTGATGGTGAAATCCTCGCGGCCGTGGCGCGCGATCAGGATGCGCTTGATACCTTCGACGACTTCGGCCAGCGGGGCGGTCGGCTCGTAGGTGACGTGGATTTCCATCAGGCTGTCGCGGTTGAACATTTCCAGCGCGCGGCCGACGGGGATGTAAACGGTGTCGTCCATGTCGAAGCCGAGTATCTGGCCCTTGGGGGCCATGATGCCGACGACCCGGTAGCGCTCGCCGCCGACGCGGATGCGGCTGCCCAGCGGATTCTCGCCGCCGAACAGTTCCTGCGCCACCTTGGCGCCGAGTACGACGAAGGCCCGCGCCGTGCGCGGATCGTCGTTCGGCAGGAACTCGCCGGCGGCGACCGCCATGCGCATCGCCTGGAGGAAGTCGTGGCCGACGCCATAGAGCGTGACGCGGCGCGAGCGGGTGTTGTGCTCGACGTCGGCGTTGCCCTGGATCATCGGGTCGGTGACCTGCACGTAGGGCGCGCGCCGCAGGGCGATGGCATCGTCGATGGAAAGGGGCCGCGAGGTGTTGATGGCGCCGAGCGACCCGCCGTGCGTCATGGTGCGGCCCGGCGAGACGCCGATCAGGTTGGTGCCGAACTGCGTGAATTCGTCGATGACGAACTGGTGCAGGCCCTCGCCGATGCTGGTGAGCAGGATCACCGCGGCGATGCCGACGGCGATGCCGAGCGAGGTCAGCGCCGTGCGCAGCCGGTGGGCGGTCAGCGAGAGCAGGGCGAAGCGGAGGAAGTCGGCGGATCTCATGACTTCGCCGGGCCGTCCCAAGAAGGCATGCGCCCCCCCGTGGGGGGCAGCGACCAGGCCGCAGGCCGCAGGACAGCCGAAGGCTGGTCCCGCATAGCGGGATGCGGCTTTGCCGCACAACGAGAGTGAGCGTGGGGGGCCATATTATCGGCGGGAAAGGGCGGTGACGGGGTCGAGCAGCGCGGCGCGGCGCGCCGGCGCCACGGAGAACAGGATCGAGGTGACGATGGCCGTCAGCGGTGCGGCGATCAGCGCCCACCATGGCGGTGTGAAGGGGATGGCGGGGTAGATCTGGCCGAGGGCCATCTGGCCCAGCTTACCGACGACGAGGCCTACCGCCGCGCCGCCGAGGGCCAGGATGACGGCTTCGGTGAAGAAGATCAGCTTCACTTCCGCGCTGGTGGCGCCGATGGCTTTCAGCAGGCCGATTTCCTTGCGTCGCTGGGTGACGGAAATCAGCATCACGTTCATGATCAGGATGCCGGCGACGCCGAGGCTGATGGCGGCGATGCCGCCTACCGCCAGCGTCAGCGCGCGCAGGATGCGGTCGAAGGTGGCGAGCACGGCGTCCTGGGTAATGACGGTGGCGTCGCGCTCGCCCTCGTGCCGCGCCTTGAGGATGTCGAGCACGTCTTCCTTGGCCGCGGGCACCTGCTCGCGGCCCTTGGCCTCGACGAGGACGCGGAACAGCGCGTCGGTGTTGAACAGCGCCTGCGCGCTGGCCAGCGGCACGATCACCAGTTCGTCGGTGTTGAAGCCGAGCGATTGCCCCTGCGATGCGAGCACGCCGATGACGCGGAAACGGCGGTCGCCGATGCGCAGCCATTCGCCCAGGGCTTCCTGTGCGCCGAACAGTTCGCGGCGCACCAATGCTCCGATCACGCATACCGGTTGGGCGTGATGCGGATCGCCCTCGGGCAGGAAGCGGCCCTGCGCCAGGTCCATCTGGCGCACCTTGATGTAGTCGGCCGTCGATCCGAGCACGGGCACCTCGCGATTCTTCGCGTTCCAGCGCACGTCGCCGGTGCCGACGATCAGCGGCGCGATGCGCTTGACCGCATGGCTGCGGTTCAGCGCCAGCGCATCGTCGATGGTGATCGAACGCGGCGTTTTGCCGACGATGAAGCCGGGCGCGCCGCCGGCCGTTTCGGAGCGGCCGGGCAGCACGATCAGCAGGTTGGTGCCGAGCGCGCCGAACTGGTCGAGCACATATCGCCGCGCGCCTTCGCCGAGCGAACTGACGATGACTACGGCGGCGACGCCGATGCCCATCGCCAACAGGATCAGCGCGGTGCGCGAACGGCTGCCGCGTACCACTTGCCAGGCGAAGTTGAACAGGTCTGTGGATCGCATCGGTGGGGTTCCGCAGATATTTTACGGCGGATGATGCGGGGCGATCGGTGATAATTCCACCATGAACCAGAAACAGCCCTTGGAAGGTACAACAAAAATGACCGCATCCCGCCTTCTTGCCGCTGACGAACTTTGCCGGCGCTGCGATCCCGCCCAGTTCGCCTTCGCCACCACGGCGGAACTCGGCGACGACGTCGATATCGTCGGCCAGGAGCGCGCGCTCGAAGCGGCGCGCTTCGCCATCGACATCAAACGTTCCGGCTTCAACCTGTTCGTGCTCGGAGAGCCCGGCAGCGGACGCCACCACGCCATACGCCGCCTCATCGAGGGCAAGGCGACGGCGGAGAGAGCGCCGGACGACTGGTGCTATGTCAATAACTTCGCCGATGCCGATTGCCCCCGCCTGCTGCGCCTCTCGCCCGGCATGGGGCAGCGCTTCCGCCGCGACATGCAGCAGTTCGTCGCCGAACTGGGGCCGGCGATCACGGCGACCTTCGAGAGCGACGAATTTCACAGCCGCATCGAGGCGATCCAGGAGGAGTTCAAGGAGCGCGAGGACGGCGCCTTGCGCGAACTCGGCCATGCTTCGGGCGAGCAGGGCATCGCCTTGCTGCGCACGCCGCAGGGCTTCGTCTTCGCCCCGATGAAGGACGACGGCACTCTCAGCGGCGAGGAGTTCGAGAAACTCGCCGACGCCGAGAAGGAACGCATCGGCAAGCTGATCGAGGAATTCGGCGATCGGCTGCACAAGCTGATGCACCAGTTTCCGCGCTGGCGGCGCGAGATGCAGGTGAAGATCCGCACCGCGAGCCGCGAGGCGATGGGACTCGCCGTCGGTCACCTGATCGAGGAACTCAAGGAGCATTACAAGGATTGCGCCAACGTGCTGGAATTTCTCGACGCGACGATGCGCGACGTCGTCGAGGTCGGCGAGGACATCCATGAACAGTCGCACGGCGACGGCGAGACGGTCGAATTTTCCGGCAGCGTCTCGCTGCGGCGCTACCAGGTGAATCTGCTCGTCGATCACGGTGCGACACCGTCCGCTCCGGTCGTCTTCGAGGACAACCCGGTGTACGTGAACCTGGTCGGGCGCGTCGATCAGATGGCACACATGGGAATGCTGCTGACCAACTTCACGATGATTCGCGCCGGAGCGCTGCACCGCGCCAACGGCGGCTATCTGATGCTCGACGCGCTCAAGGTCCTGATGCAACCCTATGCCTGGGAGGGATTGAAGCGCGCGCTGAAATCGCGGCAGGTGCGCATCGAATCGCTCGGCCAGGCCATCGGGCTGGCCGGCACCCAGTCGCTGGAACCCGAGTCCGTGCCGCTCGACGTCAAGGTGGTCCTGCTCGGCGACCGCAATACCTACTACCTGCTGCGCGAACTCGATCCGGAGTTCGACGAACTGTTCAAGGTTGCCGCCGACTTCGAGGACCGCGTCGAGCGCGACGGCGGCAACAGCGAGCTCTACGCGCGCCTGATCGCCACGGTGGCGCGGCGCGACGGACTGCGCCCCTTGGCGGCGGACGCCGTGGCCCGCATCGTCGAGCATGCGGCCCGCCTGGCCGGCGATTCCGAAAAGCTGTCGGCATCGACGCAGCACATCGTCGACCTGCTGCACGAGGCCGACCACCGCGCCGGCGCCGTGCCGCGCGACACCGTCGGCCGCGCGGACATCGATGCCGCCCTGGCTGCCCGGCGCGACCGGGCCGGACGTCTGCGCCGCAATGTGCATGAACACATCCTGCGCGGCATCCACCTGATCGCCCTCGGCGGCGGCGAGGTCGGCCAGGTGAACGGACTCGCGGTCGTCGATCCCGGCGACGACATGTTCGGCCATCCGGTGCGCATCACGGCGACGGCGCGGCTCGGCGAAGGCGACGTCATCGACATCGAGCGCGAGGCCGAGCTGGGCGGCGCCATCCATTCGAAGGGCGTCATGATCCTGTCGTCCTTCCTGGCCGCCCGCTACGCGCGCAGCATGCCGCTGTCGCTGACCGCCAGCCTGGTGTTCGAGCAGTCCTACGGCCCGGTCGAGGGCGACAGCGCTTCGCTCGCCGAGCTTTGCGCCCTGCTGTCGGTGCTGGCCAACGTGCCCATCCGGCAGTCGTTGGCGGTGACCGGCTCGGTCAACCAGCATGGTCGGGTCCAGGCCATCGGCGGCGTCAACGAGAAAATCGAGGGCTTCTTCGACGTCTGCCAGGCGCAGGGCCTCAGCGGCGAGCAGGGCGTCGTCATTCCCGCGAGCAATGTCAGGCACCTGATGCTGCGCGAGGACGTCGTCGCCGCCTGCGCGGCCGGCAAGTTCCGCGTCTGGGCCGTCGACAGCGTCGACGCGGCGATCGAACTCCTCACCGGCGTGCCGGCGGGCGAGCCCGATGCCGAGGGGTTGATTCCGGAAAACAGCATCAATTACCTGGTGGCGGTGCGGTTGGTCGAAATGTCCGCGCTGCGCCAGGAATTCGGCGGCGCCAGGAAAGCGCGGCGCGAAAAGCGCACGCCGGAGAAGTCCGACTAGGCCTTCGGCAGCAGGCCGAGCACGGTGGACTGGTTGGCGTTGTAGAGGGACAAGGCTTTTTGCGCCGCTTGCAGGCGCACGCCCGCCTGGGCGAGGCTGGCGCTCTCGCCGGCGAAATCCGTGTCGCCGATCCGGCTTTTCGCCGCGGCGAGATTCTCGTACGTGCCCGAAACGGCGGCGCTCGCCGAGTTCAGGCTCGCCTGGGCCGCGCCGACGGCTCCCTGCTGGGCACCGACGCCGGCGATGGCCTGGTCGATGGCCTGAAGCGCATTGTCGGCGCCTGCTGCCGTGGTGACGTCGAGGCCTGCGATGCCGAGGCCCTGGGCCGACACGTTGCCGAGCGAAAGCGGCTGGGTGTCGCCGACGTTGGGGCCGGTCTGGATCTGGGTGCTGAATCCGCCGCTCAGCAGCTTCTGCCCGTTGAACTGCGTTTGCGCCGATATCTGGTCGATGCCCTGCCCGAGCTGCGAAATCTCCGTCTGGACGGCCTGCAGGTCGGCGGCGCTGTTGGTGCCGTTGGCCGCCTGCAGGGCGAGTTCGCGCATGCGCTGGAGGCTGTCGGACACCTGGCCGAGCGCACCGCCGGCGGTTTCGGCCACCGACAGGCCGTCGTTGATGTTGCGCAGCGCCTGGTTGTCCGAACCGAGCTGCGCCGCCAGTCGGGTCGCTATCGCGAGGCCGGCGGCGTCGTCCTTGGCCGCATTGATGCGCAGGCCCGTGCTCAGGCGGTTCAGGGTCTTGTCGAGTGTTCCGGCCGCCTGAGTCAGGCTGTTTGCGGGGGAGGGGATGCTGACTATCATGGCCGTTTCCTTTCGCTGCCAAGTCGTTCCAGCATAGCCCCGCCCTGCGGTTGCGGCAAGTCAGCGTTCGTCGTCGACGATCTGTCCGTCCACGATGCGGATGCGGCGCCTGGCGCGGCTGCCGAGCTCGCCGTCGTGGGTGACGACGATCAGCGTGCCGCCGGACTCGTGGAGTTTCTCCAGCAGCGCCATGACCTCCTGGCCGGTGTGGCGGTCGAGGTTGCCGGTCGGTTCGTCGGCGAGGATGATGCGCGGCTGCATCGACATCGAGCGGGCGATGGCGACGCGCTGGCATTGGCCGCCGGAGAGCTGGTCGGGACGGTGGCGGGCGCGGTCTTCGAGACCGTATTCGGTCAGCAGCCGGTCGAGGCGTCGGCGCCGCTCGGCCGGGTCGATGCCGGCCAGCACCATCGGCAGCTCGATGTTCTGTTCGGCCGTCAGGCGCGGCACGAGGTGGAAGAACTGGAAGACGAAGCCGATCTTCTCGCGCCGCACGCGCGCCAGTTCGTCGTCGGCCAGGCCGGTGACGTCGCGGCCGTCGAGTTCGTAGCGGCCGGAATTGGGCCGGTCGAGCAGGCCCAGCACGTTGAGCAGGGAGGATTTGCCCGAGCCCGACGGCCCCATGATCGACAGGTACTCGCCGCCGGCGATATCGAGATTCACGCCGCGCAGGGCATGCACTTCCTCGTCGCCGACGCGGAAGACCCGCTCGATGTCGCTGAGGCGGATCATTGTTTCGTGGCGGTCGGGGCGGGCTTGGCTTCGGCGACGGCCCGCGCGCCGGCCTTGACACCCTCGCGGTCGAGCGAGGTGACGACGCGGTCGCCGCGCTGCACGCCGGCCTTCACTTCGGTGAACTCCCAGTTGGCGAGCCCCGGCTCGATCTTGCGCTCCGCCAGCTTGTCGTCGGCCGTCAGCACCAGCACGCGGTTGCCGGGCATGAGCGACGGCGTGGGAATGCGCAGCACGTCGGCGCGGCTTTCAATGACGACTTCGATGTCGGCGCTGTAGCCGATGAGCAGGTGTCTGGCGGCGCCGGGATCGTCGAATTCGACCTCGACCTCGACGGTGCGGGCCTGCTTTTCCAGCGCCTGCACGTAAGGCGCGATGCGCCGCACATGACCGGTGAAATGCTTGCCGCGGTAGGCGTCGAGGCTGATGCGGCCGGTCATGCCGACCTTGAGCTGGGCGGCGTCGACCTCGTCGATCGGGGCGGTGACGTAGAGGCAGGAGTCGTCGATCAGGTCCACCGCCGGCAGCGTCGGGATGCCCGGCGGCGAGGGCGTCAGGTATTCGCCGACTTCGCCGTTGATCTCGGCGACGATGCCGTCGAACGGCGCGCGCAGGATGGTGCGCTGGGTGTCGGCGCGCGAGGCGGCGATGCGCGCCTCGGCTTCCTGCACCTGGGTGCCGGCCGTGGTGCAACTGGCCTGGCTGGAGCTGGCCTGGGCCTCGGCCCTGACGACGCGCTCCTCCGAGACGAAGCCCTTGTCCCGCAACTGGCGGGCCTGGCGCGCTTCCGAGGCGGCGGCCTTGGCGAGCTGGCAGACTTCGGCGACATGCGCGCGGGCGCTGCCGAGCTGCTCGCGCGCGATGCGCTCGCGCGCCGCGAGGTCGTCGTTCCAGAGTTCCAGCAGCAGTTCGCCAGCCTTGACGCGCTGCCCCTTCTTGACCGGCAGGCGTTCGATGCGGCCACCGGTCGGCGGCGCCACCTTGGCGCGCCGGCAGGCGGCGACCGAGCCGGCGCGCGTGTTGGCGACCGTGGTTTCGACGCGGCCGGGTTCTGCGGCGGTGACCAGCACGGCAATCGGCTTGGCGCGGGTGAGGTAGGGGACGGCGACCACCGCGGCGGCAACGATGACGGCGGCGATGCCGAGCTTGACGAATTTAGGCACGAGCGAATCCGATCAGGGCGTCGAGCAGGGAATCCGGCTGTTCGGCCATCATGGCGTGGCCGGCGCCGGGCAGGGTGACCGTTCTGGCATGCGGCAGCATTGCGGCCAGGGCCGTGGTGTTGCGCGTCGGCGTCATCAGGTCGCGTGCGCCGGCGACGATCAGCACCGGGCACTTGGCGGCGGTGACGGCGGCGGCCGCTTCCTGGCCATGCGCGTAATTGTGGCAGGCGGCGAGATCGTTGTGCAGCGTGCCGGGGTCCTGGCGTTCCATCAGGCGCAGGTTCTGGCCGGCCATCCACATGCCGGGCACGGTGTTGCCGCCCATCAGGCCGCGCTGCGAATGCGACCAGGCGTTGATCATGGCCATGGCTTTCGGTTCGTCGTGGCGCGCCGCGTCCAGCAGGGCATCGGAAACCGGCATCGGCACCGAGGTGCCGATCAGCACCAGCCCTGCGATCCGGTCCGGGTGCCGCGCCGCCGCTTCGAGCGCCGCCAGCGAACCCATGCTGTGGCCGACGAGCATGGCCCGGGCGATGCCGGTGGCGTCGAGCAGGGCGACGACCCAGTCGGCGACGGCTTCGATGGTTGCGAGCGCCGTGCCCGAACTGCGCCCGTGTCCCGGCAGGTCGGGAGCCAGCACGGCGTAGCCGTGATGTGCGAACCAGCGGCTTTGCTGCGCCCAGCAGGAGTGGTCCTGCTGGGCGCCGTGGATGAAGACGACGCCGGGCTGCGCGGCATCGGGCGTCTTGCCGCCGGTGTAGATGTAGCTTGCGTGACCCGCGATTTGTCGTTCCATGTCTGGCGTGGGGGCCGGGAAGGATTGCCGCCTATTCTAGCCGACCTCCCGCAGCGAGTCCGGCTTGTCGGTCGTCCGCGCCGGCAGCAGGTGGCCGGGTAGAACGGGATCATATTCCGCATGTGAATAATTCTGCGCTACACTATTGCCAACGTAATATGCCGTACGTGCAGTGCGTGTGCATATCGTCCGCCCCCGAACACCGTCGGACAACAGGAATGGATTGGACTGCCGATCCTTCGGTAGTCGTCGAGTTCGATCAGTTGAGGGGGGTATGACCGCAGTGAGCAGTCGAATCGCGCTTGCGCACGACAATACGGCAAGGATGGCCGCGGAACGGGACGCCGTCGCTGGCCGCGCACCCGAGGTTGCCGACATCCTGGTCGCCTATCTCGAACAGATCGGCGTCGAATATGTTTTCGGTATTCCCGGCGGCGCCATCGAGCCGCTCTACAACGCCTTGGCCAGAAGCGCCCGCCGCGGCGGGCCGCGCCATATCCTGGCGCGGCACGAGGCCGGCGCCGCCTTCATGGCCGACGGCTACGCGCGCGAGACGGGCCGGCTCGGCGTCTGCTGCGCCACCTCGGGACCCGGCGCCACCAACCTGATCACCGGCGTCGCCTGCGCGCAGGACAACGGCATTCCCTTGCTGGTTGTCACCGGCCAGCCGGCGCTGCCGTCCTTCGGCCGCAACCCGCTGCAGGAGTCGGCGTGCACCGGCATCAACACCCTCGGCATGTTCCGCCACTGCACGCGCTACAACTCGCTCGTCTCGCATCCGAAGCAGTTCGAGGCCAAGCTCGTCGCCGCCCTGCAGCGCGCGACGCGGGCGCCGCGCGGGCCGGCGCACCTGTCGGTGCCGGTCGATGTCTTCCGCAGCGCCAGTCCGCATGCGGCGCCGTCCTACGATCTGCGCAATCTGCTGCAACCCGCGGCGATGATAGACAATGCGGCGGTCAATGTCCTTTGCGACATGCTGCAGCGGGCCGACAAGGTAGTGCTGCTGATCGGCGGCTGGTGCGGAGAGGCTGCCGGCGCGATCCGGCGTTTCGCCGTCCTGAAGAACGCCGCCATCGTCACCACGCCGGACGGCAAGGGGCTGATCAGTCCGCGCCACCCGCTGTTCCGCGGCGTCTTCGGCTTCGGCGGCCATGCCTCGGCCGAGGCCGCCTTGCGCGATCCGGCGGTGGACCTGGTGCTGGCCATCGGCGCCAGCATGGGCGAGTGGAACAGCGGCGGCTGGAGCGACTCGCTGCTGAACGAACGCCTGGTGCATATCGACGAGTCGGAAGAGCATCTGGCACGCACGCCGATGGCGCGGCTGCATGTGCGCGGCCGCATCCTGACCGTCTTCGAGCGACTGCTCGAACGCATGGAAAGCGGATCGTGCTGCGGTTCCCGGCCGCTGGCCGTCGCCTGCGACCGGCCGGCCGGCGCCGGGGATGCCGGCAGCTTGTTCGCCGTGCCGGAAGCGTCAACCGGCAATGGCCTGCACATCGCGCCGCAACGCCTGATGCAGGAACTCGGCAGCCTTTTTCCGCCGACCACGCGCTTCCTGGCCGATACCGGCAACAGCGTGTCCTGGGCCATCCACTGCCTGAATCCGGGCGATCGCCGCGTCGCCGAGCGGCGCCTGCCCGGTGACGCGGACGAGAGTCCGATGTGCCGACGGCAAAGCCATGGCGGCTGGCTGCGCGTGACCATGAACTTCGCGCCGATGGGCTGGGCCATCGGCGGCGCCATAGGCACTGCGGCGGGCAACCCCGACGATCCGGTGGTCTGCATCACCGGCGACGGCAGCATGCTGATGAACGGGCAGGAACTCTCCGTCGCCGTCGCCGAGAACTTGACCGTGATTTTCGTCGTGCTCAACGACGGCGCCCTCGGCATGGTGCGCCACGGCCAGCGGCTGGCCGGCGCCGAGCAGGTCGGCTGCGCCCTGCCGGCGACCGATTTCGCCGCACTGGCGCGGGCGCTGGGGGCACCGGCGCACACCGTGCGCACGGCGGCGGACCTGACCGGCCTGGATATCGGCGCGATGTGCGCGCGCAAGGGGCCGACACTGCTCGACGTGCATATCGACCCGGAACAGGTGCCGCCGATGAATGTGCGCATGAAGGTTCTGGCGGCGGCTCAATAGCAGGAACAGGGAGAAGATTTCGTGGCAAGACTCGAAGGGAAAATCGCGCTGATTACCGGCGGCACCAGCGGCATCGGGCTGGCGACGGCGCGCCGGTTCCGCGCCGAAGGCGCCAGACTGGCGCTGACCGGGCGCGATCAGGAGCGGCTGGATGCGGCACAGGCGGAATTCGGTGTGGAAACTCTCGTCATGCACAGCGAAGCGGGCAGTCTGGCCGGAATCGACGCCTTGCTGGCGCAGGTGAAGGAGCGTTTCGGCCGGCTGGATGTGCTCTTTCTCAACGCCGCCGTTGCCAATCCGGCACCCATCGATCTGGTATCGGAGGCGCAATTCGACGAGGTGGTGGCGGCCAATTTCAAAGGGCCGTTCTTCACGATCCAGAAAGCCTTGCCGCTGCTCGGCGGCAACGCTTCGGTGATTCTCAACACCTCCATCGTCAATCGGACCGGCTCGCCGAACTTCAGCGTCTATGGCGCGAGCAAGGCGGCGCTGGCGTCGCTCGTGCAGTCGCTGGGCCTGGCCTTGATCGGTCGCGGCATCCGGGTGAACGCCATCTGCCCGGGGCCTATCGACACCGGCGGTTTCCGGCGCCTGGAGATTCCGCCGGATGCGTTGCAGGCCATCAAGGCCGAGATCGAGGGCCGCTCGCCGATCAAACGTTTCGGCACGCCGGAAGAGGTCGCCAATGTCGCGCTGTTCCTCGCCTCGGACGAGTCGGCCTACGTCGTCGGCGAGGAAATCGTCGTCGATGGCGGCATCAGCCGGGTGTGTTTGCCATGAGCGACGATTACATCCGCACTCGCATCTGGCGCGAGGAAGCCGAACCCGACAATCCATTCGCCGCCCGCGCCGCCTATTGCGGCGGCTACGACGTCTATGGCGAAATGCTCGGGCGAGCCCGCTGGGTGGAAATGCTCTATCTGCTTTTTCGCGGCGAGGCGCCGTCCGCGGCCGCGGCCGACCTGCTGGAGGCGCTGGCGGTGGCGCTCGCCAATCCGGGGCCGCGCGATCCGTCGGTCCATGCGGCGATGTGCGGCGGTGTCGGCGGGTCGCCGGCGGCGTCCTGCCTGATGGCGGCGCTGGCCGTTGGCGCCGGCGAACTCTCCGGCGGGCGGGAAATCTTCCTGGCCATGGAAGCCTGGACCGATTGCGGCACCGACCTGGGCGCCTGGCAAGGCCGTCTCGGCGCGCCGGCGACGGCCAAGGCCTCCATCTGGCCGAAACCCGAGCATCCGCCGGGCTTCGATCCGAATGGTCTCGGTACGCCCACACCCGTTGTTCGGACCTTGTCCTGTCTCGCCGGCTTGAGTCCGGCTCCGCGGCTCGCCTGGCTGGAGGCCAACCGGGAAGCGCTGGAGGCGGCTGCCGGCCATCCGCTATCCATGTCCGGCGTGGCGGCTGCGGCTTTTGCCGATCTCGGTTTCATCCCGGAGCAGGGGGAGATGCTCCACCTGCTGCTGCGCCTGCCAGGTGCGGCGGCGCATGCGCTGGAACAGCGCCATCACGGCTACAAGAAGTTTCCCTTCTTCGTCATCGAATTCGACGACGCGGCCAATGGGGAGGGCGCATGAACGGACCGGAACTGCTGCGGCAGAACGTCGGGCGCCTGAAGAGCCGCATGGGCGCCTTCTATCCCGGCGAGCGCACGATTTTTCGCGGCCGCGACCTGCATGCCGACCTGAAGGATGCGCAATGGCTCGACCTCTATGTGTTCGGCATCACCGGCCGCCGCCATACGCCCGAGCAGTTGCGGTTGATGAACGCGCTCTGGGTGTACACGAGCTATCCGGATCCGCGCCTGTGGAACAATCGGGTGGCGGCGCTGGCCGGCAGCGCACGCAGTACCGGCAACCTCGGCGTGTCTGCGGCGCTCGCCGTTTCCGAGGCGCACATCTACGGCCGCGGCAATGAAGTGCAGGCCATCAACTTCTTCATCGCTACGCAGCAGCGGCTGGCGGCCGGTGCCGATCTTGACGAGTGCGTGCGCGAGGAGATGGCGGTTCATGGCCGCATCGCCGGCTACGGCCGGCCGCTGATCAACGCCGACGAGCGCATCGCGCCGACCATGGCGCTGGCGGGCAGTCTGGGACTGGACGCCGGCTTGCATGTGCAACTGGCTTACCGCCTCGAACGCTTCCTGCTCGACAAGGGGCGCAATCTGCGCATGAACTACGGTGGGCTGGTTTCGGCCTTCGGCGCCGACCTCGGTTTTTCGCCATCGGAGTTCTACCTGTTCATGTTCCCGTCCTTTCTCGCCGGCATGCAGCCCTGTTTCATCGAGGCGGCGGAACGTCCGGAGGGAGCGACGTTTCCGGTACCCTGCGCGAACATTCTCTACGACGGCGCGCCGCAGCGTGCCTGGCCGGCCCGCCACAAGGCCGGCGACCAATAAATTCACGGACCGGACAGAATGGATACCGAACCCAGCACCCGCTACCATCCCCTGCCGAACCGGCTGATCAATCTGGCCACGCGGACCCTGAATTCGATCGGCCTTGCGCGCATCGACCTCTCGGCGGCCGGCCTGCTGGCCGCGGCTAGACAGCAGACCGGTCTCGATCGGTTCGGCGACGAGAGCTTCCTGCCGGCCCTGCGCGTACTCATCGACTCCCTGGAGAGCGAGGCCCGTCTCAATCCGTTCGGTCGCCTGCATGCCAGGGCCAAGCTGCTCGGCTCGCTCAAGAACCGGCTCTGGGCCAACGCCTGCTTCGAGGCGCACCCGGAAATCCGCGCGCGCAAGATCGTGGCGCCTATCGTCATCGTCGGGCCGCACCGTTCGGGGACGACGCGTCTGCACCGCATGCTCTCGGCCGACATGCGCCTGGAGCACCTGACCACCTGGGAGGGCTTCAATCCCGCTCCGCGCCCGGGGCTGCCGGACATGGGCCGGGCCGCCCGCTACACGGAAGTCGACAAGGCGCTCGGCATCGCGCCGCGCTTCTATCCGGGCGCATTCGTCGGCCATCCGATGCATGCGGACTGGGCCGAGGAGGAAATGCTGCTGCTCAACCATTCCTTCTGCAGCTTCGCCTTCATCGGCGAGTTCAACGTTCCCGGTTACTACGACTGGTACCTGAACTGCGACAGGACCGCCGCCTACCGCGACATGGCCGACCTGGTCCGCCTCGTGTCCTGGTCGCGCGGTGCGCCGGAAGACCGGCGCTGGGTGCTGAAGGACCCGCAGCACATGCTGGACCTCGACGCGCTGCTGAAGGTCTTTCCCGATGCGAAGCTGGTGTTTACCCACCGCGATCCGCTGAAGACCGTCGCTTCGGTGATTTCGCTGATGTGGCTGTTCAGCGTCCAGCACACCGACGCCCCGTGCCGCGAGCGAGTGCGCGACATCTGGCTGGACTTCTGCGAGCAGGCGGCCCGCCGCAGCATTGAAGGGCGGGCACGCATTCCCGGCGCGCAGCAGATCGATATCCACTACGAGGAAACCAACCGCGACTGGCGCGCCGTCATGGCAAAGATTTACGGTTTCGCCGGCATCGAGTTCACGCCGGCGGCGGAGCAGGCGCTCGGTGCGTGGCTGGCGCAGAGCGAGAGCGAGAATCGCCACGGCGGCCATCGTTATTCGCTGGCCGACTTCGGGCTCACACGCGAGGCGGTCGATGCACGCATGATGTTCGTCCGCGAGCGGTACGCCGTGCCCTACGAAGGCGTTGGCGGACGATAGGGCGCGATGGATACGACGCCCAGCACCCGCTATCATCCGCGCACCGTCAGGTCGTTCAACCGGACTTCGCGGGTCCTGAATTTCGTCGGCCTCGCCAGGATCGACCTGTCGGAGGAAGGCTTGTTGGCCGAAGCGCGACGGCAGACCGGGCTCGACCGCTTCGGCGACCAGAGCTTCATGCCCGGCCTGCGCGTGCTGCTGACGGCCATCGACAAGGAAGCCCGCCTGACTCCCTTCGGCCGCCTGTCGGCGCGGACCCATATCCTGCGTTCGCTGAAGAACCGGCTCTGGGCCAACGCTTGCTTCGAGGCCAACCCGGAAATTCGCGCACGGAAGATCGTCGCGCCGCTCGTCATCATCGGCCTGGCCCGGTCGGGGACCACGCGGCTGCAGCGCATGGTGGCCGCGGATGGCCGGTTTCAGCACCTGAAAGCCTGGGAGGGCTTCAATCCGGCTCCGCGCCCCGGATTGCCGGACGGCGGTGCGGCGGCCCGCCGCGCCGAGGCGATTGAGTTCCTCGGCGCCAGACGGCGCTTGAATCCGGGGGCCGACGCCGCGCATCCGATGGAGGCGGACTGGGCCGAAGAGGAAATCCTGCTGCTGAATCATTCCTTCTGCGGCATTTCGGCGCTGGGCTTTTACAACATTCCCGCTTACTACCGCTGGTTACTCGGCCACGACCGGAGCGACGCCTACCGCTACATGGCGGATCTGATGCGTCTGGTCTCTTGGTCGCGCGGCGAGCCGGAATTCACCCCCTGGGTGATGAAGACGCCGCAGCACATGCTGGATCTCGACGTGCTGCTGAAGGTGTTCCCCGACGCGCGCCTGGTGTTCATTCACCGCGATCCGGTCAAGACCGTGGCATCCACGCTGTCGCTGGGATGGCATTTCGCGGTGCAGAACACCGACCTTCCCTGTCGCGGGTTCATCCGGGACACCTGGCTGGACCTGTGCGAGCAGATGGCGCGGCGCTGCATGCGCGGGCGCGAAGCCGTGCCGGAGGGCCGGCAGCTGGATATCTATTATGCGGACATGAATCGCGACTGGCGCGGCGTCATGCGGCGCATCTACGGCTTGTGCGAACTGGAGTTCACGTCGGCAGCGGAGCAGGGCATGGCCGACTGGCTCATGTGCAGCGAAAGCGAAAATCGCCACGGCGGGCATCGCTATGCGTTTGACGATTACGGAATCTCCGCTGCGGAAGTGGATGAACGCATGAAGTTCTACCGCGACGAATACGCGATCCCGCGCGAAGGGGCCGCGGGTGCCTGACGGGCCGCGTGGCGAAGGGGCGGGCATTTAATCGAGGAGCGGCAATGACGCACGATGGCATGGGTAGTTCAGGAGTCGGGACCGGCGATCCTTCCGGCAAGGAGCTGGTCTGGCATCGCGGCCATGTCCATGCGGCTGCCCGCGGACAGTTGTTGCGGCAGGCGCCGGCCACCGTCTGGTTGACCGGGCTTTCCGGTGCCGGCAAGTCCTCCATTGCCTTCGAACTGGAGCGGCAGTTGCTCGCCATCGGTCGGCTCGCCTATGTCCTCGACGGCGACAATGTCCGCCATGGCCTGAGCCGCGATCTGGGCTTCTCGCACCGGGACCGCAGCGAGAATATCCGCCGTGTCGCCGAAGTGGCCCGCCTGTTCAACGATGCCGGCCTGCTGGTGATCGCCGCCTTCATCTCGCCCTATCGCGCGGATCGCCGGATGGCGCGCGACATCGTCGGACCGGGACGCTTCATCGAGACTCATCTGTGCGCCGACATCGGCGTCTGCGAGCATCGGGATCCCAAAGGACTCTACAAGAAGGCGCGCGCCGGCAGCATCCCCGACTTTACCGGCGTGAGCGCTCCTTACGAAGTTCCCGAAATTCCGGAACTGACGGTCGATACCGGGCGTTTGAGCATTGCCGAGAGCGTTGCCGAAATCATGGGAGCGCTCGGGCCGCGCCTGTACAGTTGATTTATTCCAATGTCCACTACGTCGGAGTGGATTCTTGTAGACTGCCGCCAGATCGAGCCGGAGGACTATCGTGAGAACTGCCGTACGCATTCCGTTAGCTGTCGCCGTGGCGCTGATGTTCCGGTCGCTCGGCGCCGTTGCGCAGGGGCTCGAAGCGGAGGAAGACCTCGCCCTTGCCTATGGCGGCAAGGATACCGTCAGCATCGCTACCGGCACGCAACAGGCGCTGCGCCGAGCGCCGGCGGTCGCCTCGGTCATCACCGCGGAGGATATCGCCGCCATGGGGGCGGTGAACCTGGACGAGGTGATGGAGACGGTGCCCGGAGTGCATGTCGCCCGCAACGGTATATCCAACACGGCGAATTACGTCATGCGTGGCGTCTTCAATGCCAACAATCCGCATATCCTGATGCTGCAGAACGGCGTGCCGATGACGCTGATGTTCCTCGGCAACAAGGGTGGCGTCTGGGGCGGCTTGCCGCTCGAAAACGTCGCCCGTATCGAGATCATCCGCGGCCCCGGTTCGGCGCTCTACGGTGCCGACGCCTATTCCGGGGTCATCAACATCATCACCAAGACGGCCGCCGATACCCCGGGCACCGAAGTCGGCGTGCGCGTCGGTTCCTTCGCTACCGGCGATGCCTGGGCCCTGCATGGCGGCAAGCTGGGGGATATCGACGTCGCGGCCTACCTGCGCATCGGTACGACGAAAGGCTTCGAGGAAACCCTGGCGGCAGATGCCCAGACGCTGCGCGACAAAACCTCGGGGCGTCCTGCTGCATCTCTCGCCCCCGGGCCGATGAATCTCGGGCGGGATGCCGTGGATGCCAGCCTCGATCTCAGCCACGGCAAGTGGCGTTTCCGCGGCAGCTACAAGTTGCGGGACAACGTCGAGCTCGGCGCGGGCGTCGCCTCTGCCCTCGATCCCAACAGCCAGGCCCGGAGCGAACGCATTACCGGTGACCTTTCCTGGCTCGATCCCTATGTCGCACGCGACTGGAGCCTGGGGCTGATGGCTAGCTATCTTTATTACGGCGACACGGTGCCGACCAACCTGTTTCTGGCGCCGCCCGGCGCCAAGATCGGTGCAACCGTATTCCCCGACGGTCAGATCGGCGGCCCCAACAAGTGGGAACGGCAAATCCGCCTTTCGGCAAACGCCACCTATGCGGGCTTTGCCGACCACAGCGTTCGCTTGGGCATCGGGCACGACGACCTGAACATGTACAAGACGGCCACCTACAAGAATTACTTGATCAACCAGACGACCGGCGCGGTGACCCTTACCGGACCGGTCGCGGATTATTCCGACACTCAGCCGTTCATGGCGCCGCAGCGGCGCAAGGTCGATTACGTCTCGATTCAGGACGAGTGGCACTTCAGCCGCGACTGGACGCTGACTGCGGGCGTGCGCCGCGATATCTACTCCGACGTCGGCGGCACGACCAATCCGCGCCTGGCGCTGGTCTGGGATGCCAGCCACAGCATCACCGCCAAGCTGCTTGCCGGCCGCGCCTTCCGTGCACCGTCCTTTAACGAGCTGTATGCCATCAACAATCCGGTGAATAAGGGCAATCCGGCCTTGAAGCCGGAAACCAACGACACCCGGGAGGCGGCGGTTTCCTGGCAGGCGCGCACGGACTTGCAGTTGAATGTGAACGTCTTCCGCTACACCATGAAAAACATCATTCGTGCGGTGGCGAACACGCCCGGGTCCACTCTGACTACGTACAAGAACTCGGGCGATCAGACCGGGCGGGGCTTCGAGCTGGAGACTGTCTGGGATGTCAGCCGCAAGCTGCGGCTGACCGCCAATTATTCCCATCAGAGCGCCCTCGATCTGGCGACCCAGACGGATGCCGGCTATGCCCCCCACGACAAGCTCTACGTTCGCGGCGACTGGCGTTTCACCGGCCGCTGGCTGACGAGCGCGCAAGTCAATCGGGTGGCCGAGCGCAAGCGCGCTTCGGGCGACATTCGTCCGGACGTGCCCGACTACACCACCGTGGATCTGACGGTGCGCACCGAGCGCAGCAAGGGCGGCTGGGATTTCGCCGGTTCGATCCGCAATCTGTTCGATGCCCAGGTGTACGAGCCGAGCCTGGCGCCGGGAACCGCGATTCCCAACGATCTGCCGCAGGCGCGGCGTTCGTTCTACTTGCAGGCGACGCGCTCGCTGTGAGCATGGCGAAAGCGGCTGCTCCGACATTCGGCTGGCGAAACATGGCGGCAAGCCGGCGTAGTGCGGGCGCCGCGTGGCGCCGGGTGGCGGCTGGCTGGCGCATGCTGCTGTGCTGCGTCATCGGCCTGACGGTCGTTGCCGCCGCTGCCGCGCTGCAACCGGGGCGCGGCATCGCGGTCATCTACCCGGACATCGGCGAACCCTACCGCAGCGTGTTCGCGAAAATCATCGAAGGCATCGAGGAGCAGGCGAGAAGCCGCGTGCCGAGCTTCGCCGTCGGCGCCAACCCGAATACGCAGGATATCGCCGCCGAGCTTCGCCGCCAGGACATCCGTGTCGTCATCGCGCTGGGCCGCAACGGCCTCAAGCTCACGTCGGGTCTCGAACGCGATATCGGCGTCGTCGCCGGCGGCGTGCTGTCCATTCCCGAAGCCGATGCGCGCAACATCGCGGTGCACAGCCTGGCGCCCGACCCCGCGTTGCTGTTCGCGCGCTTGCAGGCCTTCATGCCGACGGCGAAGCGCGTCTTTGTCGTGTACGACCCGAACCAGAACGCCTGGCTGGTGCGCCTGGCGCGGGAGGCGGCGAGCGCCCGCGGCCTCGAACTCGTCGGCTACGAGGCACCGGACCTGAAGGCGGCAATGCGGATTTATCAGGACATCTTCGCCAGCGCCGACCCGAAGCGGGACGCGCTCTGGCTGTTGCAGGATTCCACCACGGTCGATGAGACCTCGGTGCTGCCTCTGGTGCTGCAGGAAACCTGGAGCCGCAATCTCACCTTCTTTTCCAGCAGCGTCGCCCACGTCAGGCGCGGCGCGCTGTTCTCGCTCTACCCGAACAACGTTGAGATCGGTCGGCACCTGGCGAATTCGGCGCTCGGCTACCTGTCGTCGGGCGGCCAGATTGCGCGCGGTGTGACGCCGCTGAAGGCGGTGCTGCTGGCCGTCAATGTCCGCACGGCCGGCCACCTCGGCATCAATCTATCGAGCAGGCAGCATTTCGACCTGGTTTTCCCAGAACAATGACGGCGCTATCCGACTGACATGGCTTTCGACTCCCGCTTCTTTCGCGACACGGCGTTCAAGCAGCAGCTGAACGTCGCCGTCACGGTGGGCGTCATCTTCTTCGCGCTGGCGTCCTCGCTGCTGACCTCGTGGCAAGGCAGCCGCCAGATACGCCGCACCATGCTCGATCAGGGCGCGCACATCGCCGAGAATCTGGCCAGCCAGAGCATGCTGGCCTTGCTCTATGCTTCGGCCGAGAATGCCAACGATGCGGTCAAGACCGCGCTGTCGTTTCCCGACGTCACGCGGGTCGAGATTCGCCATGCCAGCGGGCGGCCCTTGCTCGTCCGCGGCAAGGAGGTCGCCGAAAACTCCGATGCGCCGCTGCCGGACGGCGGGGAGCGCCACGCCTACCTGGAAACGGAAACCGACGACACCTGGCGCTTCGTCGCCCCGGTGCTGAGCAAGGCCGGCGATTCCCCGTTCGAGGTGGTGGAGCGCAAGGAGGAGATGCTCGGTTTCGTGCGCGTGGTGCAAAGCAAGGCGACGCTGTCGCGCATGCTGTTGCAGGTCTTCATGCTCAACCTCGTCATTTCCCTGCTCTTCGCCGTCGTCTTCCTGTTCGTCCTGCGCAAGCTCGCGGGGCGGCTGACGCGGCCGATCACCGAACTGTCGGAGGCCATGGCCCGCGCCGAACACGGCGAATCGGACGTGCGCGCCAGCGTCAGCGGGCCGAAGGACATCCGCGACATGGCCAGCGCCTTCAACAGCATGATCGCCGCGCTGCAGGAGCGCGAGACCGCGCTGCGCGAGAGTCAGGCCAGTTATCGCGAGGTGGTCGACAGCGTCAGGGAGGTTATTTTCCAGACCGATGCCGACGGTGCCTGGGCGCTGCTCAACCCGGCCTGGCGGGGAATCACCGGTGTCGCGGTCGAGCAGGCGCTCGGTCGGCCGATGACGGATTACGTCTGTGCAGAGGAACGGACGACGGTGGCGCAATGGCAGGCGCAGCTGCGGCTGGGCGCCGTGCCGGATTGCCGCTTCGAAGTGCGTTTCCCGCGCGGCGACGGCAGCATCGGCTGGCTGGAGGTGGCCCAGCACGTCCGCTACGACGAAAACGGACAATTCGCCGGCACCTCGGGCATCCTCGACGACATCACCGAGCGCCGGCAGGCGGCCGAGGATCTGGCGAACCTGAACATTGAGCTGGAGAACCGTGTGCGCGACCGCACCGCGCAACTGGAGGCATCGAACCACGAGCTCGAAGCGTTTTCCTACTCCGTGTCCCACGACCTGCGCGCGCCCTTGCGCGCCATCGACGGCTTCTCGCGCATGATCGAGGAAGACTACGCCGCCAAGCTTGACGAAACCGGACGCGGCTATTTCTCCCGCGTGCGCGCCGCCTCGGCGCGCATGTCGCAACTGATCGACGATTTGCTCGAACTGGCGCGCATCAGCCGCGCCCAGCTCAACCGCCGGACCACCGACCTGACCGCCATGGCCAGGGATATCGCCGCCGAACTGTCGGAAGCCGACCCCGGCCGCCGCGCCGAGTTCGTCATTGACGAGCATCTGGCGGCGCAGGTCGACCCGGTACTGATGCGCGTGGTGCTGGACAACCTGCTGAACAATTCGTGGAAGTATTCGAGCCGGCGCGAATTGGCGCAGATCGCCTTCGGCGCGGAGACCCGCGATGGAGACGGCGGCGGGGAAATCGTCTATTACGTGCGCGACAACGGCGCCGGCTTCGACATGGCCTATGCGGACAAGCTGTTCCGTCCCTTCAGTCGCCTGCATTCCGGCAGCGAGTTCGCCGGCACCGGCATCGGCCTGGCGACCGTCCAGCGCGTCATCCACCGCCATGGCGGCCGCATCTGGGCCGAGGCGACGCCGGACGGCGGCGCCGTCTTCCGGTTTACGCTGCCCGATCCGAACGACTGACGCGGGATACGCTCAGGCCTTTTGCGCCGCGGCGAGGCCGCGGTTCAGGTCCTCGATCAGGTCGCCGGTGTCTTCGAGTCCGATCGACAGGCGGATGGTGCCGGGATGGATGCCGGCCGCGGTCAGGGCGGCATCCGACATGCGGAAATGCGTCGTCGAGGCGGGGTGGATCACCAGCGATTTGGCATCGCCGACATTGGCGAGATGCGAGAAGACGCGCAGCGCTTCGATGAACTTGCGCCCCGCCGCGCGACCGCCCTTGAGCGTGAAGCTGAACACCGAACTGCAACCGCGCGGCATCAGCCGCTGGGCGAGCTCATGGTCGGGATGGTTTTCCAGTTCGGGATGGACGACGGCC
>CAZWFC010000017.1:0-18122 GCA_964632965.1 uncultured Rhodocyclaceae bacterium
CGGCTACTTCCTCGAATACAACAACTTCTTCCCGGCCGATCCGCTGCAGACGCCGCCGCACATCGCTCCGGTGTGGTACTTCACGCCGTACTACTCGATCCTGCGTGCCAACACGGTGAACTTCCTCTGGCTCGACGCCAAGCTGTGGGGCGTGATCTTCATGGGCCTCGGCGTCATGGTGTTCTTCCTCCTGCCCTGGCTGGATCGCAGCCCGTCCAAGTCGATCCGCTACCGCGGTCCGATCTACAAGTCGGCGCTGGCGATCTTCGTGGTGGTCTTCTTCATCCTCGGCTACCTCGGCATGCTGGCGCCGACCCCGGGCCGCACGCTGCTATCGCAGATCTGCACCATCATCTACTTTGCCTTCTTCGCGCTGATGCCGATCTACACCAAGCTCGACAAGTGCCAACCCGAACCGGATAGGGTGACGTTCAAATGAAAAAAATCCTGCTCGCATTGCTGTCGGCACCGCTGCTGGCTTTCGCCAGCGGCGCGGAGCTCCACCTCGACAAGGCGCCCGACCATTCGCGCGACTTCGCCGCGCTCCAGAACGGCGCCAAGATCTTCGTGAATTACTGCCTGAACTGCCATTCGGCGTCCTACATGCGCTACAACCGCCTGACGGACATCGGCCTGACCGAGGCACAAATCAAGGAGAACCTTCTGTTCGCCGCCGACAAGACCGGCGAGCAGATGACCATCGCCATGAAGCGCGCCGACGCCAAGGTCTGGTTCGGCGCAGCGCCGCCCGATCTGACCGTGATCGCGCGTGCCCGTTCTTCGGAGTTCGGCTCCGGCGCCGACTGGCTCTATACCTATCTGCGCACCTTCTATCGCGACGACGAGCGTCCCACCGGCTGGAACAACACCGTGTTCGCGAACGTCGGCATGCCCCACGTTCTCTGGGAACTGCAGGGCGAACAGGCCATGGGCGAGGATCACAAGCTCAAGCTCGTCAAGGCCGGCAAGCTCAAGCCCGAAGAGTACGATGCGGTGGTGGGCGACCTCGTTGGTTACCTCTCCTACATGGGGGAGCCGATGTCCGAATTCCGCAAGCAGTTGGGGGTTATTGTCCTGATTGGTCTGGCGGTGATCTTTGTCTTTGCATTCGCGTTGAAGCGCGAGTACTGGAAAGACATTCACTAAGCATTGAGGTTTGATCTACTTATGGGGCATCGTGAAATGAGTGCGCCGCCTGTCCGCAAGGTCGTGCGAGATGCCGATTATTCCTGGGGTACGAGTACCATGATGAATCTGTACTCGGGCACTACGTGTCCGTTCAGCCATCGCTGCCGCATCGTCCTGTACGAGAAGCAGATGGACTTCCAGGTAATCGATGTCGACCTGTTCAACAAGCCGGAAGACATAGCCGTCATCAACCCGTACAACCGGGTGCCGGTGCTCGTCGATCGTGATCTGGTCCTCTACGAGGCCAACATCATCAACGAGTACATCGACGAGCGCTTCCCGCATCCGCAGCTGATGCCGCCCGAGCCGCAGACGCGCGCACGGGCTCGTCAGCTGCTGTTCACGATGGAGCATGAGCTGTTCGCCCACATCGACCCGCTCGAAAAGAACCTCAAGTCGGCGGACAAGTCGCGTGCCCATGTGCGCGACCGTCTCACCGAGCTGTCGGGTCTGTTCGCCAAGCAGAAATACATGCTGGGTGACGAGTTCTCGATGCTCGATGTGGCCATTGCCCCGCTGCTGTGGCGCCTCGACTACTACGGCATTGAGCTGCCGAAGGCCGCCGCGCCGCTGATGAAGTACGCGCAGCTGGTGTTTTCGCGCCAGGGCTTCATCGACGCGCTGACGCCGTCGGAAAAGGTGATGCGCCGCTGAGTCCGGCGGCGCATTCTTTTTCAGTTTTGCCGTCGTTGCCGTGATTTCCACCAAGCCCTATATCGTGCGCGCCATTTTCGAATGGTGCGTCGATCAGGGCTTCATTCCCTACCTGACCGTCACCGTGGACGCGAATACGCGTGTGCCGCGCGAGCATGTCAAGGACGGGCAGATCACCCTCAATATCGGCCCCGAGGCCTCGCATCAATTGATCCTCGGCAACGAGGAAATCACCTTCCAGGCCCGTTTCAGTGGCGCGGCCTTCCCTGTGGTGGTGCCGATCGATGCCGTGGCGGCGATCTTCGCGCGCGAGAACGGCCAGGGCATGGCGTTCGAGGTGGTCCCGGCGCAAGCGCCTGCGGAAGTTGCCTCCGTGTCGCCCGAAGAGAACCCCGAACCCAGCGAGCCGCCGCCTCCTGCGGCGCCCGAAAAGCCGCGCTCCCACCTGACCCGCATCAAGTAGCGCGCGCTACTTCGATTCCATCACCCAGACGCCGTTCCAGTCGTCGCCCGGCGGATTTTCCGCGAGGTGCCGGCAGCGCTCGATGTAGAGCCTGGCGCCTTTGTCGGCCGGATTCATTCCCAGCACTTCCTCGAAGGCCTTGATGGCGTCCTGCCACTTGCGCTGGCGATACTGCACCAGCCCCGCCTTGAACTGGCGCAGGGCGTCGATCATGTGCGGGTAGCTCTCCTCGCTGTGGTAGTCGAGGATTTCGTAGATCGCCACCGGTTGGGTCTTGCCCTTGACGACGACGAAGTCGAGTTCGCGGCTGTAGTAGGTGCCCTTGAGCTGCTTGTAGGTGAACTCGCTGATGAGGATGTGCGAGCCGTACTGCTTGCAGGCGGATTCGAGGCGCGCCGCCAGGTTTACGCCATCGCCGATGATGGTGTAGTCCATGCGCTTTTTCGAGCCGATATTCCCCGACACGACGGTGTCGGTGTTGAGGCCGACGCCGATATCGACGGGCAGTTTGCCCGCGGCGACGCGGAGGGCGTTCCAGGCCGTCAGTTCGCGCATCATGGCGATCGCCGCTCGTACGGCGCGGTCGGCGTCGTCGTCGTGCGCCATGGGGATGCCGAACGCGGCCATGATGGCGTCGCCGATGAACTTGTCGAGCATGCCTTCCTCGCGCTGGATACAGTCCACCATCAGCGTGAAGTACTCGTTGAGCAGCGCCACGGTGCCCTGCGCGCCGAGCTGCTCGGTGATGGTGGTGAAGCTGCGCACATCGGAAAACAGCACGGTGGCCTTGACGCTCTGGCCGCCCAGGGCTTCGGCGCCGCTGGCGAGCATCTGGTCGGCGATGCCGGGGTCCATGTAGCGCGACATCGTCGACTTGAGGCGCTTCTCGTTCGAGATGTCCTCGATCATCAGCATCGCCCCGATGCGTTTCTTCTCCATTGACAGCAGGGGCAGGGCGGTCAGGTTGACCGACAGCGTGTCGCCGTCGATGTGCAGTTCGGCATCCATGACGATATCGGAGGCCTGGGTTTCGGCCACGCGCTTGAGCTTGTCGATGACCCAGGCGTTGCCGGCGGTGAAGAAGTCGCCGGCCGCGCGGTTGAGGACCTGGCCCGGCTGCACGCGCAGGATGCGCAGGCCGGAGGCGTTGCAGGTGACGATGCGTTCCTGTTCGTCGAGCGTGATGACGCCGTTCGACATCGATTCGAGCATCGCCTCGTTGTAGTTCTTCATCGCCTGCACATCGGCGAACAGCTTGGCGTTTTCCAGGGCGATCGATATCTGCGCCGTGAAGGCGCGCAGCCGCGACTCGTCCTCGCCGGTGAAGGGACCGCCGCGCTTGTTGAGCACCTGCGTCACGCCGATCGTCTTGCCGTGCTTGTTGATGATAGGCACGCAGAGAATGGAGCGGGTGAAAAACCCGGTCTTCTTGTCGAAGGCCGGATTGAAGCGCAGGTCGGCGTAGGCGTAGGGGATGTTGATCGAGCGGCCCGAACTGAAGACCGCGCCGGCGATGCCGACATGGTTGGGCAGGCGGATCTGCATGGAGTCGAGTCCCTGGCCGACTTCGGACCACAATTCATTGGTCTTTTCGTCGTTGAGGAACAGCGTGGAGCGCTCGGCGCTCAGCAGCCGCGTCGCCTCGCCCATGACCTTTTGCAGCAGCGAGCCGAGCTTGATGTCGGCGGTGACCTCCGACACGACATCGATGAACTCCATTTCCTGGCGCCGGATGGCCTGCATGCGTTCGATGAACTGGGCGCTTTGGAGGGCCAGCGTGCCCTGGCTCGTCATGGCTTCGAGCAAGTTCAAATCCTGCTTGGTGAAGCGGCCGGTTTTCTTGTTGAGCGTCTGCGCCACGCCGATGATTTCGCCTTTGACCGTCTTGATCGGTACGCAGAGGATATTGTGCGTAGTGAAGCCGGTCTGCTCGTCCACCGAGCGATTGAAGCGCGCGTCGGAGTAGGCATCGTTGATGATGAGCGGGGCACCCGACGTATAGACGTAGCCGGCGACGCCGCTGGTGTTCATGAGGCGGATTTCGCGCTGGATGTTGCCCTGGGCGACGCGCGAATAAAGCTCGCTGGTGTCGGGATCGTTGAGGAACAGGGAGCCGCGCTCGGCATTCAGCTCGCTGGTGGTCATCTCGACCAGGGAGCGCAATACTTCGTCGAGCGTGTCGTAGCCGGCCATGCGGCGCGTGACTTCCAGCAGCAGTTCGGCGTGGCGCAACCGGCGGCGCTGGGCGGTGCCGGAATTCTCGCTCCTGTCGGTGCTGGCTGTCTTCTTGCGCGCGGCCGGTTGGTCCATCAATGCTTGCCCCCTTGTTGTATCCCCGCTTCGAGCTGCTCGCGCAGCGCGCGCACCGTTTCGTGAAACTGCATGATTTCGTCGGCATGGAGCGCCTGTTCGCGCTGTAGTGTGTTTCCCTTGTCGATCTGCGCCAGTTCCAGCGCCTCGCGCAGCGTCGCCACGGTCGCGTGCAGCTGGGCGATCTCGCCCTGCCCCGCGGCTATCGCATTGCGAACCGCCGCGTCCTTTTCCGCACGGGACTTTTCGAGTTCGTCGCGCAGCGCAGCGACGGTTTCCTTGAGCTGGAGGATTTCGCCATGGCTGACCGCCAGCGTTTGTTGCACGGCGCGCTCCTGTTCGGATCGGGCGCGTTCGAGTGCGTCGCGCAGGGCGCCGGCCGTGGTCTTGAGCTGGAGGATTTCGGTGCTGCCGGCGGCTGTCGTCCGTTTCACCTCCTGGTCGGCGTCGTTGCGGGATTTTTCGAGCTCGGTACGCAAGGCGACGATGGCGCGCTGCAGATCGCGCACCTCCGCCATGGCGTGTTCCAGTTCGTCGGGTTCGGATGATGTCATGACAGATACGGTGTCACGTGTAGGTGCGTCTGGCGCCCAAGAGCAGAATCGAACTGCTGACCTACCGCTTAGGAGGCGGTCGCTCTATCCACTGAGCTACAAGGGCGCAACCGCCGTATTGTAGCGGTTCGCACCCGCGCTTGACCATGGCGGCGACGTTCGGCCGCATGAAAACGGAAGATTTCCGGCTCAACCGGAGAACGTCCGCTGGTAGGCCGCCAGTCCTTCTGCCGCTATGCTGTTGGGCTGGGTGGTCTGCTGCTCCGCGAGGCGCTGCGCCGCCGCCATCTGCTCCTGCTGGGCATTGCGCTGGGCTTCGCGGTTGCGGCCGCGGTTGTCGGGAGAGCCGGTCGAACTGCCGGTGTTGCCGCTGCTGGCGAGTTCTCGCGCCGCGGTTTTTTCGACTGCCTGGCCGACGGCGCCGACGATGCTGCGGACTTGATCCGGATTCGCGTGCAGTGCCGTGTCCAGCGCCTTGGTGTCGACGGACAGGGAGCCATCCGTGTTCTGCGTGACGCCGATCTTCTGCAATTCGGCGCGGTTGTTCCCCGCATCGACCGAACGGCTCAATTCGGCGCCGGCGAACCGCACGCGGACGTCGTTCGCCACGGCGCCTGCGTCGTTGTCGTCGCTCCGGGTGGCAGAGGCTACCGCCTTGTTGTAGGCGCTGACGAAGCTGCCGACGGCTTTCCGGAGATCCGCCGCATTGCCGGTCTTCTCGGGATCGGACAGCGTCCTGCTGGTTGTCTGCACTTCGGCGACGGCACTCTTGATCTGGCCATAGGCCGACAATTGCACTTTCGTCACGTTCAGCTGCTGCTCGACCCGGTCGCTGTCGCGTTTGAAGGTCGTCGTCACGGACGTCGTCGTTACGGATGTCGCTGCCGCCGCATCGGAACTCTTCTGCTGCGTGGACGGACTGCCGAACGATAGATTGACGTTGCTGCCGGCGATGCTGGGGACAGCCATGACGGCCTCCGGATGGCTAATTCACCGGCCCACTATAGCACCCGTGAAGGAAAGGGCTATCCGGCGCTAGCCATGCCATTCGAGAGCGGTCGCCATGCTCGCCAGCGCGCCGAAGAAAATCACCAGGTGGGCAATGGACCAGAGGCGGTAGCGGCGCGCCAGTTTCTCCGGCGGCAGGCTGGAGATGATGTACAGACGGCCGTCTTCAGGACGCTGCATGGTGTGCAGTTCCGCCTGCTGGCGCGCTTCGCGGTGCTGGCGGTCGACCTCGCGATGCGCCTGGGCGCGGGCCAGTGCCCATTCGCGCAGGTCGAGCTCGCCGTTGCCGTCGAGATCGAAGCGCTTCAGCAAGTCCTGCGGAACCTTTTTCCAGTCGGCCAGAAGCGTCTTCACATCTTCTTCGCGGTCCAGCCGCAGATCGTGGCTGCCGCGCGTCCGGAACTCGCCGAGCGCGCAAACGGGTTCGTTTTCCAGCAGCAGCCATTCGGTGTAGCGGTGGTCGGCTTGAGTCCAGCTGTCCTTCCGCGCCGGCAGGACTTCGGCACCTTCGGGATCGACGAGGCATTGCCCGCTGCCGTCGTCGAGGACGAACGAGGCGTCGGACTCGCCGGAGGATTCGTGTTCCCATTTGTCGTTCTGCCGGCGCTCGATGAGGTAGCGGTACCAGAGGCACGGCAGGTGGCTCAGGGGAGAGAGCACCGGCAAGCCGGTGAGTGCGTGGCCGCGGCCCTGCAATTCCGCGTAGCCTTGCGCCGCCGAGGCGACTTTCGACGTCGGCGTGTCGTCGAAGGCGCGCGCGCGGCGCCATGTCGATGTCCAGGCGATCAGGCTGATGGCGGCGATGAGCCCGGCGCAGGCCGCCCAACCCGCCGCCGTGTCGATCTGGGCGCCGACGCCCAGCAGGAGCAACTGGCTGCCCGACGTGATGAAGCGGCCGTATTCACGCCGCAGGCGTATCAGCATGGTGCTGCGGACACTTAACTGAACAGCGCCTTCATATCTACGTCGGTTTTCTCGGCGAAGGCGAATTCGAGCAGCGGTTTCGCGTCGAAGCGGAACAGCCGGGCGACGAGGGCGTCCGGGAATTGCTCGACGCGGACATTATTGATATTGACGGCCTCGTTGTAGAGTTCGCGCCGGTCGGCAATGGCGTTTTCCAGCGCCGTGATGCGGCCTTGCAGTTGCATGAAGCTTTCGTTGGCCTTGAGCTCCGGATAGGCTTCGGCGACGGCGAAGATCTGTCCGATGCCGGCGCGCAATGCGCTTTCCGCTTCTCCCAGCGCCGGCACGTCCTGTCGCTCGCGTGCGACTTGTACTTGCGAGCGGGCCTGGATGACGCTTTGCAGCGTCGCTTGCTCGAACTGTTTATACTGCTTGCAGGCTTCGACCAGCTTGGGCAGTTCGTCGTGGCGCTGCTTGAGTAGCACGTCGATATTCGCCCACGCTTTGGCAACGGCGTGTTTCAGCTGCACCAGGCCGTTGTAGAGCATGACGCCGAAGGCGGCAAAAACGAGTATCGCACCGAGAAACAGGATGGACCCCAGTCCCATGACTTCCTCCCCAGGCAAAGGATGGTGCAGACATGATACGGCAAACGGCACCCGGCCGTGCCGCAGGGTGCTGCTGATCGCGGCGGTCTTGGTCGTGCTGGCGGCGCTCGCCGCGCTCGTTTTTATCGGCTACCGTCAGCCGGAACTGCTGCTCGATTACGTCAACCTGCGTTACTGCGGATAGCGTCTTTCTCGACAGCGGCGGTTTCCGCTTCGGGCTGGGGAACGCCGATGCGTTTCAGTACCGTAGCCTGGTTCAGATGCAGCAGTTCGCCGATGGCCGTGTAGTCGTCGGGCAGGGCCGCGTCGTCCCAGCCGTTGGCCGAGTGGCGGGCGAGATCGACGGCCAGCTTGACGTTGCGCACGCGCGGCTGCTCGGCGTTGTCGGCATTCATCAGCGACGTGAGCAGTTCGGGCAGGTGCCACTCCTCGGCCAGCGCCAGTTTCAGCTCGTAGAGCGGGACGCCGTAGATTTCGCCCTGGATGGCTACCGACCGCAGGTTGTGATCCTGCTGTTGCCGGTCCCTCACGCGCGTCGCCAGCGCCGGCGCGAAGCACCACATGAGGATTTCGGCAAAATCGTGCAGCAGCGTGGCGACGATGATTTCGTCGGCGTTGAGGTCGTGGCGCAACGCGGCCCAGTCGCGTGCCCAGAACGCCGCCTTGCGGGCGCGGGCGATGACCTTGAGCAGGCCCAGCAAGGCCTTCGGGTGGCTCTTCAGACGGTCTTCGACCAGCGGCAGGTTCTGGAAGGCATTGAAGAACGGACCGATGCCGATCATCATCAGCGCCCGTTCGATGGTCGTGATGTCGGTCTTCTGGCGCTTGCCGCGGTTGTTCTCGATGAAGGCGAGCACCCGCAGGGTCATCAGCGGGTCGTGCAGGATCACCGCCGAAAGCGCGCGGCCATTGACGTTGTCGGCGTTCTCGCGCAGTTTCTCGATCTGGTTGGCGGTGTGCCGCAGCACGGGCAGGTCGGCCTGACGATAGAACTCGACCCAGCCGCCGAGGTCGGGAAAGGGGGCGTCGATATTTGCCCGTGGCGCGGATTCCGGTGTGTTTTCCATCGCAAGGATTTCTGGTGCCAGTCTTTGTCGCTATGGTATCGGGTTGCGTGCAGCGAGCCTGGACGGAAGGGATGGTTCCTCCTGCCGTCCAGTTCCTTGCTCTGTCGCGGCTTCCGCAGTAGAATACACGGTTTTCCACCCTTGCCCCACCCGTACCGCATGCGGGGGAGCTAACAGCCAAAAGGAGATTGCATGCGACATTACGAAATCGTTTTTATCGTCCATCCTGACCAGTCCGAACAGGTGCCGGCGATGATCGAGCGTTACAAGACGCTCGTTACCGGCCATTCCGGCCAGATCCACCGCCTGGAAGACTGGGGTCGTCGTCAGATGGCCTACCCGATCCAGAAGGTGCACAAAGCCCACTATGTGCTGATGAACATCGAGTGCGACGGCGAAACGCTGACCGAGCTCGAACACGCCTTCAAGTTCAACGACGCGGTCCTGCGCCACCTGACCGTGAAGATGAACAAGGCCGTGATCACGCCCTCCCCGATGATGAAAGAGGAGAAGTCGCGATCGCTGACTGCCGCCCCGGTTGCCGAAGCTGCCCCGGTCGCGGAAGTGAAGGTGGAAGCCGCTGCCGCAGCCTGATGGGTTGAGCGGCGCAACGGTGACCCGCCCCGCAGCCAACCGGATCGAATTGTCCGGAAAGTTGCTGGAACGAGGGGTACTGCGCTACACGCCGGCCGGCCTGCCCGCCATCGAATTCCGCCTCGTTCACGAGTCGGAGCAAGTCGAAGCGGAAAAGCCAAGAAAGGTCGAGTGCGAAATGGCCTGTATCGCTCTGGGTGCCACGGCGCTGCTGCTCAAGGATGCCGCCCCCGGCGACGGACTGGAACTCATCGGGTTCCTCGCCGCCAGGAGCGCCAAGAGCCGATCCCCCGTGCTGCATGTGACGAAAATGGAATTTCTGGAAGGAAACGAAAATGGCATTCAAGCCGAAGAGTAAGACCGCTGGCAAAAAGAAGGACGACAAGGGCCGCAGCCTGTTCAAGCGCCGCAAGTTCTGCCGCTTCTCCGCCGAAAAGATTGAAGAGATCGATTACAAGGACGTGGATATCCTCAAGGATTTCATCGGCGAAAACGGCAAGATCATGCCGGCCCGCATCACCGGTACCAAGACCGGTTATCAGCGCCAGCTTTCCACCGCCATCAAGCGCGCCCGCTTCCTTGCGCTGATGCCCTACACCGACCTGCACCAGTAAGAGGAGACCGCCATGCAAGTGATTCTGATGGAAAAGGTGGTTAACCTCGGCGGCCTCGGCGACATCGTCAAGGTCAAGGACGGCTACGCCCGCAATTACCTGATTCCCCAAGGCAAGGCCAAGCGCGCCACCGAAGAGAACAAGAAGGTGTTCGAAGCCAAGCGCGCCGAACTCGAAAAGGCCCAGGCCGAGAAGCTCGTCGCCGCGCAGGAAAAGGCCGGCAAGCTGGAAGGCCAGACCGTGACGATCGCCCGCAAGGCCGGCGTCGACGGCCGTCTGTTCGGCTCGGTCAGCAACATCGACATCGCCGAGGCGCTGGCCGCCCAGGGTATCGAGGTTGACAAGGCTGCCATCCGCATGCCGCTCGGCCCGATCAAGCTGGTCGGCGAGAACCCGATCGAAGTCGCGCTGCACACCGATGTGACGGCGACGATTACCGTGGCTGTGGTCGGCGAGCAGTAAGCGCAGACCGGCATCGGCAAAGAAGGCAGGGGGCGACCCCTGCCTTTTTTCTTTGGTGCATTGCCGCCGGCAGGTGTTGGCGGCACAATGTCCGGCATAAGGACATTGCCCGAGACGCCCATGTATCTTTCCGAGCTGATTGACGAACTGCAACCGCGCATCGCCGCCTTGCGCCGCGACCTGCACGCCCATCCCGAACTGGCGTTTAACGAGCAGCGTACCTCGGACGTCGTCGCGGCCCATCTCGCGTCGATCGGCGTAGAGGTCCATCGCGGGCTCGCCGGCACCGGCATCGTCGGCGTTCTCAAGGCCGGCGCCGGCAGCGGCGCCGTCGGTCTGCGCGCCGACATGGACGCGCTGCCGCTCGATGAACTGAACGCCTTTCCGCACCACTCCCGCAATGCCGGATGCATGCATGCCTGCGGCCACGACGGGCATACCGCGATGCTGCTCGGCGCCGCCGAAGCGCTGGCGAAGACGCGCAACTTCAGCGGCACGGCGTATTTCATCTTCCAGCCGGCCGAGGAGCACGAGGGCGGCGGCCGCGTCATGGTCGAGGAAGGGCTGTTCGAGCGCTTTCCGATGCAGATGGTGTTCGGCCTGCACAACTGGCCGGGTCTGCCGGTGGGCAGCATCGCCGTCCTCGACGGCCCGGTGATGGCCGGGGCCGACCGCTTCGAGATCACCGTCACCGGGCATGGCGGCCATGCCGCTATGCCGCACCTGGCGGTCGATACCGTCATGGCCGGCGCCGCGCTGGTGCAGGCCTTGCAGACGCTGGTGAGCCGCAATACCGACCCGCAGGATGCGGTCGTGGTCAGCGTCACGCGCTTCCATGCCGGCCATGCCGACAACGTCCTGCCCGAGCAGGCCGTACTCGGCGGCACCGTGCGCTGCTTCCGGCCCGAACTCCAGGATGCGCTGGAGGAGGGTATGCGCCGCGTCTGCAACGGCATCGAGACCACGTATCGCGTCAAGATCGGCCTGCGCTTCGAACGCGGCTATCCGCCGACCATCAACGCCGCGGAGCCGAGTTTCGTCTGCCGCGAGGTGGCGCGTCAGGTCATTGCCCAGAGCGCCCATGGCGGCGATGTCCTGACCAACCTCAAGCCGAGCATGGGCGCGGAGGACTTCGCCTATCTTTCGCGCGTTGTGCCCGGCTGCTATGCCTGGCTCGGCAACGGGCCGGGCGAGGGCGGCTGCATGCTGCACAGCCCGCATTACGATTTCAACGACGAAATCATCGCCACCGGCATCCGCTACTGGGTCAGATTGGCGGAGCGCACGCTGCCGAAAGACTGACATAAGTCGCGCAATTGCGCGGCGGCGAAGTTTTTATCGGGCCTCTTCCATGCGGTTGATATATTGCCTTGGTCGCAACAGGAGGGGGCTGGCGAGATGAAGTTTCCCGATGATTCCACGATAGCGGCATCCTTGCACGATGCCGGCATCAGCCGCAGAGAGTTCCTCGGCTTTTGCGCCACGCTGGCTGCCGCCTACGCGTTGCCGGCCTCCGCGGTTCCCGCCATCGCCGCCGCGCTGGAAAAGGTTCCGCGCGCTTCGGTAATCTGGCTGTCGTTCCAGGAATGCACCGGCTGCACCGAGTCGCTGACCCGTTCGCATACGCCGACCATCGAGGGCTTGATCCTCGAACAGGTTTCCCTCGACTACCATCACACGCTACAGGCGGCATCGGGCGCCGCCGCCGAGCAGGCACGCGAAGAAGCGATGCGCGCCAACCACGGTAAATACCTGCTGGTCGTCGACGGCTCGATACCGCTCGGCAATCCCGGCTTCTCGACCATCGCTGGCGTCAGCAACGCCGACATGCTGCTGGAAACGGCGAAGGGCGCCGCCGCCGTGATCGCCGTCGGCACCTGCGCGGCCTACGGCGGCTTGCCCGCCGCCCAACCGAACCCGACCGGCGCGGTGCCGGTCAGTCATCTCATCAAGGACAAGCCGGTCGTCAACGTGCCGGGGTGTCCGCCGATTCCGGTGGTCATCACCGGCGTGCTCGCCCACTTCCTCACCTTCGGCACGCTGCCGGAACTCGATCACCTCGGCCGGCCGAAAATCTTCTACGGCGAGAGCATTCATGACCGTTGCTATCGCCGTCCCTTCTACGATCAGGGCAAGTTCGCCGACACCTTCGACGACGAAGGTGCGCGCAAGGGCTGGTGTCTGTTCAAGCTCGGCTGCAAGGGACCGGTCACCTACAACGCCTGTGCGACGACGAAGTGGAACAACGGCGTGAGCTTCCCGATCCAGTCCGGCCACGGCTGTCTCGGCTGTTCCGAACCGGGCTTCTGGGATGTCGGCCCGTTCTACAAGGCCTTGTCGATGCCGACCACGTCGGCGCAGAACGCCGCGGCTGTGGCGACGGGAGCTGGCGTCGCCGTCGGTGCGGCCATGCTGTTTGCCAACCGCCAGAAGAAGACGGTTGCCAAGGCGGCGCATGAAACGGTGAAAGTCGACGACCTAGAGCAGAAGAAACCATGAGCGGCCTCGAACTGCTGACCTGGGTGCGCGGGCCGGGTTTTTCCCTGGCGCTTGCGCTCTGTCTTTTCGGCATCGTCCTGCGCCTGTTCGAAATCCTGGCGCTGGGCCGCAAGGCCGATCTGGCGCCGGCACGCGCGGTGACGCCGGGCAGCGGCTGGCGCACGGTGTTTTCGCGTTCGCTGCCGCCGCCGGGCATGTTGCGGCGCGCGCCGCTCACCTATGTCGGCGGCTATGTCTTCCACATCGGCATGGCCGTCGCCGTGTTCTTCTTCGTACCGCATATCGAACTCATCCGCGGCATTTTCGGCGTCCGCTGGCCGGGGTTGCCGAACCTGTTCGTCGATGCGGCGACGGTGGCCGCCATCCTCGCCATGATCGCCGTGCTTGTCGGCCGCTACACCGATCCGGTCAAGCGCTTCCTCTCCGGCGCGGGCGACTGGCTGGCCTGGGGCCTCACCTTCGTGCCGCTGGTCAGCGGCTACGCGGCCTACCACCACCTGTTCGAGAACTACACACTGACCCTGGCGCTGCACATCCTCTCGGTCGAACTGCTGCTCGCCGTGCTGCCCTTCAGCAAGCTGTTCCATGTCGTCGGCCTGTTCATGGCGCGCTGGTACAACGGAGAGATTTCCGGACGGAAGGGGGTGGCGACATGAGCGCCTCTTTCGCGCGCGGCATCAACGCCTTCAAGGAAGTGATCGATGCGCCGACGGCGAGTTTCTTCTCCAGTTGCGTGCATTGCGGCCTATGCGCCGAATCCTGCCTGTTCTACACCGAGACCGGCGACCCGCAGTACACGCCGGTCCACAAGCTCGAACCGCTGCGCCGCACCTGGCAGCAGGAATACACGCTGCTCGGCAAGCTGGCGAAATGGGTCGGTCTCGCCAAGCCGGTGACCGACGCCGAGCTCGCCGCCTGGAGCCCGCTCGTCTACGACAGCTGCACGATGTGCGGGCGCTGCTCCATGGTCTGCCCGGTCGGCAACGACATCACCATGATGATCCGCAAGATGCGCGAAGGCATGGCTGCGGCCGGCCACGCGCCGGAAGGACTCGTCACCGCGACGCAGCGGTCCATCCAGAGCGGCAGCCCGGCCGGGGTGAAGTGGGTCACGGTGCAGGCGCAGATCAAGCGCATGCAGCAGCAGTTCGGCATCGAGATTCCGGTCAACCGGGAGAACGCCGACTATCTGGTGCTGATGTCGTCGTGGGAAATCCTCAACTATCCCGAGTACCTCGGCGCCGTCGGCCGCATCTTCAAGCAGGCCGGCGCCACCTGGACGCTGGCGGACGACGCCTACGAAGCCACCAACAGCGGCATACAGATCGGCGCTTCCGATCTGGCGCGCGTGCTTGTCGGCCGCATCGTCGCCGCGGCGGAGCGCCTCAAGGTCAAGTGCGTCATCAGCCCGGAATGCGGCCATGCCTACAGCGCCATCCGCTGGGAAGGACCGAACCTGTTGGGCCGCGCCTTCGGCTTCGAGGTCAAGCACATCCTCGAAGTACTCGACGACCTGCACCGCGCGGGACGCTTCAAGCTCAAGGGCAGCCTGGACAAGCCGCTGACCTACCACGACCCCTGCCAGATCTCGCGCCGCGGCGGCGTCTACGAACAGCCGCGCACGCTGCTCAACCTGATCGCACCGCAGTTCCGCGAAATGACCGACAGCGGCATCATGAACTGGTGCTGCGGCGGGGGCGGCGGCGTTTCCGCCAACGAGCGCGCCGAGCATCTGCGCACCGTTGTCTTCAAGCGCAAGAAGGCGCAGATCGAGGAACTCGGCGTCAAGACGATGGTGACGTCCTGCGCCAACTGCCGCGTCGTCATCGAAGAGGCGCTGGAAAACTACCACATGGATATCGAGATGCTGGGCCTGACGGAACTGGTCGCCGAGCATCTGGAAGAAAGCGCATCATGAGCGAACGTCTCGTCATCGACCCGATCACCCGCATCGAGGGCCACCTGCGCATCGAGGCGCAGATGAAGGACGGCGTCATCGAGGAAGCTTACTCCGCCGGCACCATGGTGCGTGGTCTGGAACTCATCCTGCGTGGCCGCGACCCGCGCGACGCCTGGGCCTTCGCCCAGCGCATCTGCGGCGTGTGCACCGTCGTGCACGCCATTGCCTCGGTGCGCGCCGTCGAGGACGCGCTCAAGTACCCGATCCCGCCGAACGCCGAGCTGATCCGCAACCTGATGGTCGGCGCGCAGTACATCCACGACCACGTCATGCACTTCTACCACCTGCATGCGCTCGACTGGGTGGACGTGGTGTCGGCGCTGAAGGCCGATCCGAAAGCGACGTCGCAACTGGCGCAGTCGATCAGCCGCCATCCGCAGTCCTCGCCCGGCTATTTCGCCGACGTGCAGAAGCGGCTCAAGGGCTTCACCGAGACCGGCAAGCTCGGCATCTTCCAGAACGGCTACTGGGGCCACCCGGCCTACCGACTGCCGCCCGAAGCCAACCTGATGGCGGTGGCGCATTATCTCGAAGCGCTGGCCTGGCAGCGCGACGTCGTCGCCCTGCATACCATACTCGGCGGCAAGAATCCGCATCCGAATTTCGTCGTCGGCGGCGCGCCGATAGCGATCAGCATCTATCCCGATCACCCGGGTCGCGGCAAGGGACCGCATTACCGCGGCGGCCAGGGCGGCACGGCGCTCGACATGACGGGGCTGGGGCGCATCCTGTCGGTGATCCAGACCATGCGCGAATTCGTCGACCAGGTCTATGTGCCCGACACGCTGGCCATCGCCGGCTTCTACAAGGACTGGTTCAAGCAGGGCGAGGGTCTCGGCAACTTCCTCTGCTACGGCGACCTGCCGTCGCAGGGGCTGGCCAATCCCGCCGGCTTCCTGTTTCCGCGCGGCGCCATCCTCAACCGCGACCTGTCGACCATCCACGAAGTCGACCTCAACGCCGACGACCAGATCCAGGAATACATCGCGCACTCGTGGTACGACTATGCCGGCGGCCGCGACAAGGGCCTGCATCCGTACCGGGGCGAGACCAGCCTCAACTACACCGGGCCGAAGCCGCCGTTCGAACACCTGCCCGTCGAGCAGGCCTATTCGTGGCTCAAGTCGCCGCGCTGGAAGGGCTATGCGATGGAAGTCGGGCCGCTCGCCCGCGTGCTGATGCTCTACGCCACGGGCCACGCGCAGACGAAGGAACTCGTCGGCATGACGCTGAAGAAACTCGACCTGCCCGTGACGGCATTGTTCTCGACGCTGGGCCGCACCGCCGCGCGCACGCTGGAAACCAAGATCGTCGCCGACGCCATGCAGGGCTGGTACGACCAGCTCGTCGCCAACATCAAGGGCGGCGACGTGTCCACGTTCAACGATACGCTATGGGAACCGTCGAACTGGCCGCAGCGCGCGCAGGGCGTGGGCTTCATGGAGGCGCCGCGCGGCGGCCTCGCGCACTGGATCGTCATCGAGGACCGCAAGGTCGCCAACTATCAGGCCGTGGTGCCCTCGACCTGGAATGCCGGTCCGCGCGATCCGCAGGGCAAGGCGGGTGCCTACGAAGCCGCGCTGAAGGGCCATGCGCTGCACGACCCGAAGCAACCGCTCGAAGTGTTGCGCACCATCCACAGCTTCGATCCCTGCATTGCCTGCGCCGTACATCTCGTCGACGAGAACAGCGAAACCTTCGAGACGCGCGTGCTGTGAATCACTTCTGCAGCGTGGCTTCCTCGATCAGCACCTTGTAGAAGTAGCCGGCGCCGAGGTCGCGGTCGGTGCGGACGGTGCCCTTTGCCGTGACGACATCGCCGACCTTCGCCTGATCCTTCGTCGTCACGAGGATGTCGTTGCTGTTGTCGGCGGCCGAGCCCGTGCCGTCGCGCAAATGCACCCAGTTCTTGCCGAGGATTTCCGCCGAGTACTTGACGACCTTGCCGCGCACGAGGACCGGCTTGTCCTTGAGTGCGGCGCCGCCGGCAACGATTTCGGCCACGGTGCGCGCGTTCGGGCCGACGGCCTTGGCAACCTTTTCATCCGGAACGGCAGCGGCATTGGCTGCGGCGGCATGCGGCCGGGCCATGGGCCCGCCGGCCGGGACGCCGGAGCCGCCGAGGTTGCCGAAGACGATCTTGTCGAATTTCCTCTTCAGCGACCGGCTTTCGAAGTTGTTCATGACTGTCGCGTCTTCGATCGTCACTTCGCTGCCGACCTTGACCGGCGCGCTGGACACGGCGGCCCAGGTTTCGCCGCCCGGGGTTTTCAGGCGCAGGTAGGTGTAGCTTTCGACGTTTCGGACTTCGAGAACCTTGCCCTTGAGGGATGTGGCCGGAGCCATCGTGTCCGCAGCCCAGCCGGCGCCGGTGCAGAGCATGGCAAGTATCGCCAGGAATGATTTCATGTTTTCTCTTTCTTCGGCAGGCAAGCCGGGGGCGGAATGGAGGACCAGAAAAAAGCCCGCGCGAGGCGGGCTTCCGAACTTGAAGAAGAAAGCCTTACTTCTTCTTCTTGCCTGCGACCGCAGCCTTGAAGGCGGAGCCCGCAGTGAATTTGGGCACGGTCGTGGCCGCAATCTTGATGGTGGCGCCGGTCTTGGGGTTCTTGCCGGTACGGGCAGCGCGCTTGGCGGACTTGAAAGTGCCGAAGCCAACGAGCGTAACCGAGTCACCTTTGGAAACCGCCTTGACGACGGCTGCGACCATGGCGTCGAGCGCCTTGTTGGCAGCGGCCTTGCTGATGCCGGCTTCCTTGGCGGCGACTTCGATAAGTTCAGCTTTGTTCATCCAAATGCCTCCGTAGATAAGTATGTAGCAGCCATATGGCTGAAGCGGATTCTAACTCGCAAAAAAACGCTTTGCGTGCTATTTCTGTCATTCCTTTGGGGATTTTTCTGCACTCAGGGCGGCGCGGACGGCCGGCCTGTCAGCGATTCGGCCGGTGTGGGTTTTCAGCGCCGGCCAGCGGGCGATGTCGATATCCATCCATTTGCACCAGCCCAGGATCGGCAACCCGGCCGCGCGCAGGACGATGTCGGGCGAGAGGGAACAGGCACCGGGGGAATAGTAGAGCTTCATGAAGCCTCCTGACGACGGGCAGAGCGCATGTTAGCCACGTCGCCCGGCGGCGGTCAAGGTTCGGTGCAGCAAGCGCCCCGATGCCCGGAGCAGGCGGACTGCCGCCTAGTGCCGCAGTTGCGACGGCGTCGGGAACAGCTGCGCCAGCACCTCTTC
>CAZWFC010000017.1:18222-29827 GCA_964632965.1 uncultured Rhodocyclaceae bacterium
CCGCCTAGTGCCGCAGTTGCGACGGCGTCGGGAACAGCTGCGCCAGCACCTCTTCGCCGAAATGGTATTCGTGCTTGCAGATGTCGTCCTGGATGACGATCTCTTCGTGTTCCTCAAGCATTTCGGCGACTTCCTCGCGGCCCAGCGTGCGCAGCATGTTGAGTACTTTCTCCGCGTCGCGCGGGCAGTGGTAGCGCACCGCCTGGGCCTCGAACAGGCGCACGGTCTCCTCGGGAAACAGGCGTCCCAGCAGGGTTTCCGCCGGCAGGGCGAGTTCTTCGGGCGTCACGGTCGCCGCCAGGTGCTGGACGCGGTTCCAGCCGTCGGCGTCGCGTTCGTCCGCGCCCGGCAGCTTCTGCAGGAACAGGCCGCAGGCGTACTTCCCGTCGGCCGTCAGCCACAGCCGCGTCGGCGTCTGTTCCGAGCGTTCGAGGAAGTTCTCGAAAATCTCCGCCAGCGTGTCGCCCTCAATGGGCACATGGCTCTGGTAGGGACGTTCGGCGGCGACGTTGGTCTGCAGCGTCAGCATCAGCTGGCCGTCGCCGATCAGCTGGCGCACCGGTGCCGGCGTCACATGCTCGTCGCGGGTCTTCGCCAGGCCGCGCATGCGCAACTGCTCGTCGCAATCCATCACCAGCATGCGCACCGGCCCGTGGCCCTGGAGCTGGAAGGTGACGCGGCCCGGCAGCTTCAGGTTGCTGCCGATCAGTGCCGTCACGGCCGCCAGTTCGCCGAGCAGATCGCGTTCCGGCGGCATGTAGTCGCGGCGCGCCTGCATCTCGTGCCAGGCCGGTCCGAGGCGCACCACGGCGCCGCGGATGTCGAGGTCTTCCAGCAGGAAGCGGTGGATGGTGTCGATCATTTGACGAAGCTTGCGAACAGTCCGGGATCGAAGCCGACCAGCAGTTGGCCGCTGTCCGTTTCCACCACCGGCCGCTTGATCACGCTGGAGAACTCCATCATCAGCGCCACGGCCGCGCTCTGCGTAGTGATCTGCTGGCGCTCCGGCGGCAGCTTGCGGAAGGTCGGCCCCTTGGTATTCACCAGCGTCTTCCAGCCGAGCACCTTGCACCACGCCACCACGCGCTCGCGCGGCACGCCGTCCTTCTTGTAGTCGTGGAATTCGTAGGCGACGCCGTGCTCGTCGCACCACGCGAAGGCCTTCTTCATCGTGTCGCAGTTCTTGATGCCGTAAATAGTTGTACGCCTGTACGACTGTTTCTTAGTTCCTGATTCCATAGATAGTTGTACGTGCCATATAATTGACGAATGGAAAAGAAAATGACTATTGCGTATTCCTACATCCGCTTCTCATCCAAGAAGCAGGCAGCAGGCAGTAGTTTAAGCCGACAAACAGAACTTGCCCAAAAGTGGGCAGCAGCCCACGACCTTGTGCTTGACACTACCCTCAACATGCAGGACTTGGGGGTGGGGTGATGCACTTTGCCGAGAATGCCGGTGGCGGTGCCTACTGGTTCCTCGACATCGTCGCCACTGAGGTACTTCCACTTCTCAAGAAAGAGCCATTCATCCATATCGTCCTAGCTGCGAAGGACCGTAAGGCGACCATCAAGGCCGACGATGGGAATGGAGTGGTGCTGTGGGACCGTGAAATCGAGTTCACCGATTGCCCTGACGGTGACTGGCGGTTCTATCTAGCCGACAACGTGCTGATGGTGCCAAGCGAATACTAGAAGGCAAGCTACCTCAGCTTCGGGACTTCTTCGGGAGTCCCCTTTTTTGCCTTGGGGTTGAGCTACAGGCGATTCAATCGTTCCGCAGTTGGCGGATGCGAGTCGAAGAAGCTCATCTTGGATGACGTGCCATTTGATATTAGCTGCAAGGCGCTCTTCATGTCAGCAATGGAGGTCATCGCAGCACCATCAGCATCGGCAACGAATTCTCTTTGCCTACCGTAGTGGAGGAAAAACAGGTCAGTCGCGCGGTTGAGTAGAAAGGCACCAAAGATTGGGCTTAGTAGAACCAAGATAGGGGCCAGTAACGGAACCGTGAGCTTAAGTGCAGCAAAAATGCCTGCCACATCGTATGACTTGACGATGATGAGGAACATCACAACAGCGACGAAGAGAATCAGCCCCGCAACGCGCATCAAGAGTTCTTTTGAGAAGTGTGCAATGAGGGCAGGGTAGAAGTTCACCATTTGATGGAACGCAAGAAGGTACGACTTATACTTGCTGTCAGCATTTTTGATGTGAGCTACTTCATGTGCGGCTATTGCCATGAATTCGGCAGGAGGCAGATTGTTTATGAGGGCGGTAGAGAACGCTATCGCAGACTTTTTGCCGAATACAGATGAAACAGCAAAAGCATTAAGCTCAGGTGATTCATAGCGTCCAACGCGAACATCGGAGTCGATGTCATTGAGTAGCGGTTGGATGAAATTAGCTAAGACTGGATCATCGACGAACTTTAGCTCGCTAATTGCCTTGCCCACGGGATCAATGACATATTGATGTGCATAGCGAAGTGGGATTCCCAATAGCGCGGCCACGATGATTGCAGTCGATGTGTGCTGCTTGTATCCATGGTGGTCTGAGAGCAACAGGAAGGCAACAGCGGCAATAAAGGTCAGAACAGCGAACCAGAAGATGAATTTGGCGGCTTTGGCGTACATGGGGTAATAGACCTCACTAGGCGATCAGTAATGATACCGGGATACGCCTACATAGCGGCAAGGGGAGTGTGGTCGATGATGTAGCCCTTGCACCCGCTGACTGGACGGATATACAGTATTAGGATGCTTTGCTCAGTCCTACGCACCCGACACAATGGGTGTCTCACACCTAAGTACCGACACGCCTTCACCCATCCCATAGCAGGGCAATTGAGCGTGGTTGAGGAATACGTTGCAGACCTTCATCGCCACTGCTTGATAGCTAGACTCGTAACGCCGGGGGTTGGATCGCCTATTGCCGAGGTTCCAGCACTCTACGATGCAACCCTGTTACGTTGGTCGAGTGACCATCTAACCTTCACGGGATTCGAGCGAATTCCTGACGAAATGGGGTTGAAGGTGCTGGATTTTGCTCAGACGTGGCAGGTCGTTTTGGAAGAGAAAACCTAAGCGGGTACTACGCTTGTAACCCTGTGTACACGGGCTAGGAAGCAGGGTCTAATATCCGTACAACTGTATACGGATTCTTGATGCCGTAAATCTTGACCATGGCTTTGCCGGGGAGGTGTTGCAGAGAGGGGCGCAATGATAACAAACGTGCCTTGGCACTCTACAATGCGCAACAATTCACCCGAGTTGCATTGCAACTCGTAATGACGCGGGAGTGAGCATGAGATTTCTTGAGAAGATTGTTGGTTTATCAGTGGTGATGGCTTGGCTGTGCGCCGGGTATCTGCCAATGGCTGTCGCTGGAAGCGGTGACGGGGTGACATCTTCAGAACGAATGGTTGCAAAAGTACGTGATTGGCGGATTCCTGGCGCTATTGTCTGTAATGATCACGACACCGTTCGTATTGTTGCTGCCTTGTACAGAGGGTATGCGGATGCGAACTTACGTGCATCAGTTACAGGAGATGAGCAAGAAAAGCTCCTGCACGGAAAGGCAGCAGTCAAACCAAACCCGGAAAAGTATGGTTGCGTGCTATTACAACCGGGTACTTCAATGACGAGGGAGCGGAGTTGGCCGGCTGTTATATCGGTTATTCTGCCAAACGGGAAGGTACTTCGTGGTGTTACCGATCCATCGATGATCGGATCAAATGCAACTGAGAGTTCGCGGATGCTGTGGAGATTGGAATGCCAAATCAACCGGTGCGTAACTGATCCGACCATCAGTGCTAAGGAAGATTAATCAATGGCGACTTATCGGGAAATTCAAAAGGATGTTAAGACTTACACAGAAAAATCAGTAAAGACCTGCTGGATTGCTCATGTTAAGGAACTCAATGGTTTGCCAGTCAATATCGCGAAAAACCGTGCTTGCTTAAGCGAACGGAAAAACCATTGCCCACCGGATATTCGGCTGCTAATTGAAGCTTCAATGAGACGCTTAGGCGTGCTTCCGTAGCAACTACGACAACAGTGCCCAATTTTTACGCTCAGTGGTGACTTTGGCACCGGAATAGTTTTCATCGCAGAGATGCAAAGTACTGAAGCGCCGATGATTCAACGTACTACAGATGCAGCCTCTCGGTTCTTGATGCCGTAAATCCTGACCATCGCGGTGCTCCTGAAAGGGAGCGCATCATACCGCCCTGCGGCCTGCCCGGCTTGCCGCTGCGGCTTGCAATGGCCCGCCGGAGAGCCTATAAACGAGACTTGGCTGGCCCGGCAGGCATGGCCGCAATCCACGGGAGAAAACATCATGACTGACATCGCATCCCTGCTCGGCGCCGAAGGCGAATCCCTGCTCGGCCACACCTGTCGCGGCATCCCGAAGGCCAGCCTGCACCTGCCCGGCCCCGACTACATCGAGCGCGTGCATATCGATTCCGACCGCAAGCCCGGCGTGCTGCGCAATCTCGCCGCGCTGTTCAACCACGGCCGGCTGGCCGGCAGCGGCTACCTCTCGCTGCTGCCCGTGGACCAGGGCATCGAGCATTCCGCCGGCGCCTCGTTCGCGCCGAACCCGCAGTATTTCGATCCGGAGAACATCGTCAAGCTGGCCATCGAGGGCGGCTGCAACGGCGTCGCCTCGACGCTCGGTGTGTTGGGCAGCGTGGCCCGCCGCTATGCCCACCGCATTCCCTTCGTCGTCAAGTTCAACCACAACGAAATCCTCTCCTACCCGAACACCTACGACCAGACTCTGTTCGCCGACGTCGAGCAGGCCTTCGAGATGGGCGCCGCCGCCGTCGGCGCGACGATCTATTTCGGCTCGCCGGAATCGCGCCGGCAGATCTGGGAAGTCTCGCAGATGTTCAAGCGCGCCCACGAACTCGGCATGGCGACCATCCTCTGGTGCTACCTGCGCAACAACGCCTTCAAGCACGAAGGCGTCGACTACTCCGTCGCGGCCGACCTCACCGGCCAGGCCAACCATCTCGGCGTCACCATCGAGGCCGACATCATCAAGCAGAAGATGGCCGAGAACAACGGCGGCTACAACGCGCTGCACTTCGGCAAGACCAGTTCCAAGGTGTATTCCGAACTGACCAGCGACCACCCGATCGACCTCGTGCGCTACCAGGTGGCGAGTTGCTACATGGGCCGCGCCGGCCTCATCAATTCCGGCGGCGAGTCGAAGGGCGCCGGCGACCTGGCGCAGGCCGTGCGCACGGCGGTCATCAACAAGCGCGCCGGCGGCATGGGCCTGATCTCCGGACGCAAGGCCTTCCAGAAGCCGATGGCCGAAGGCGTCGAACTGCTGCACGCGATCCAGGACGTCTATCTGTCTCCCGCCATCGGCATCGCCTGACGGCGCTTAACGCTCAGTGTCGCGCGAGTCACCCGCCGATGATGAAACACGCGAAAGGCGAATAACAGGCCCGCCCCTCCCATCCTCCTCTCTCGGGGAGGCTACTGGTTGGCTCGCTGCGCTCGATGTTTTACCCGACGGGCAATGTGCTGTTTCACGCTAATTGGCAGGCGTTCTTCCGGACGAGCGGACGGCGGCTATCGTCGCAATCACGGCAAACCGCCGCACGCCATCGACTTCCGGAAAACGCCGCTCCAGGGCATCCTGGGCCTGGAGTTCGTCCGCTTGGGAAATCCAGTTTCCGTCGGCCGTCATGAAGGGAACGACCAGTCCATATACGTCGACGAATATCTTGCGCAGGTCGAAATCGGAGCGCTGCTCGTTTTCCAGACCGATAGTGCTGATGTCCATGGGCGGCGCCTCGACGGATGGGTTGCAGACGACCGATAGTATGCCTCAGTCGTCCGGTTTCATGATGGATGGTTTCAGGCCGCTCCGCTTCGGCGGGCGGTCGCCGCCCAGACGAGGCCGCCGATGCCCAGGGTGCCGAAAGCCAGGCCCCAGCCGAGGGCGCCGTTGCCCGCTGCGTCGAGCGTGGCGCCGAACACCAGCGGTGCGAGAAAACCGGCGCCGAAACCGAGCAGCGAATAGACGGCCATCGCCGCGCCGCGCTGCGCCAGCGGCGTCGCGGCGACGAGCCCGGCGGTCAGCGCCGCCGAGTCGGCCATCACCGTCACGAAGTACAGCCCCAGCAGCGTCAGCAGCAGCCACCACGGCCACAGCGCGGCGAAGCCGGCGAGCCAGCAGAGCAGCCCGGAGGCGACCATCATGGCGGCAATCCAGCGCGTGCGGCCGTAGCGGCTCGCCGCCTCGTTGCCGAGAATGCTCGCCGGCAGGCCGAGCAGGTTGATCAGCGCCGCGGCCTCCGTTGCGCCGATCGGCGGCGGGGCTGTGGCCGCCGCAAAGGCGAAGACGATGAAGGCGACCAGCCACGAACGCAGGCCGAACAGTTCCCAGCAATGCACGGCATAGCCGAGAATGAAGCGCCGCACTTCGCGCTGCGCCAGCACCGGCCCGAAACGCGGCCACCATGGCGCATTGTGTGCGCCGTGCGGCGCCTGGCGGCGCAGTCCCGCCAGCAGCAGGGGCACCGCCAGCAGCGGCCCCAGCGCCATCAGCGCGAACGCCGTGCGCCACGGCAGCAGCGCGCCGAGCCAGCCGGCCAGCAGCAGCGACAGGCTGGTGCCGATGCCGAAGGTGGCGGTGTAGAAGGCGATGAAACGCGGCTGGCGCGGCCCGCCGACGCGGTCGGTCAGGGCCTTGAGCCCCGGCATGTAGGTGCCCGCCAGGCCGGCGCCGGCCAGCGCCTGGCACAGCACCGCCGATACCACGCCCTGTGCCAGCAAAGCGAAGCCCGCCGTTCCTGCCGCCGCCAGCAGGCAGGAGAAGGCGAACACGCCGCGCGCATCGATGCGGTCGGTGATGCCGGAGAGCAGTGGCACCGCCAGCATGTAGCCAAAGAAGAAGGCGCCGCCGACGAAGCCCGCTTCGGCGCCGCTCAAGCCCCACGCCGCGCGCAGCGCCGGCAGGAAGGCCGGATAGGCGGCGAAGCCGGTCATGCTCAGCGCCTCGGCGAGGCAGAGCAGGGCGACGATGCGGCTGGCGCGGGCCGGTTCGGCGGACATGGCGGCATATTAACGGCTGGGCGACGTGACGGATTGTCGTCCGCCGCTGCTATATTCGGCGGCAAGGGGTTTCCTCAGGAACGGTCGATGACAGCGATAGCGAAGCTTGCGGACGGGTCGCCGCGCCGTCTCGGCGCCATGCTGCTGGCGATGGCGCTGTGGCTCTGTCTGTGCGGCCTTGCGTCTGCGGCGCCCGCCGGCGAACTGGAAGTCTTCGTCCGTGCCGGTTGCCCCCGCTGCGAGGAAGCCGAAGGCTTCCTGAGCCGGCTGCGGCGCGAGCGGCCGGAACTGCAAATGAGCATCCGCGATGTCCGCCAGGAGCCTGCTGCGGCGGCGCGCCTGCGCGACTTGGCGGCACAGGCCGGGGTGCCGGCTGTCGGCGTGCCGGCCTTCCATCTGGGCGGCGAACTGATCGTCGGCTTCGACGGCGAGGCGACGACCGGCGCACGCATCCGGGCGCTGCTCGACGGCCGCGCGGCAGCGCCGGCACTGGAGGGTGCCGCCGATGCCGGCTGCGCCATCGAAACCGCTGCGACCTGCCAGCCCGAGCCGGTGGCCGTTGACGCGACGATTGAACTGCCCTGGTTGGGCACCCGCGTCGGCGTCGACGACCTCGGCCTGCCGCTGTTCACCGTGGTCATCGGCCTGCTCGACGGCTTCAATCCCTGCTCGATGTGGGTGCTGGTGATGACGGTCTCGATGCTGGCGACCCTGCGCGACCGGCGCAAGATGCTGTCCGTCGCCGGCACCTTCGTCGCCGTGCAGGGCGTTGCCTACTTCGCTTTCATGGCGGCCTGGCTCAACCTGTTCCTGCTGGTCGGCATGTCGCGCGCATCGGAGGTCGTGCTCGGGATACTCGCGCTCGGCGCCGGGCTCATCAACGTCAAGGACTTCCACGCGCCGGGCCGCGGCATCACGCTCTCGATTCCCGCCGCCGCCAAGCCAGGTATCTACGCCCGGATGCGCAGCCTCCTGCACGAGCGCAGCCTGCCGCTGGCCATCGCCGGCGCGGTGGCTCTCGCGGTGCTGGTGCAGATCGTCGAACTGCTGTGCACCTCGGGCTTCCCGGCGCTCTACACGCGCATCCTGACGCTGCGCGGGTTCGAGCCGTGGACCTACTACGGCTACCTGCTGCTCTACAACGCGATGTACATGCTCGACGACATCGTCGTGCTCGCCATAGGCGTCGTCACGCTGAGTCAGCACCGCCTGCAGGAGAAGGAAGGGCGCCGCCTCAAGCTGCTTTCCGGCGTCGTCATGCTCGCACTCGGGGCCTACCTGATCCTCGTCCGGCGCTAAGATGCCGGGCGCCCACCCACATTCAAAGGTACCGCATGTCCATCGAACTCACGCCGCACGAAGCCCGCATCATCGGCTGTCTCCTGGAAAAAGAGATCACCACGCCGGAGCAGTATCCGCTTTCGCTCAACGCCCTGGTCAATGCCTGCAACCAGAAGAGCAATCGCGACCCGGTGCTCGACCTCGACGAGGCGACCGTGCAGCAGGCCGTCGACCAGTTGAAAAAGAAATACCTCGTCAGCGACCAGACCGGCTACGGCAGCCGCGTCACCAAGTACCAGCATCGCTTCTGCAACACCGAGTACGGCACGCTGAAGCTGTCGCCGCAGGAGCTCGGCATCGTCTGCGAACTGCTGCTGCGCGGCCCGCAGACGCCGGGCGAACTGCGCAGCCGCGCCAGCCGCCTGTGCCCGCTCAACGACGTCGGCGAGGTGGAGGCCGCGCTCGACCGGCTCGCCGAACGGGCCGACGGGCCGTTCGTCGTGCGCCTGCCGCGCGAACCGGGCAAGCGCGAGTCGCGCTATGCGCACCTGTTCAGCGGCGAGGTGATCGGCGCCATCGATGCCGACGCGGAGCCGGCACCGCGCGGCGCGGCGTCCGGCGGCGCGAACCTGGCGGAGCTGGAACGCCGCGTCGCCACGCTCGAAGCCCAGGTGGCCGAGCTTGTGCGGCGCCTCGACGATCCAACCCGAGACTGAGAAAAATCGGCTTGCACAAGGAGCTTGCCATGCGCCGTATCGGTTTTCTTCCTGTCCTGGTCGCTCTGCTGTTTGCCGCATTCCTTCCGTTGCGTGATGTCCGGGCCGCCGAGCCGCCGCTGCCGCTGTTCGACGCGCACCTCCACTACAACTGGGAACCGGTCCCGCACCTGCCGCTGGACCGGGTGCTGGCGCTGTTCCGCGCGCACGGCGTCACGGGCATACTCGCCACCAGCCGCCCCAACGACGGCACGCGTGCGCTCTACGCGGCCAGGTCGAGCGATCTGTGGGTGGTGCCCTTCATCCGTCCCTACCGGGTGCGTGCCGACATCCAGACCTGGATGAACGACCCGCAGACCGCGGAATTGATCGCGACCGAATTCGCGCGCGGCTATTACCAGGGCATCGGCGAGTTCCACCTCGCGGGACGCGCCGCCGAGGCGCCGCAGGTCGCGCATGCCGTCGCCTTCGCCGCCCGGCACGATCTCTACCTGCATGCCCACGCCGACGAGGAGGCGCTGGAAATCCTCTACCGCCACAACCCCGGCGCGAAGATCGTTTGGGCGCATACCGGGTTCTCGACGGCGCCGGAAAAGGTCGCCGACTATCTGCAGCGCTATCCGAACCTGTGGTGCGAGCTTTCCTACCGCTACGGCATCACCGATGGTGGCGGCAGGCTGACGGCGGAATGGCGGCGCTTGTTCGAGCAGTATCCGGACCGCTTCCTGATCGGTTCCGACACCTGGATCGACGAGCGCTGGGACAGCTACGGCGGCCTGATGGCGGGCTACCGCGGCTGGCTCGCCCAATTGCCCCGCGCCGTCGCGGAAAAAATCGCCCACAGCAACGCGCAGCGCCTGTTCCGCCAGTGACCGGCTAGGCGTCTTAGCCTGGAATTCCAGCCGCCGCCAGCGGCGTCCACTCGCTGAACGTGGCGGCCTGGCCGACGACGTGTCCGTCGGCGTCGACGAGATTCCACACCGTCGCGTTGCGTATCCGGAAGCGTTCGCCCGTGCGCGCGATGCGCACGCCGGCGTAGTCGTCGATGTAGCCGTCCTGTGCGACGCGGTCGAGCAGCCGCTGGCGCTCGTCGCGGGCCGGCGCCTCGGCGGAGTAGCGCGACGGCAGCCCGACGATCTCCCGCCAGGGCATGGCGAAGAGCCGTTGCGCGGCGAGGTTGGCGTAGGTGAATGCCGGGTCGGCGCCCGTAGCGTGGGAGAGCACCACGAACGGCGCGCGATACAGCGCGCGCGCCGTTTCCCGTTGCGCCAGGCCGGGCGCCAGCAGGTCGCGGCCGACGAACCGCCGGAAGCTGTCGATCAGCAGCGCGGCGTGGTCGCTGCGGTAATCGTTGGTAGCGTCGGGTTCGGTCATCGGAAACGCTTATGTCGCTGCCGGTCGGGGTTTCGGCATCGGACTATCCCCAAGCGCGCGTCAGCAATTCATCGAGAGCATCCATGATGCGGGTGCCTTCGGCATCGAGGGATTTCACGAACTCGCCCAACTGATCATTGGCGACGGAGACGATTTCCAACGGATGCAGGACGACGACGGCGCCTTCGATCCTGAAGCTCGGGTTGAAGCGCGAGTTGCTGATCTTGCCAAGAGCGGATTTGCGCACCAGCGGAACGACTACGCGGCGACGGTAGCTGTCGTACAACGACGACTGCACGAGCACGACATAGGGGATGTCGTCCCGGTTCTTGCCCCGGTTCCGATGAACGTCAAACTGCGCCATCAGAGGGTCGAGTGCTCGTCGGCGAACGAACCGAGCCTGGCGTTGAAGTCGTTCCAGGTGGCGATGGTCGCTTCCAGCGTTTTGGCCTTGGCGAGGCGCCGCCGGTGTTCCTGCTCGACATAGTCGGCGAGCAGCGATTCGACGACCCCGGACAGGTTGTCGGTGATGTCGCGGGCTTGCGACACCAAGTCCTCGTTCAAGGTCAGATTGACCGGACGTTTGCGCGCTTCCGGATTGTGGGTGGCTTTCATCGGGAACCTCCAATGCGCATTGTATGCGCATTGGAGGGCGGCTGCCAAGGCGGGTTCGGCTAGCGCTTCAGGCTGGCGAAGGCTGCCGCCATCGCGCCGCCGGCGGGCGGGGCTTCGCGCTTCAGGGCCGGGGCCTTGCCGCCGCGTTGCGGCGCGGCATGGTCGCGCTTGGCCGGAATCTCGTCCGCCAGACGCATGGTCAGCGCGACGCGCTTCCTGGCGATGTCGACCTCCAGCACTTTCACCTTGACCACGTCGCCGGCCTTGACGACTTCGTGCGGGTCCTTGACGAACTTGTTCGACAGCGCCGAGACATGCACCAGGCCGTCCTGATGCACGCCGATGTCGACGAAGGCGCCGAAGTTGGTGACGTTGGTGACGACGCCTTCGAGCAGCATGCCGGGTTCGAGGTCCTTCAAATCCTCGACGCCTTCGCGGAAGGCGGCGGCCTTGAACTCGGGGCGCGGATCGCGGCCGGGCTTTTCCAGTTCCTTGAGGATGTCCTGCACGGTGGGCAGGCCGAAGCGCTCATCGGTGTATT
>CAZWFC010000018.1:0-29601 GCA_964632965.1 uncultured Rhodocyclaceae bacterium
GTTCCCGGTCGAGGTTATAGAGGGCCCGCTGTTGACCGGGAGGAATGTGTTCGGCGACCTGTTCGGCGCGGGCAAGATGTTCCTGCCGCAGGTGGTGAAATCGGCGCGCGTCATGAAGCAGGCGGTCGCTCATCTCGTGCCCTACATCGAGGAGGAAAAGAAGCGCACCGGCGCGGCGGCGAAGGGCCGCATCGTCATGGCCACGGTCAAGGGCGACGTACACGACATCGGCAAGAACATCGTCGGCGTCGTGCTGTCCTGCAACGGCTACGAGGTCATCGATCTGGGCGTCATGGTGCCGACTGACAAGATCCTCGCTGCGGCGCGCGAACACAATGCCGGCATCGTCGGTCTCTCCGGCCTGATCACGCCTTCGCTCGAAGAGATGAGCCATGTCGCCGGCGAAATGCAGCGCCTCGGCTTCGACATGCCGCTGCTGATCGGCGGCGCGACCACCAGCCGCGCCCACACCGCCATCAAGATCGCCCCCCACTATGCGCAGCCGGTGGTCTATGTGCCCGACGCCTCGCGCGCCGTCGGCGTCGTCACCAAGCTCCTGTCCATCGACCAGGCCGCCGATTACAAGGCCGAGATCGCCGCCGACTACGAGAAGCTCCGCGCCCAGCATGCCGCCAAGAAAGGCGCCGTGCTGGTGGCTCTCGACGCGGCCCGCGCCAACAGGACCCGGCTCGACTACGCGCCGGTCGAGCCTCAGCAGACCGGCGTCACGGTGCTGCGCGATCTCGATCTGGCCGTTATCGCCCGCTATATCGACTGGGGCCCGTTCTTCCAGACCTGGGATCTGGCGGGTTCGTACCCGAAGCTGCTCGACGACGAAAAGGTCGGCGAGGCGGCGCGCAACGTCCTGAGCGACGGCCAGGAGATGCTGGCGCAAATCATCGCGGAGAAATGGCTGACGGCCAACGCCGTGTTCGGCGTCTTCCCCGCCAACAGCGACGGCGACGACATCGTCTTCTACGCCGACGCGGCCCGCGCGCGGCCGCTGATGACCTGGCACGGCCTGCGCCAGCAGCAGGAGCGTCCTGCGGCCAAGCCGCACCAGTGCCTGGCGGATTTCGTCGCCCCGGCGGGGACGCCGGACTACGCCGGCGCCTTCGCCGTAACCGCCGGCATCGGCATCGAGAAGAAGCTCGCCGAATTCGCCGCCGGGCACGACGACTACCGCGCCATCATGCTCAAGTCGCTGGCCGACCGCCTCGCCGAAGCGGCGGCGGAATGGCTGCACGAGCGCGTACGCAAGGAGTACTGGGGCTACGCGGCCGGCGAGCAACTGGCCGTGGCGGATCTCGTCGCCGAGAAGTACCAGGGCATACGTCCCGCGCCGGGCTACCCGGCCTGCCCCGACCACACGGTCAAGGCGGCGCTGTTCAAGCTGCTCGACGTGCCCGCCAACGCCGGCATGGAGCTGACGGAGAACTTCGCCATGACGCCCGCGGCCGCGGTTGCCGGCTTCTACCTGGCGCATCCCGCCGCGAAATATTTCGCCGTGACGAAAATCGGCGTCGACCAGTTGCAGGACTGGGCGCGGCGTAGCAACATGACCGAAGAACAAGCCCGCAGATGGCTTGCCCCGCTACTTTGATCCCGACAAGGAGAGAGACATGAAGGAAGAACTTGAGGATGGGCGCCTGAGCTTTGCCGATGCCGTCCATTTCGTACAGCAGCAGCCGGACCAGGCGGCGTTCGCGGCGGTGCCGGTTTTCGGCGACAACGACGAGACCGCCGAAGGCGCGCGCGTCTTCGTCCTCGAAGCGGATGGCGCGGGCGGCTATCACATGCGTTTCGTTGCCGGGCCGTTCTTCTCGACAGCCTTCGCGGCGAACGAGATCATGACGCCGGATGAAATTCCGGAACGGGCGCGCGAACTGCGCTTCATGCCGACGCGCCTGGAGGAAGACTGGCTGGCGGAGCAGGTGCAGATCCTGATCCAGAAACTGATGCAGGCGTCCGGCCGCGCCGCGCCGCAGATGCCCGACTACGCCAGCGCGCCCGTTGTCGCTGCCGGGCCGGAAGCGGTGTTCCCGATTTCCTTTGTCGGTCGCCGCGAGACGCCGTGATCGCGTAATATATCGGCATATTTCAATGGAGTTGCAGACTATGGCAGCGGATACCCCAGCAAACGGTACGCGTGCGCATTCGCCCGATCTCGACTGGAGCCAGGTGCGCGAAACCGTGCTGATGCTCGAACTGGCCGCCGGCCAGGTGGAAGCGGCGATGCGCGAATCGAATTCCTCGGTCGAGGTGCTGACCGATACCTTCACCTCGCTGGCGGATACGCTGCAACTGATCGACGCCGCGGTGTCGACCCTGCCGGACACGGTCGGCAACGGTCTGGTCAAGGCGGAAATCCAGGACAACACAAAGCTGGTATCGCAGAAGATCCACGATGCCATTGTCGCCTTCCAGTTCTACGACAAGCTGGTGCAGCGGCTGGCGCATGTCTGCCACGGCCTCGAAGGACTCTCCGGCGTGGTGACCGACAAGAGCCGGCTCTTCAATCCGGGCGAGTGGGTCAGCCTGCAGCAGATGATCCGCTCGAAGTACACGATGACCGAGGAGCGAGCCATGTTCGACGCCGTGATCCACGGCATGTCGGTCGAAGACGCGCTCGAACACTACATGCAGGTGCGCATGAAGGAAGTCGAAGACAGCGGTGGCGAGATAGAACTGTTCTGACGAACAGTTCTATCTCGCCGTTGGCATACAAGTGGCCCGCCCACCCCCGCCCCTCCCGCACGGGAGGGGTGACTGATTTCCTCGCTGCGCTCGATTGCCGCCGGGGCAGATTAGACGCCCCAGAGCACGGGCGTTTTCCGCGCCAGCGATATTTCCAGCAGTTCGACCAGCGGCACGATGCGCTGGGACAGGCCGACGGGCGGCGGGGCGGCGTTTTCGTCGCCGTCGTCCGCGGCTTCCGTGCCGCGATGCAGGGCTCGGTCCTGCTCGGCGGCGGCCCGCAGAAGGGCAATGGCCTGCGGCAGCTGCTCGACGGTGACGACGCCCCGGTCGGCTTTCTCCTTGCCCATCAATTCCATCATGCGCTGCGCGACGGCGTCGAACATCATGACGTCGGGGCCGACTTCGGAGCGGAAGACGATCATTGCAGCCCTTGCGCCGCGAGCCAGTCGAGCAGGGTGCGCGCCGGCTTCTTCCAGTCGCGCTCCAGCATCAGGCCGTGGCCCATGCCGGCGAAAATTTCCGCTTCGACCTGGTAGGTGCGGGCCGTCATTTCGACGAGCGAGGCGGGGACCAGGTGGTCGAATTCGGCACCCATCACCAAGAGCGGCGACTTGCCGATGAGCGAGGGATGCGGCAGGTTGAACAGCGTCATGTCCCAGATGGCGCGGAACGATTCCGGCTGCGACAGACGGTAGAAGCGTTCCAGGTCGTCAACCGCCACCGGCTGCGAGAACAGCGCGTCGCGCAGGGTTTCGAGCGACACCTGGCCGCCGCCCATCAGGCGGTTCAAGTCCTTCATCAGACCGGGACGGCTGAACATCAGGTCGAAGGCCGAGGCCATCAGCCCCTGCGGCGGCACCGAGCACATCAGCACCGCGCCCGGGGCATCGTGTGCTTCGAGGTATTTCTGCACCACGAAGCCGCCCATCGAATGGCCGATCAGTACCGGAGTTGTCGGCAAGCGGCTGGCGACATGAGCGACGTCCGCGACGTAATCGGCGATGGAAAAGCTGTCGAGGTGGTCGCGCCCGCGGCTTTTGCCGTGTCCGGAAAGGCTGACGGCATAGGCGGCGTAGCCGGCGTCGGCGAAGTACGACAGAAAATGCTCGTCCCAGCACCAGGCGGCCGTGTAGGCGCCATGAACGAACAGCAGCGGCGTTTTGCGGGCCGGACCTTGCGGTACGCGCGCCAGAACTTCCAGGTCGTCGAAGCGGGGTTTGTTCATCTCGGGGCGGGGTATGATCGCGACAAGCATTCTAACCCGCCGCTGTCTATCCCCATGCTGAAATGGCTTGTCGCCGTCTTTGTCGCCGTATTCGTGCTGGGGCTCGTGCAGCCGCGGCTGGCCGCCTGGCTCGGGCTCGGCCGCCTGCCGGGCGATGTGCGTCTGCGCTGGCGCGGCCGCGAATTGGTTTTCCCGTTCGTCTCGACGCTGCTGCTGTCGCTCGTTGCGACGCTGATCCTGCGGGTACTGTAGACGCCCTACTCTGCGATTTCTTCGGGCGGCTGCGCCAGGATTTCCTCGGCCTTGAGGATGACGTCGGCGATCTGCTCGTCGTCGAGCCCCATCAGGCGCGTCGCCAGCCAGGAGACGGACGCCTGCGGAATGAGCTTCTTGGCGGCGGCAAGATCGCTGGGCAGCGCCGGATTGTCCGCACCCGACGCGAGGTGCCTGGCGGTATCGACGCACAGGCGCGAAATATTGGCCCTGACGTTGTCCACGCCCTGGATCAGGTGGAACAGCAGCGGCGGCAGTTCCCAGATGGTGGCGCACTTGAGCGTGAGATCGCGGAAGTGGAAGCCGCAGGCCTGCATCTGGGCTTCGGCGGAACGATGCGCGTGGCCGGACGCGAGGGCATCGAGGGCGGCCTGCGGGATTTCGGGGGCGAAGGACCAGAGCAGCAATTCGCCGGCTTCGGACAGCAGTGTCGCCAGTCCGACTTCATCCGGGGCGATGTCGGAACGCGCCGATCCCCAGTTGACGGCCAGATTGCTGGCGAGAACGGCACGGGACTCGCAGGCCGCCAGACCGATGTTCGTGCTGTCCGCCTCGGGGCTGTTGGCGAGCAGTTCGCGGAATGCGGTGACGCCCAGTTGCAGCACGGCCGCCAGCGGCGTGGTGGTGTCGCGCCCGAGGCGGCGGCTGCGCCGTTTCTCGGCTTCGCGCAGCAAGCGCAGGCAGAGGAAGGGGTCGCTGCTGGCGATATCGGCCAGCTCCTTCGACGACAACTCGTCGCCCTGGGCTTCTTCGAGCGCGGCCATCAGCATCTTTGAACGCAACATCGACGGCAATTCCTGCGAGCTCAGGAACGCGGCCCACTGATCGACACCCCAATGCCTTTGATAGTCCGAGATCAAGATCCCCCCTCCCCTTCCGTTCTGGTGCGGACGGCCGCAACACGCGCTTCGTGAATGCGGGCGGGAATCTGGGCCCGATCGGTGCAGGCGCGGGAGATGATCCCGCCATCGACGGATTGTACGGCAGCCAGCGCCGCGCGCCAGTGCGCGGCCTGCGGGTAGGGCTTCTCGTCGGAACCCAGGCGTCCGCGGTAGTCGGCTTCGCAGGCGTCGAGCACTTGGGCGAAGCGCTCCGGGCGGCGCAGGGCGTCGCAACGCTCCAGCACCTTGACGACGGTGGCGGGCTGCAACACGGCGACCTTGTGAATCTCGCTGTGGCAGCCGGCCACCAGCAGCGCCACGTCGCGGCAATCCGCCGGTACGCGCAGTCTTGTGCACAGCGGCGTCAGCAGACGGGCGCTGACCGCCTCGTGGCCAATATGGCGCGGCAGGACGTCGGGCGGCGTCAATGCCTTGCCGAGATCGTGCGTCAGGGCGGCAAAGCGTGCCGGCAACGGCAGCTCCATGCGCGCTGCCATGTCGATGACCATCATGACATGCACGCCGGTGTCGATTTCCGGATGGTAGTCGGCGCGTTGCGGTACGCCGAACAGGGCTTCGATCTCGGGCAGTATCCGCGCCAGCGCGCCGCATTCGCGCAGCACCGCGAACATGCGCGCCGGACGGGCTTCCATCAGGCCCTTGGCGAGTTCCTGCCAGACGCGTTCCGGCACGAGGTGATCGACCTCGCCGCCGGCGACCATCTGGCGCATCAGTCCGTTCGTTTCGGGCGCCACGGCAAAGTCCGCGAAACGCGCGGCGAAGCGCGCCACGCGCAGGATGCGCACCGGGTCCTCGGCGAAGGCCGGCGAAACGTGGCGCAGCACTTTTGCCGCCAGGTCGCCGCGGCCGCCATAGGGATCGATGAACTCGCCGGACTCCGACTTGGCGATGGCGTTGATGGTGAGGTCGCGCCGCGCCAGGTCTTCTTCGAGCGTGACGTCGGCGGCGGCATGGAAGGCGAAGCCGGTGTAGCCCGGCGCCGTCTTGCGCTCGGTGCGCGCCAGCGCATATTCCTCGTGCGTCTGCGGATGCAGGAAGACCGGGAAATCCTTGCCGACCGGCCGGAAGCCGCGGTCCAGCATGGCTTGCGGCGTGGCGCCGACGACGACCCAGTCCCTGTCCTGCACCGGCAGGCCGAGGAGTTCGTCGCGTACCGCGCCGCCTACCGAATAGATCTTCACGCGGCGGCCGAAAGATAGGCGGGGGCCACCGCCTCCAGCGGCGTCGCCTGCAGGCCGAAGGGCAGGCCGCAGCCGGATTCGCAGACGCTGGGCAATTGCATCGAACGCACGTTGTCGCGCGTCATCGGGCCGCCGGGGACGAATTCCATGGCCCAGGCCTGCAGCAAGGAGAGCGCATCCGGCAGGCCGAGAATGGCGCGCGGGTGGCCGGCAACGCGGCCGGCGTAGGCGACCAGCTCGCGCAGCGAGTAGACCGTCGGGCCACACAGGTCGTAGGCCTTGCCGAAGCTCGCGCTGCAAGTGATGCTGGCGGCGAAGGCGGCGACGACATCTTCGACCCATACCGGCTGGAAGCGCGCGTCCGGGCAGGCGAGCGGGACGAAGGGCGCGATTTTTTGCAGACGGGCGAAGAGCGTCAGGAAGGAATCGTTGCGGCCGAAAATCACCGAAGGGCGGAACACGGTGACGGCGACCGGGGGCGGCACTGCGAAGGCCGCCGCTTCGCCGGCCGCTTTCGAGCGCAGATAGCCCGACGGTGCGCGTCCGTCGGCCCGGAGTGCCGACATGTGCAACAGGCGCGCCACGCCGGCTTCTTGCGCGGCATGGGCGATTTTCCGCGGCAACTCGACATGGGCGCGGGCGAAGCCGGCACCGTACGGGCTGCCTTCGCCGCCCTTGAGGATGCCGACCAGGTTGATGACGACATCCTGGCCGTGCATCAACCGCCCGAGCGTGGCCGCGTCATGGACGTCGGCGGCGACGACTTCGGTGGTCGGCAGGACGAGCAGATGCCTGGCGCGGTCGGGTCGGCGCGTGGGAACGAGAACCCGATGGCCGTCGGCGACCAGCCGCGCAGCGAGGCTGCTGCCGACAAAACCCGAGCCGCCGATCAAAAGGATGTTCATGGCTTTCTTGGCGAGGGTTTCGGCGCAGACTCACCTGCGCAGCAGCTTATGCCGTAGCCAAAACCCGAGCCGCCGATCAGCAGGATATTCACGGCAGATCTTCGGCCACCGGATCGCCGCCCTTGGCCCGGACGATGCCGAGGCGGCTCTTCAGCGACTGCGGCTTGTCCTCGAAGAGGGCCGAATAGTAGATGGCATTGCACATCACCTTCTTCACGTAGTCGCGCGTTTCGCTGAAGGGGATGGTCTCGGCGTAGATGGCGCCTTCCAGCGGACGGTCGGCGCGCCAGCGCCGCGCCCGGCCGGGTCCGGCGTTGTAGGCGGCCGAGGCGAGCACCGGATGGTTGTCGAGGCTGTCGAGCACCATTTTCAGGTAGTGGGTGCCGAGCGTGACGTTGGTGTCCATTTCCACGACCCGGGCCGGCTTGAAGTTCTGCAGGTTGATCTTTTTCGCCACCCACTTGGCGGTGGCCGGCATCAACTGCATCAAGCCCTTGGCGCCGACCGAGGAATTGGCGTTCATGACGAAGCGGCTTTCCTGGCGCATCAGCCCATACACCCAGCCCCTATCGAGCGCCAGATCCCGGGATTTCGGGTCGACATATTCACGGAAGGGGGCGAGATAGCGCAGGCCGTAGTCGTGCTGGGCGAGCGTGCGGTCGGCGGTGCTGATGGCGCGGTCGAACACGTCCTGCCGGCGGGCGAAGTCGGCGGCGGCGAGCAGCTGCCGGTCGTCCATGCCGCGCACCGTCCAGTTCCATTCGCGCACGCCCTCGATGCGCAGATCGAGGCGCATCAGCGCGAGCGCGCGCCGCAGGCCGGGATTGGCCGCCGCCTGGGCGACTTCCTCGATGGTCGGGGGCAGGGCCTTCAGCGGCAGACTGAAGCTGCGGCCGAGCTCCTCATCGGCGAGATTGCCGTAGAAATTCGGCTGGCCGCTGATCTTGAGGTAGAGCGCCCGGGCTTCCTGCGGCTTGTCGTGAGCGGCGAGCGCACGCGCCAGCCAATACACCCAGGCCGGATCGCCGGCGAGCTGGGTTGGCATCTGCTCGATGGTCTTGCGCACGCTGGCCCAGTCGTGGATACGCAGCGCGGCGCGGGCCTTCCAGGCCAGCTGTTCCTCGGAAAGCGCCGTTGCGGGCGAGGCCGCCGCGGCACATTCGTACCAGGACAGCGCTTCGGGCTGGTGGCGCAAGGCCGCCTGCCAGGCAATCTGGCCCCAGGCATAGGTGCGCTCGGCGGCGGAGAAGCGATCCTCCAAGGGTTGCCACTGGGCGGCGGCGGCGGCGGGGTCGCTGCGCGCCATGCGGGCGAGGGCAAACAAGGCCATCTCGCGGCCCAGCTTCGTCGCGGCGAAATTGGCGGGCAGTCGGGCAAGATAGCGCGCCGGCTTGTCGACGATGGTGTCGAGGGTCTTGGCATCCGGCTCTTGGCCTTGCGGCAGATAGCGGGCAAAGAACCTGGCCGGTTGCAGTTTCTTCGCTTCGAGCAAGCGGCGCAGGCGTTCCCAGACGTCGTCGGCGTCGAGCCGCCGCTCGGCGACGAGCTGCTCCATCAGCGGCATGCAGGATTCGGGCATGTCGATGAGCGAGAACCAGAGCGGCCGCGCTTCGTCGAGCGCCGTGCCGTCCTGCCGGGCGAGCCGCGCCTGCAGCGCGTAGCAGGTGACCTCCTGGTCGGGCTGGGTCAGCCTGGGGTACTCCTGCTGGAAAACGTCCCATTCATGCTGCTTGCCGAGCAGGCGCAGCCAGTCGCCGCGCAGCTTTTCGGCCAGATAGGTTCCACTGTGGCGGGTCAGGAAGTCGGGGACGGCTTCCGTCTGCTTGTCCTCGATTTTCAGCCGCAACTGCCAGTATTCGACCCAAGGCTGCAACTCGTTGCCGCGCAAGGCATCGAGATTTTTCGCCAAGCGGACGCGTTCGCCGTTGCGGTAGGCTTCGCGGGCGGACAGGAAAGCATCGTCGCCGGTATTGGCGATGGCCATCAGGGGCACAAAATGGAGAATGCCGAGCAGGCGTTTCATCGGGTATCGTTGCGTGATTTCATACTCTCAACTTAGCACATGAGTCCCGCAGCGCAGCCGCCGGAACATGCCGCCTATAACGCGGCAAATCACGACAATGATTCCGCCGCCGTGCGCGCCGCCATGCGCCGCGACCGAATCGCGGCGCGTCTGGCGCTGCCGCCCGCGGAACATGCCCGCCTTTCCGCGTTGCTGGAGGGCCATCTGGAACTGGAGTTCGCCGGGCATGCGCCGGGCGTCGTCGCCTTCTGCTGGCCGATCCGCGGCGAGTTCGATGCCCGTCCGCTCGTCGCTCGACTGATCGCCGCCGGCTGGTGCGCCGCCATGCCGACCGTCGCCGCCGTCGATGCGCCGATGGTCTTCCGAACCTGGTCGCCGGGGGCGGCAATGACGGACGACCCTTACGGCATCCCCGTCCCTGCCGATGCCTTTCCCTCCGTGCCGCCGGACGTCGTCCTCCTGCCGCTGGTCGCATTCGACGACGCCGGTTACCGGCTGGGTTACGGCGGCGGCTACTTCGACCGTACCCTGGCGGCCATGGCTCCTGCGCCCGTGGCCGTCGGCGTGGGCTTCGAACTGGCCCGCGTCGCCGGCATTCGCCCGGGCGCCCACGACATTCCGCTCGATGCCGTGGCGACCGAAACCGGCATCCGTCGTTTCCACCGGTGAGCCCCGGAAACAGGGCGGGCACGGTTGCGTTAATGCCGTTTCCGGACGATCATGGCGGCTGAGAAGGTTAGACAGAACAAACGACCCCGCATGAACGCCCCCTTTCCCCTGATCACTCTCCAGCCCGTATGCGATACGCGCAATGCCTGGGTGGCATTGTCGCTGGAGGCGGCGCGCGCGCCGGACGCCGAAGCCCTGATCCGAATCTTCGGTGAAATGGGCCTTGCGGAAGCGCTCGGACACTTGCCTTGCGTCATCGGACTGAACGAGGTTCCCGCCGGCATCGAAGCCCTGCCGGCGCAAAAAATCATCCTGCGCCTGCCGGTTGCGTATTGCTGCGATCGCGCCAACGATGAGCGCCTGCAAGCGCTGCGCGCCGCCGGCTTCGGCCTGATGGCCACGGGCTTGCCGCTGCCGGGCCAGACGCCCTGCGACGGCGTGGATGCCCTGGCCCTGCTCTGCCCCGGCGTGGGCGCTCCCGTCGGCATGGGCGAGTGGCTGGGCCGGTTGCCGGGTCCGCACCTGGCCTTGGGTGCCGAGGAAGTCACCTGCGCGGGCCGCTGCTATTTCCAATGGCTGGTCGGTCATTTCCCGAGCCACGTGAAGCCGGCGAGTGCCGGCAAGGGCGGCGAGGCCTCCCACCGCATTCTGTTGCTGGAACTGCTGGCCAAGGTGGCGAACGACGCCGATTCCCACGATATCGAAGCCACCATCAAGCGCGATCCGCAACTTTCCTATCATCTGCTCAAGCTGGTGAATTCGGTGGCGTTCGCGCCGACGACGAAAATCGCCAGCTTCAACCAGGCCATCACGCTTCTCGGCCGGCGCCAGCTGCAGCGCTGGCTGCAGCTCCTGCTCTATGCCCGCGCGCAGAAGACGGAACACGCCAATCCGCTGCTGCCGCAGGCGGCGCTGCGCGCCGGCCTGGCCGAGGCGCTCTGCGCACAGGCCGGCGGTTCGCGCGACGCGCAGGACCGCGCCTTCATGACCGGCATGTTTTCCTTGCTCGACGTGCTGTTCGGCATGCCGCTCGCCGACATCATGACGCCGCTGAATCTCGCCGACGACGTGGTGGCGGCACTGACGCAACGTTCCGGTTCGCTCGGCGTTTTGCTGCGAGCGGTCGAAACCGGGGAAAAGCCGGCCGGCGACGACCTCGCCGAAGCACTGGCCGTGGCTGGCGTGAGCCGCGAGGCCTGGGCGCGTTCCGTCATTCATGCCTGCCAGTGGGCCATCCAGATCAGCAGCGAGGCATGACCGTGCCGGACGGCGCCAGCGCGAACGATCTCGACCGCATCGAGGCGCTGTGCCGCGAGCTGCTCGCCGGTCAGCGCGAAGGCAGCGTCGCCGTACTGGCTGGCGAGATGCTCGTCCAGGTGGCCCGTACCCGCGAGCGCCTGCGCGAGCAGACGCAGATCCTCGACCAGATCCACGAGTCGGTCATCACGATGGATCTCGACGGCTACATCACCAGCTGGAATCGCGGTGCCGAGCGCCTGTTCGGCTACGCCGCGGCGGAGGTTGTCGGTCGCCACATCCTGTTTCTCTATGCCGATCCCGACGACGACGACGCCAGCTTCCAGGACGTCTTCCTCGAACACGGCGGGCGCGAGATGGAGGTCCGCCGGCGCCGCAAGTCGGGCGAGATTTTCTGGGCCAGCCTGCAACTCTCGCTGGTGCGCGACGCCGACGAACGGCCGACGGGCATCATCGGCTACCTCAACGACATTACCGCGCGCGTCGAGGCTCAGGAAACCCTGCGCCTGCATGCCCACATTTTCGAGCACAGCGACGAAGGCATCCTGATAACGGACGCCGAAGAACGCATCGTTTCGGTCAATCGTGCCTTCACGCGCATCACCGGCTACGAACTGGACGAGGTGGTCGGGGAGACGCCGCGCCTGCTGCATTCCGGATTGCACGGGCCGACGTTCTACGAAGAGATCTGGCGGCGCATCGAGATCGAGGGGCGCTGGCAGGGTGAAATGCAGGATCGGCGCAAGGACGGCGATGTTTACCCAGTGTGGGTTTCGATCAGCGCCGTGAAGAACGCCGAAGGCCGCATCACCCACTATTTTTCGATATTTTCCGACATCACCGAGCGCAAGCGGGCCGAGGAACGCATCCACTACCTCGCCTACTACGATGCCCTGACCGAGCTTCCCAACCGCTCACTCTTCTACCAGCTCGTCGATCAGGCGCTGGCCGAGGCCCGCCGCAACCGCCAGCACGGGGCGATCCTGTTCATCGATCTGAATCGCTTCAAGCCGATCAACGACACCCTCGGCCATGGCGTCGGCGACCGTCTCTTGCAGCAGATCGGCTGCCGCCTGCGCGAGGCGCTGCGCACCGAGGACGTGGTGGCGCGCTTGGGCGGCGACGAGTTCGTCGTCGCGCTGTTCGACATCGCGCGGCGCGAGCATGCCAGCATCGTCGCGCAGAAGATGCTGGCTTCCTTCGATGCGCCTTTCGTCATCGACGGCCACGAGCTGAAGGTCGGCGCGGCCGTCGGCATCAGCGTCTATCCGCAGGACGGCTTCGATACCGAGACGCTGCTGCGGCTGGCGGACATCGCCATGTACCGGGCCAAGAAGACCGGCGAAGACGGCTACGCCTTCTTCAGCCATGAGATGAACCAGCGTGCGCTGGACCGACTCAAGATCGAGAACGGCTTGCGCCACGCCATCGACCGCAACGAACTGCTGCTGCATTATCAGCCCAAGGTGGATATCGCCAGCGGCGCCATCGTCGGCGCCGAGGCGCTGGTGCGCTGGCGCCATCCCGAACAGGGCATGATTCCGCCCGGCGAGTTCATTTCCGTGGCCGAGGAAACCGGGCTGATCATCCAGATCAGCGCCTGGGTGCTCGACGAATCCTTGCGCCAGGCGCGCGTCTGGCGGGATGCCGGGCTGGCGCCGATCAAGATCGCCGTCAACCTGTCGGCGCGGGATTTTTCCTCGGCCTTGCCGGAGCGCGTGGTGAAGGCGCTGGCCGCCCACGATATCGCGCCCGAATGGCTGGAGCTTGAGATCACCGAGAGCATGCTGATGCACAGCACCGAGCGCGTCATCGCCATGATGGACGAGTTGGCGCAGGCGGGCGTCGCCCTGTCGCTCGACGACTTCGGCACCGGCTATTCGAGCCTTTCTTACCTGAAGCGCTTCCCCATCGATACGCTGAAGATCGACCGCTCGTTCGTCATCAACATTCCCGACGATCCCAACGACTGCGCGATTGCCGGCGCCATCGTCGGCATGGCCAAGCAGCTCGGCCACAAGGTCATCGCCGAGGGCGTGGAGACGGCCCAGCAGCTAATGTTCCTGAAGAGTCTCGGTTGCGACGAGCTGCAGGGCTATCTCTTCTCGGCGCCGGTGCCGCCGGAGAAATTCGAGACCATGCTGCGCGAGGACAAGCGGCTCGCCTGAGCTATCCGCGCAACGGCGACAGGGCTGCGGCCATTCTGTCCAGCGCCTGTTCGAGCAGTGCCCGCGGGCAGCCGAAATTCAGGCGCACGAAGCCCGGCGTTCCGAAGTCGGCGCCGTCGGACAGGCCGACGCCGGCTGCTTCGAAGAACTGTTGCGGGTTTCCGGTGCCGATGGCGCGGGCATCGATCCAGGCCAGATAGGTCGCCTCGACCGACGCCATGCTCAGCAAGGGCTGCTGCTTGACGAAGTTCTCGACGCAGCGCGCGTTGTCGCGCAGATAGGCCAGCAGGGCTGCGCGCCATTGTGCGCCGTCGCGCAGGGCCGCTTCGCAGGCCACGAGACCCAGCGTATTCACGTGCGGCACGATGCCGTGCATGGCGCCATGGAAGGCACGCCGCAACCCGGGATCGGGGATCACGGCGAAGGCGCAGCCCAGGCCCGGAATGTTGAAGGTTTTCGACGGCGCCATCAGCGTGATGCTGCGCCGCGCCGCAGCGGGCGACAGCGTGGCGAACGGCTGGTGGCGGCGGCCGGGTTCGAGGATCAGGTCGCAGTGGATCTCGTCCGAACAGACGACCATGTCGTGCTTTTCGGCGAGGGCGAGAACCTGCCAGAGTTCGTCTTCGCGCCAGGCGCGGCCGACGGGGTTGTGCGGGTGGCAAAGCAGGAACAGCCGCGGGCGGGCAGTGCGGAGTACGCCGTCGGTCGCCGCCCAGTCCCACAGCCAGCCTTCCTCGTCGCGGACCAGCGGGGCGGTGACTGCGGTGCGCCCCGAGCCGGCCGGGGCGGAAAGAAAGGGTGGGTAGATCGGGGTCGCGGTGAACACCGCATCGCCGTCGCTGCCGACGGCGCGGCAGGCGACATTGAGTCCCGTGACCAGGCCCGGCAGCCAGACGATCCATTCCGGTTCCACCGGCCAGCGGTATTCCCGGTCGAGATGTTCGGTGACCGCCGCGACGAGCGAAGGCCAGGGCTGGCTGTAGCCGAAGACGCCGTGGTCGATGCGGCGATGCAGCGCTTCGACGACCGGCGGCGGCGCGGCGAAGTCCATGTCCGCGACCCACAGCGGGATCACGTCGCGCCCGGCGTACCGGTTCCACTTGAGGCTGTCGCGGAACTCGCCGCCGGCGCGGTCTATGGGGTGGTCGAAATCGAACATGGGTGTGGCGGGCCGGGCTCTGGCCCGGCCGGCAGCTTACTGGGACTTCTTGTAGCGGGCATCCATTTCGGCGACGCACGATTGCACCAGGCGTTGTACCAGGCTGTCGAGCGTGAGTCCGCCTGAGGCTCCTTCCGAAACGCCGAGCACGGAGGAAGACTTCGATCCGAGTTCCATCTTGTCTTCGACGTAGCCGGCAGCGACCTGCTCGGTGGTGTTGGCATCGAGAATCTTGTAGCGCAGGCCGACGATCCAGACACCGGCCGCTTCGGCGGTCTTGACCGAGCCGCCGACGACGTTCGCGACCGCGCCGCCCTGGCCGCCGATGAAGATGCCGGCCAGCTGACCGACGGCGCCGCCGTCGAAGCCCTTCTGGGCCTGGGCCACGGGTTCCGCCTTGAGGACGTCGAACTTGACCATCCACTTCGTCGTCTTGAACTTGCCGCGCTTGAAGACTTTGGCGGCTTCCTTGGGATCGCCCATGCCGTAAGCGAGCTGGACTTCCTGGAGCAGCGGTCCCAGGTCGGAGCGTTCCAGCACCCTGAAGTTGGCGCGGGTCAGTTCCAGTTCGGCGAAATCGGCGATGTTGTTCGGACCGAACTTCTGCGTGAAGGTGGCGTTGTTGCTCTTGATGTCGCCCGGCAGCACGACCAGCGTCGGCCCCGGGAAACTGGCGTTGACGTATTCGACCGGCTTGTAGAGCGCCTTGTCGGCCATCCGGTTGGCTTCGGCCGATGCGCTGCTGGACGGCTGCGGGCCGCCGCCGTCCGCCGGCTGACCTTCGGCGGGCTTGTCGCCGAAAAGCTTGTCGAGGAAGGCGTGGCTGGGGGCGCTCATGAGCGCGAATCCGACGGAGAGGCAGGCGGCAAAGATTTTCTGTTTCATGGGTAATCTCCGAATGAGGCGAAATCGGTTTGGCGTCACAAGTGGCGGGGCTAACGTCAGCGGTCGGCGCAGTAGTCGCGAAACAGCTTGCCGACGATTTCATCGCTCTTTTCATCCCAGACGCCTTGTGCGGCATTCTTGGCCGAGCTCTTGGTGTGCCGGCCGCTGTATGCGCCGCCCGTGGCACTGGCCTGGGCGAGCCGCTTGCCGGAGGGAAGCGAAAGGCTGAAGTCGGCGTCCAGGTCGACTTCGCCGACGCCGAGTACCGGGTTGGCACCGCTCGCGGTTTCAATTGCGCCCTTCATCACGAAGTCGGCTGCGCCGCCCGTGGCGGCAACCTTGACGCCGATGGCCTTCATGCGCTCTTCGATCGCCTGGCGGAAGGCGTTGCGGCTCTGCTGCGCGATGCTGCCTTTCTCCTCTATGGTCAGGCGCACGCGCTTGCCCTTGATGATGTCGCGGCAGGAAATCGAAATCAGTTCCGCCGCGCGCATCGGCGCGTCGTTCCTGTCGTCGAAGCTGAAGCCGCCGGGACTCGAATAGACTTTGCCGGCACGGGCCATGGCCATGGGCGCCGGCGTCTGGGAAGGCGACTGCATGTCGCCGCGGGTATCGGCACGGGCGAGCGGAGCGGACGTCTTGGCGGCCTTGAGCCGGTTACGCGCCAGATCGGCGAACTTGCCTTGCGGATATTGGGCGAGATAGGAATCGAAATCGGCGGTGTTGCTGCTGTTGGCGATCGAGTTCCAATAGGCGAGTTCGACGGCTTCGGCATTGGCGCTGCCGCCCGCGACGACCTTGGGTGGAATGAAATAGATGTCGCCGCCCTTGAGGCTGCTTTCCTCGCGCGGCGACTGCTTGCGGCCGATTTCGCGCTCGGATTCGTTTTCGACCGCTTCGCGCACGCGTTTGAAAACCTGTTCGACGGTCAGGCCCGGCACTTTGAGGTTGGACATCAGGTGCTTGGTGTAGAGGCCGTTGCTGCCGGAGCCGTCGGAAGCTTCGGTGCCGGGCGCCGTGGAGAAGGCCACCAGCGAACCGCTGGGTGCGTCCATGGGGGCGAGGCCGCGGGTTTTCAGCGAGCGGGTCTTGATGAAGGGGTTGTTGCGGCAGGCATCGAGCACGACGACATTGACGCGGTTCTTGGCGTCTTCCATGTAGCGCAGGACCAGATTGGCCGAGACGGCATGGCTTTGCACCTCGTTCTCGTTGCGGAAGGGAAAGCCGACCGGCAGCAGGTAGTTCTCGCCGGCGACCTGAACGCCGTGGCCGGCGAAAAAGAAAAAGCCTATGCCGTCGTTGTTGCGCAGCTTTTCGCCGAAGGCGCGGATGGCCTGTGTCATGGCTTCACCGTCCTGGTTGAGGATCACGGTGGTGTCGAAACCCGTGGTCCTCAGCACGCCGGCCAGGTCGCGGGCGTCATTGGCCGGATTGTCGAGGGCGCCGATCGAGTAAGCCGAGTTGCCGATCAGGAGGGCGTAATTCTTGCCCCACGCCGGCTGGGCGGCGAGAAGAAATACACCGGCCAGCATGAGCAGTCTGCCGAAAATCACCGTTGCCTCCCCAAGCGTTCGATGCAGATGCAATCTTAATACGAACCGCACCGGCCTCAGCGCGACTGGAACAAGTATTCCCCGCCTTCGGCGTGGCCGGCGGAGACGACGGCACCGTACTGCGGCTCCTGCGAGTATTCCTTGCTGACGCTGCCATGTACCGTGCGCCAGACTTCGTAGCCGGGCGTGGTGCCGCTGGCGGCGTCGAGCGTCTTGATCAGGTTGTAGGCAAAGATGGAATGGCCGTCCTTGCCTTCGTCCGACACCGGTTCGTCGCCGCCGGAGGAGAGCACGAGGACGGACCGGCGCCGCAGCACTTCCTCTGCCTTGGGCTTGCCGCTGTAAGTGACCTTCTGTTCCCGCGTCAGCGAACCCGAGAAGCAACTGTCGGAGACGAGTATGAGCTGGCGGGCGCGGATGGCGGACAGGAGCTTGGAGATATCCGTGTTGGATATCCAGTTGGCGGCGGTTTTGACCGAGGCGTCGATGGGAATCCAGAATCCCATCTTGGTGTCATCCATCAGGTAGCCGTGCCCGGCGTAGAACAACAACACGTTATCCTCGGGCGTGGCTTCCGCCGCCACGCGATTGAGGGCCTCGACGATCTGCGCCTTGGAGGCGTTCTTCAACACGCGGGTCTCGAAGCCGAAGCGGGATGTCAGGATATCGGCGGTCTTGCTGACGTCGGCAATCGGGGTCTCCAGTCCCGGGATGGGCATTTTGTAATCGTTGTTGCCGACCAGGACGGCGAAACGGCGACCTTCCTTCGGCGTGGTGATCGGTGTGACCGCTTCCGCAGTGGCCGCCGGTTGCTGGCTGACGGCTGCCGGGCGATGCAGGCACAGTGCCGCGCCGGGCGTGCCGTCCGGCCGGCACTCGGGCACATCGGCGGCGGCGGGATTCTTGCGCAGTTCTTCGAGCGCTTCGCGGTAAAGCAGCGTGCGCGCCTGGTGGCGCTGCATCTGTATCGCCTGGAACTGGGCCATGCCGGGAATGCCGCCGATGAAGGCGGGCGGGCGGACCATCTGAGCCGGAGCTGACGTAGCGAAGGCCACCAGCGACGCTATCAATAACCCATATCTCATTTTATTTTCTCCTCTGCCCCGGTTCGCAGCAGCAAGCCGGTCCACTCGCGCGCCCAGCAACACTCGTGGTCGAACCCGGGGATGACCAGCATCCGGCCACCCTTGGCGCGGATGTGTCGTTCCACGATCGTCGCCGGTACTGTTTTATCATTCTCGCCGACGAAATGCACGCCGGTTTGCATCGGATGCCTCGTGTCCGATCCGGTGGGGTCGAGCGAGCCGGTCAGTGGCGATACGTCATGCCACGTTGTCCATTCGGTCAGGGCGAGCGGCGCGGCGACGGTGACCAACCGATCGATGTCGTTGCGCCTGGCCGCGAGCAATGCGGCGATGACCCCTCCGCCCGAGTAGCCGACCAGACGGACATGCCGTGCGCCGGAAACGGCTGCAAGACGACTGATCGCGGCATCGTAGGCGTCGACGACCTCGGGAGCGAAACGCCGCTCCGTCCAGTAAGAAGCCGGGCATCGCTGCAACGCTTCGGTGTCGAGGTACTGGCAGGGACGGCCGAGGTAGGCGACCGCCGGCGCCGGATCGGCAATGGCCAGCGCCAGCGCCAGCGGTCTGGCCGGCGTCGGGTCGTGCGGCGGATGATAGGGCGTCGGCCAGGCCGCGCCATCGCCCTCGATGTAGATCGTCAGGGTCGCGACCGGCGACTGTGGGCGGCGGACGAAAGCGGCAAGGTCGAATCCCCCCGCCTTCATTTCCTGCGCTGCAAATCCCTTTGCGCCGGCCCTGGCCGCCAAGTCGTCGCGGGATTCCAGCGACGAGCACCCGGCGGCCAGAAACGAAAAGGCCGCGCCGAGAAGCGCGGCCTTTGCTGGGGCAAGGCCCCTGTGCATCAGAACCTGAAGCTGACGTTGGCGCCCAGCGTGTCGTTCTTGCCGTTGCTGCGGCCGGATTCCTGCGTGTAGAGAATGCCGCCGGTGACGCCCTTGCCGAGATTGAAGAAATTGGCGCCCAGCGACAACACGAACGCGTCCTTGCCGAGCTTGGAGTTGTCCACGAAGCCGGCGACAGCGCTGGACGATTTCCGGTCGTCGGACGTATAGGCCAGACCGGCGAAGGGCATGATGCCGTTCATCCAGTAACCGGCCTCGACGCCGAGACGGAACTGGTCGACCGTATTGGTCGACGACGTGTTGTTTTGCGTTCCACCGGCGTTGATGATGTTGCCGTACTTTTCCTCGGCGGTGAGGTAACCGACTTTGCCGACGAGCTGGAGGTTGTTCATCCACCGGTTGTAGCTGAGGTTGGCCGCCGTGAAGGAGCGGTCGGAATCGACTTTCGTCCCCGTCGCGCTGAACTTGCCGCTACCCCAGCCGGTGCTGATGTCGAAAGCGAGTTCCTTGTTGATCTGCCAGCCGAAATAGGGGGCATAGGTGTCACCCTTGGTGCTCGATCCGACGGAGTTTCTTCCCGATGAGCCGTTGCCGCGGTCATAGGCTGCCGACAGGCCGATCACCATGTTCGGGGAGAATGCGTAATCGAGTCCCACAACCGTATTCGTCACGTCGCTGTTGGACTTGTCGGCGTTGTTCAGGCCGCTGTTGCCGCTGTAGCTGCTGCGGGTGTTGTTGAGGTTGCCCCAAACGTTGAAGGCCGGCGCAGCGTTACCGGCCGCCATGCCCTTCACGGAGTCCAAGCCGGCGGTTTGCTGCGGACCCGTGGCGGCAGGAGACAGGAAGCGGGAAGCGATCGCCGAAGAGATCGACGAAACCTGTCGAACCGAGGTACCGGCGATCTGCAGGGAAGCGCTACCCGAATCGGAAGTGGTAAAGCAATCCGGATAGCTGGTGCGATAGCCTTGTTGGCAGCTGGCATCGCAGCTGGATTGGTAATAGGAACTGAGTGTCTCAGCGCATATCGTAGAACCAGTCGCAGACGCCAAGCCGCTGGCAGTCAATAACGCGGTTCCCGCCAGAAAATATCCAAGTCGCTTGATCATCGTATCTCTCCCATGGTCAAAATAAATCAATTCGCATGTGCTTCCCGCGCATTCTTTATGGCCTTCTGGTAGAGCGTTACCACAAGGCTCACTTCCGTATCGCCGGGCCGCGCTTGCTGCAGATCCTTGAGCACTTGCTCGACCCGTGCAAGTTCGCGCATTTCGAACAAACCCGACAACAGGAACAATTCAGGATTCAAATCGCCACGCACGGCTTCCATGCGCATTTGACGATAGGTGTTGTCGAGTTTTGCGATGGCCTCCGGCGAGGCGATGGAACGCAAGCGCATCACACCGGCACGTCCCTGGCTGTCCAGCGCCGGAGTTCTGGCAATCTGCTTGACCATCACGCTGGGGAGGATTTTAACCTCGGGATCGGGCAGTCCGAACGGCCGACCTTCACTGCCAAGAATTTCCAGGCGCCCTCCTCCTTGCCATACTTCTTGTCGTCCGCTCTCGAAATAGACGATCTGGATGCGTGCATTGCGCAATGCCAGAAGATCGCCCTGTTTGAGCTTGACGAACGATTGCAGGGCTTTCGGGCCTTGGAGTGTGACGCGCTCAACATTCCCCTGCAAAGAGGTAATCAGTGCCACATCAACAGGCTCCTGAGCTTTGGCGAGCAAGGAAATGGATATCAGAAGCACCGGCAGGCAGGCTCTGGCGAGCAAAAGTCGATTAGTCATCGGAACAAATTACCAAGTTGATGAAAGATTGTTTTTGATCCTGGTCAGCGTAAGGAAGTATTTTGAAAAACCGTGGCGAATTAACAACATATAGGAGACGCTATCAACTTATAAACCTATTTCCGCAATTCTGCCAAGGGTGCTTCGGGGAAGCCCCCCCAGAACTTCGTTCGCAGTATCTCGACTTCCTTCTCCCTGAGACCCGCGAGCTTGGCATTGAAGGCTCGTTGATCGGGAGTGTAGAGAAGGTAGGCCTGAGTTTCGTTGATCATCATTTCCTCGTTATCCGGGTTGTAACTGTTACGGGAAAGGAATTTCCGGATTGCGCCCCGTTGCTCGGTGCTCATGACGCTACGCCAGAACTGCCGGCAGTAGTTCGCGTAAGCCGGGTTGGTGTAGAACTCGGCGTGGCTGATTTCGTGCATCAGGATGGTCTGCCGCGCCAAGGCGCTGACCGGCGGATTGCCGGGACTGCCGCCGCTTTCCTGCGGGATCGACAGGATCACCGCCTGCGGCGTCACGGCCTGGTAGAAGCCATTGCGATAGACCATCAGGCGGCGGTCGGCCAGGAGTTGGCGCAACGCCACTTCCTGGGCAGTGAGCTCGATGCCGCCCATATCGGCAAGATTGAAGAAGACGACCAGTTCGGCGACGAGAAAGTCGTTGCCGTAGGCGAGCGTGGCTTCGGTCTTGCCCACGGAACGAATGAACCTAGCAAGCTCCTCATTGTCGAGCACGCGTTCGCGCGGTGCGCCGATACGTTCGATCAGCGCAACGACACGATTGAACATCTTGCCTTGCTCGGCGAGTGTCGGGAAATCGATGACGAGTATCAGCGAACGTCCGCCGTAGTCGAAAACCACCGCCTTGTCGCTCTTGCTGCCGAGAATGGTGGTGTAGTCCGCGGTTTGCGGCGAGGAAAGCGCGTAATCCTCGCCTTGGGCATGGGCGCAGGACGAAAAGGCCAGCCAAGCGCAGAGCAGAAGGCCCAACAAGACCTTCGGGATTTTCATCAAGGCTTCTTGTAGGCGTCCATGCTGAAGCGATGGGCGCGCTCAAGGTTGTAGGTCGTGTTGTCGCGGTTGCTCGGCCGGCTACTGCCTGGCGCAGGGGGCGGATAAGCGGGCATCAGGCTGTTGTTCCAATAGGTGGGATATGCCGGTGTGCCCAGGTTCAGGTAGGTGTCGCGATAGAACAATTCCTGGCTGAATCCGTGGGCGCGCTGAAGATGGTAGGTCGTCACATCCCGGTTGCTTGGTCGTGACGAGGCATTCAGGGCGGCCGCCGTGCCGGCGGGCGGATACTGCGGGAAGGGAGACGGGACGCGCCACAGCAAAGGCGGCGGCTGGATGAAGACCGGTGCCGGCGGCAGGATCGCCATCTGGCGTGCTTCGGGCGTGATGAAGACCACCGAGCGTAACGAGGGATGGGCAAAGGCATAGCCCGCTTCGACCGACGCCACGTTGCCGCCTTCCATGAACAGAATTTCAGCGGACGCAGCCGTTGCCGACAGCACACCGGCAACGACGGCGACTGTCCGCGCCGAAAGCGGATAACGGGCATTCATTTTTTGGCCCCTTCCTCTGTAGTCACGCTCACGGAATTGCCCTTGCGCTGAATCAGATAGACGGTGCCCGTTTTCGGTGACTTGTACCGGGTCGCATTGGCGGGAACATCCTTGCCGTCGATTGAAACCCGGCCGTTGATGACGGTAACGCCCTGCACGTTGGCATCGGCTTCTATGCCACCGACGGTCACGCTGGCATTGTTGCCTTCCGTGGCGATGGCCGTAACACCGTCGGCCTGAACATTGACGTTGCTGCCTTTGCCGACTTTGCTTTCCTGTCCGGGCATCTTGACATTGACTTGTGCGCCCGCAGGCCATGCCGTGATGCAGAGAAACGATGCAACGGCGATGGCAGACACGGTGGAATGGGTCATGGCAAACTCCTGTGGGTCATTTGCAATTCACGTTAACGGCCGAGTTCCCCTTTTCGCTGACATTGGCGCTGCGTTCGGCACCGGGACCCTCGCCTATCATGCCGACCTGAGTGGACACCTCGCCGCAATTGCGTCCCGAACGCGCTGCCGTCGCCGGCGCGGCATAACTGCGCGCTTTCTGGCGAAGCCTTTCCGCTTCGCTTGGCGGCGCGGCGCGGAGGATGATCGTCGTACCCTCCGTTCCGGCAGCACCCGGTGTCTCGGAGCCCTGCAGGTAATTCTGGGCGTCGCGGATCGATTGTTCCGTCTTGTCGAGCGGCCTTAGCGGTGCGCCTTCCTCGACGATTACGGCGGTCGAACTGCTCTTGCCCCCATATTGGCGCGCCTGATCCATGCTCCGCCCGAGTTCATGTTCGCTCCGCGTCGGTTCCCGTACGGTACGTGGATTCCTTTCCGCTGGCTGGACGATGATGATCTCGCCGGCATGGGCATGGAGACAGCCAAGCAGGGCCGCGAACATGGCGATGCGAACCTTCATGGCCGTCTCCCGTCTTCATCCTTGCCTACTGAATGCTGATGTCCAGTTTTGCCTCTGCGACCGACGGATTCGACTTGCGGAATGCATTGGCGATCTCGTCCATCGAGCCGACTTTCAGCGGTGTCAAATCCGCACCCTTCAGGTTGGCCGGCAGCGCCAGATCACGCTCGCTGGCGTAACAGGCGATCTGTTCCCTGCCTGCCTGATCGAACTTGATCTTGAACGGCGAATTTTCCGGCGGCAAGGTCATGGCCTTGTTGGCCTTCACGAACGGATCGGGATTGAACCGGTTGGGATAAATTCGCGCGATGGTTCCCGACACATCCTTGTAGTAGCAATACAGAATGCCGTCGTTGTTGAGTTGCACCCGCGCCTGGAGAAATTCCTTGAGTCGGTAGGTCGGCCTGGCGCCACGGTCGCTGTCGAGTTTGAGCGTCATCGCCGCGCGTCCGCCGCTGGGTGCTGCCGATGTCACCGGTGCCGGTTTTGGCGTGGGATCGGCCGCGATGGGCTGATCGGCATCAAGGAGGGCGTAGTAAAGGTCGAAGTTGATGCGGCCATCGGCGATCAGACCATTCTCGGACTGATATTTGCCGACCGCGCCGGCAAGTTCGTTCGACGTCACGCCATTGACCGCGCCGGAGTACAGGCCCATGCCGTTGAGCTTGCGCTGGACCAGCTTGATGCGGTCCTGCGGCGACATGCCGTCGTACCATTCGCGCGCCTGTTCCAGCATCACCGGGTTGGTCTTGTCGATCTGCAGGCACTTCCAGTAAGGCGTACCGGTGAGCTTGCCCACCAACTCGATCATGCCGAGTTCGATCAGGGCGCGCACACCGGAACTGAGGCCTTCGGCCTTGTTCAGGGACATGTTGAACGAGAAACCGACCTTGCCGATTTTCCCGCCCGCTTCTTTCGAGTTGCCGGCGCGGGTGATCACCAGGGAGTTGCTGGCGTTGATGCCCGGCATGATCATGCGGCTCGTCGTTTCACCCACGTTCATGTCGATGGACACCACCGACGACACCTGATCCTTGCTCATCCCCAGGTCGAGGAAGGGCAAGGCGATACCGCCGCCTGCCGTGGCGTCGATCGCGTTCTCGTCGAGCTGGGTGATGGCGCCGCGGATGTAGTAGTTGGGCAGCTTGTGGTTGAATGCCCCCGCCGCCTGGATGTCCTGAAATACCGCCAACAGATCGCTGCTGGTCGTGTCGTAGTCGATGAAGGCCAGCGCTTTGCTCTTGATCGACATTTTGGAGGCTGCCGTGTGGAGCATTTCCTTTGTGCCGGCCTGTACCTTGCCGGTGGAGTCCGGAATGCCGGCCGTCGTGATGACGATGTCCTTCTTGCCATAGGCGAGCAGAAGATCGTCCATACAGCGCAACGCAGAAGTGAAGTTGGTGACGGTCTTGCTCGCGGGGGTCTTCACCGCCGTCGCGACCGTCGCCATCTCCGGCTTGGGTGGATCGGCGACACAGCCGGCCAGCATTATCGCAACGCCAAAACCGGCGACCACGCGCCGGGAATTGCCGAATTCGCTACTCATTATTCTCCCCTTACGATAGTCAAATCCCAATTCTCTTTTGCCATCATAGCCAATCCGGCATAAAAATTCCTGCTGCCGAAGACCATGCTGACACATGTCAACCTTTGGGTGCAAGCCGCGTTGCTCAAAGCAGCTTTTCAGGAAGAAAGAGGCCCGGCGAATGCCTCCCGAAATTCTTGAACCGGTCTCTCAAATGAGCATTAAGGTCAGTCAGGCGATTCGGCTTGTTCGCATCCGCGGCGCTTCTATAATGGGCTTGAAGCTATTATGGTTTTGACGCACACTTCTTGATGAAGTTATACGAGGGGAGGCGAGGATGGTGACGAGCTTTGCCAAGGCTTGGTTGGTTGCCGGTGCGGTGTGCTGCATGGCATCCGTCGCGTGGGCCCAGGCACAGGGTGGGGTGGTGCGCGGCAACACCAACATCAATGTCAATGCCGAAAACGTGAATACGATCGCCATCGGCAGCGGCAATACGGCCAAGACATCCATCGGCAGTGTGAAAGGCGGGACGCGCGAGAGTTCCACCGTTACTGTCGATGTGAAGAACGTATCCAATGTCGTTGCCGGTCGGGGCAAGAAGGGTTGCATCAATATCGGCACCAAGGGCGCCGATCCCGACTGCAAATAAAATCAAGGGGGGTCATGATGACTGAGCGATCTGTTCTGGGGGCGAAGGTCGCCCTGGTGGCGGGAGCGTTGGTATTTTCCATTCCGGCGCTTGCCGAGATCAACAAGGGGTCGCATCTCAATACTTCAGGCCAGAGCAAGGTCAACAAGGCGCTGGCCAAGGGTTATCGCGACAGCGGTGCCGAGCAGATGCAGACTAACCAGTCCCAGGTCAATATCGGCAGCAAGAAGGCTGGCAATTGCACCATGAATGTGGGAACTACACAGTCCGGTCAAAAGGGTTCCAAAGAAACCATCGTGACCGCCAAGGAGATCATCAATGTCTGCAAGTAAGAAAAACATGCGGCAGCTGGGGCTGGGTGTTTCGCTGCTGTTCCTGGCCGTCGGCAGCGCTTGGTGCGGCGACGTGACCGTCTATGAAAAAGCGCCCAGTGTCGAAGAACTGCAGCGGCAACTGACTGGCGGCGAAGGCAAGAAAAAACTGAAAACGCGGTCGATCGTTTTCGGCGATTCGGCACCGGCTGCCGCCGCGCCGCAGGAAGCCGCGCCGATGCCGCAGGCCGTACCCGTTGCACAGCCCGTTCAGCAACAAGCTGCTCCCGCGCCGGCCTACGCGCCGCCGCCCGCTTATGCCCCCGCGCCTGCCGCACCGGCGCAGCAGGCGATGCAGGTCGGCGAACGCGCCATCGCCTTTCCGATCAACTTCCGCGTCAATAGCTCCGAGATACTGCCGGAGTCCGTGCCTTTCATCGAGTCGATTGCCGGCCTGATGCAAAAGGATCCGAGTGTCCGTCTCCTGATCGAGGGGCATACCGACATGTCCGGCAGCCTTGCCCGCAATACGGCGCTGTCGCGGGAGCGTGCATTTTCCGTCATGAACTATCTGATCGATCGTTATCGCGTCGATCCGATGCGTCTCGTGCCCGTCGGCAAAGGCTACAGCGAGCCTTTGGGGGGCATGGAGCCGACCAATCCGAAGAACCGCCGGGTGCAGTTCCGCATCATCGGTTAAGCGGTGTTAGAAGTGTCCGCCCAACGTCGATACATATCGTCACGGGTAATTTCTCAGACCAGTCAGGAGGTATCAACTATGCGCAAGTCTCTTCTCGTCGTTGCTCTGATGTCCGCTTCCGCCGTTGCTTTCGCCCAGCAGGGTGTCCAGGCTACTCCGGGTGGTGTTCAGGCGACGTCCGGCGGCGTCAACATCCAGGGCAACACCAACATCAACGCCAATGCCCAGAACGTGAATGCCGTTGCCGTCGGCAAGGGCAACACCGCCAAGAACGCCGTCGGCGCCATCAAAGGCGGCACCAACATCAAGGGCAACACCAACATCAACGCCAACGCCAAGAACGTGAACGCCGTTGCCGTCGGCAAGGGCAATACCGCGACCAACGACGTCGGCGTCATCGGCGGCAAGTAAGCCGCTTTCCGGATGGACGACCCAGAGGGTTTCCCCTCTGGGTTTTTCGTTCGCCGCTTTGGAGGCATCGCCATGCGCAAGATCGTCGTCGCAGCCATCTTGGTCGTATCGTCTTCCGCTCATGCCCAGGGCACGGCCAGTGTGCAGCGCTCCAGCAACCCGCAAGGCGTGAAGATTCAGGGCGACACCGCGATCAGCGCCAACACCCAGCATACGAACGCCGTCGCCGCTGGCGAGAACAACGTGGCCAAGACGGCCACGGGTGCCGTCAAGGGCGGCACCCAGATTCAGGGCAATACCAGAATCAATGCCGCTGCCAAAAATGTGAATTCCGTCGCCGTCGGCAAGGGCAATACTGCGGCCAACGACGTTGGCGCCATCGGCGGCAAGTAGTCCGGCGCCGGGCTAGCGCTTATGCATCTTTGACGGCGACGACCTCGAAGGCATCCACGGCCTGGGTGCGGCCTTTGACTGTCAGCGAATGCAGCGTTCCCGTGACCGCCGCCGCGCCGGCTTCCGCGACGGTATCGCGGCTCGCCAGGATCGCACACCCCGTTCCCTTGGTCATGCCTTCGAGGCGCGACGCGAGGTTAACCGTGTCGCCGATGGCGGTGTACTCCATGCGGATGCTCGATCCGATGTTGCCGATGACGGCCTCCCCGGTATGGACGCCGATGCCGATGTCGAACTCGGGCAGATTCCGGTCGTGAAAGCGCTCGACCATCCAGACGCGGAATTCCAGTGCCACCCGGCGCAACGCCACCGCAGCGCGCAGCGCGCGCAAGGCGTGGTCCGGCTGCGCCAGCGGTGCGCCGAACTCGGCCATGACGGCATCGCCGATGAACTTGTCGATGGTGGCGCCCTCGGCCAGAAGCACGGCGCAGGCGCGCTCGAAATAGGTATTGAGCATCTCCACGACTTCGCGTGCCGTGAGTTTTTCGCTGATGGTCGTGAAGTTGCGGATGTCGGAGAACAGCACCGTGATGCGCTGCGCCTGTCCGCCGAGTTCGGGGAGCTCCGGCGAGGCGAGCATCGCCGCCACGACCTGGTCTGAGACATAGCGGCCGAAGAGCGTGCCGATGCGCGCCCGCTCGCGCTCCTCGCGCGTCAGGCGCAGCAGCACGAGTCCGCCGAGCACCAGCAGCATGCCGATGTGCAGGTGGGCGACGGGGAACAGGTGGTCGGCCTTGAACAGGTAATAGGCCGCCAGCGCGCCGGCCTGTAGCGCCACGGCCACGAGGATCACCGCCCGCCAGGGCGACAGGCTGACGCCGACGAAGGCGAGTGCGCCGAATGCCAGTGCGAACACCGTCAGACGCAGCGGCGCCGGCGTGGCGTCGATGAAGTGCCCGGCCAGCAGGGTCTCGACGATATTGGCCTGAATCTCCGGCCCCGACATCAGCGCGTTGGCGCCGCCGATGCTGGTGGAATAAGGTGTCGGATGCACGTCGTTCACGCCGGCGTAGCCGGCGCCCAGCACCACCACCTTGCCGGCCAGCGCCTGGACTTCGGGGAGCTTGAGCGCATCGGGCCGCAGCAATTTTTCAAATGACACGGGTCGATACGTGCCCGGCGCGCCGGCGAAGGCGATGGGCATTTCGCTGCCCGCCGTGAGGCGGCGGCCGCTGAAAGCAAAGCTCGCGGCATGCGCATCCTGGCGGCTGGCGCGCGCCGCGGCGAGAGTGCCGAAGGCCAGGCGCGGCATGCCCTCGCGTTCGACGAATTCGCCGCTGGCCTCGGCGAGGGCGAAGCGGCGCACTGCGCCGTCGGCATCGTCGCGCAGGTTGGCGAGGCCGACATGGGCCACCATGTCGAGGTCGGGCAGCGCCAGCAGGTAATCGGGGCTCGGCAGTACGAAATCGTCGACCGATTTGCCGCTGCCGACGCGGAAACCCGACAGGAGGACATTGCCGCGATTGATCTGTTCGCGGAAAGGACGGTCGTAATCGCGCGAGGCTTCGCGCGCCATCAGTCCGAGCTTCTCTATCCAGCGTTCGGGGCTGCCGCTGAAAATGAAGTCGATCGCCACGGTTTCGACGCCGGCCGCCTTCAGGGTTTCCAGGGCCTTGGCGAAATGCGGCGTCCAGAAGGCGAGCGGCTCGTCGACGCGGGCATTGAGACTCGGGTCGTCGACCATGACCAGCGCGGTGCGGGTAGGTGCGTAGCGCTGGCCGGCGAGCCGGTGCCAGAAGTCGGAATAGAGATACTCGATCCGGTCGGTGACGCCGCTGCGGTACAGCCCCTCGGCGATGCCGGTCGACAACAGGGCCACCGCCACGGCCAGGAACCAGGTGCGGCGACCCAGGCGGCGCAGTGTGGCGGCAAAAGCCATCGGGTAGCCGGTCTATCCGAGGAAGAGCTTGTAGGCCGGGTTCTTCGACTCGTCCCAGCAGCGGTAGCCGAGGTTCTTGAGGAAGGCGCGGAATTCCTTCATTTCCTTCGGCGGCACCTGCATGCCGACCAGCACGCGGCCGTAGTCGGCGCCATGGTTGCGGTAGTGGAACAGGCTGATGTTCCAGCCGGCGCTCATGCGCGTCAGGAAGTTCATCAGCGCGCCGGGGCGCTCCGGGAACTCGAAGCGGTAGAGCAGTTCGTGGTCGGCCTGCGGTGCGTGGCCGCCGACGATGTGGCGGATGTGCAGCTTGGCCATCTCGTCGTCGGTGAGATCGAGCGTCGCATAGCCGTTCTTGCGCAGCTGCTCGATCAGCTTCAGCGACTCGCTGCGGTTCGCGACCTGCACGCCGACGAAGACATGCGCTTCCCCGGCGTCGTGATAGCGGTAGTTGAACTCGGTGATGTTGCGGGTGCCGATCAGGGAGACGAACTTCTTGTAGGCACCGGGTTTTTCCGGCAGCGTCACGGCCAGCACGGCCTCGCGCTGTTCGCCGACTTCGGCGCGCTCGG
>CAZWFC010000019.1:0-28565 GCA_964632965.1 uncultured Rhodocyclaceae bacterium
CCCGCCATCCTTGGCGCGCGCAGACCTCCGGATGCCCCCTCCCGTCGTCGCCTCCCGATACCGGCACGCGCCGAATAGACCCGCGTAATCGTCGCATAACGCGTCTCTAGTCACACCGCAACTCGCCGGCGCTAGAATAAGTCGTTTCATTTTGCAATACACAAGCTGCACTCTGTATCAACCGTGCAGCAACTTGCAAGATATCGACGAACCCTGCAATTCTGGCCGGCCAAGACGATCCCATGTTCACCAACAAGCTCCTGCTGCGCTTCTTCCCGTTTCTTTCCTGGCTCCCGATCAACGCGGCGATTCTTCGCGGCGACCTGATGGCGGGCATCATCGGCGCCCTGGTGCTGGTGCCGAAAGCGATGGCCTACGCGCAGCTCTCGGGCCTGCCGATCTATTTCGGCCTCTACACGGCCTTCATCCCCGCCATCCTCGGCGCCCTCTGGGGTTCCTCGCGGCAGCTGCTGTCCGGGCCGGTGGCCATCGTCTCGCTGATGACCGCCGCCGCCGTCACCCCGCTGGCAGTGCCGTTCACCGAGGACTACATCGGCCTGGCGCTGCTGCTGACCCTGATGGTCGGCGTCATCCAGTTCGGCATGGGCGCCTTCAAGCTGGGCACCATCGTCAATTTCGTCTCCCACCCGGTGATCCTCGGTTTCATCAACGCCGCGGCCATCATCATCGGCCTGTCCCAGCTCGACATGCTGCTCGGCATCCCCAAGGGCCGCAGCGACTCCTTCCTCAAGGACATCTGGGAAATGATGGGCTACCTGCCGCAGACCCACCTGCCCACGCTCGCCATGTCGCTCCTGGCCCTGGCGCTGATGCTCGGGCTGAAGAAGATTCCCGCGCTGGCCAAGCCCAGCGTCCTCATCACCGTGGTCGTCACCATCCTCATCAGCATGGCCGCCGGTTACGAGCAGAAGACCAAGGGCAGCCCCGAGCACATCGCCGACCCCGCCACGCGGGAACTGGTGTCGACCTACGCCCGGACCGGCGACCAGATCAACGCCCTGACGACCGAGATCACCGCCCGGTCCAACCAGCTGCGCGCCGCCGAAAAGGCCCCTCATGACGCCGCCAATGCGCGTGCGGCCGCCGACCTGCGCCACCGGATCGACCTCATCAAGCTCGATCTGGCCAGCCTGGAAGGCCACAACAAGGTGCGCCTGACCCAGATCCGCAAGCTGAACTTCGAGCGCGAGAAGCTCGCCGGCGAACAGCCGGCGCGCCTCTTCGTCAAGGGCGCCGTTCCCGCCGGCGTCGAAACCGACGGCCACGAATGGCACATCAAGAAGATCGAGAAGGGCGAAATGCGCTTGATGGGCGGCGGCGACGTCGTCGGCAACATCCCGGCCGGCCTGCCCTCCTTCCGCCTGCCGACGCTGACCGGCGATGCCATGATGTCGCTGCTGTCCGCGGCGTTCATCATCGCCCTGGTCGCCTTCATGGAGACGATCTCCATGGCCAAGGCGCTGGCCGCCCAGACCAAGCAGCGCCTCGACCCGAACCAGGAACTGATCGGCCAGGGGCTGTCCAACCTCGGCGGCGCCTTCTTCCAGTCCTATCCGTCCTGCGGCTCCTTCACCGGCTCGGCGATCAACCTCCAGGCGGGCGCCAAGACGGGCCTGGCATCGATGTTCAACGGCGTCTTCGTCGCCATCACCCTGCTGTTCCTGACGCCCTACCTCTACCACCTGCCCAAGGCCGTGCTGGCCGTCATCATCCTGCTGGCCGTGACCAGCCTGGTCACGCCCGAAGCCCTCAAGCACACCTGGAAAGCCAGCCGCGTCGACGGCATCGTCGCCGCCGTCACCTTCTTCGTCACCCTGCTGGCGGCACCGCACCTGGACAAGGGCATCCTCATCGGCACCGCCCTGGCCCTGGTGCTGTTCCTCTACCGCACCATGAAGCCGCGCGTCGCCATCCTCGGCCGCCACGCCGACGGCACGCTGCGCGACGCGAAGATCAACCAGCTGCCGGCCTCCGACGTAGTGACCGCGGTGCGCTTCGACGGCCGCCTCTACTTCGCCAACGTCGCCTACTTCGAGGACGCGATCCTCGACGCGGTGGCGAACAACCCGAACGCGCCCTATGTGCTGATCGTCGGCGACGGCATCAACGACATCGACGCCTCGGGCGAGGAAGTCATCCACCACCTGGTCGAGCGCCTCAACGACAACGGCACCGTCGTGCTGTTCGCAGGGATCAAGAAGCAGGTCATGGACGTCATGCGCGCCACCGGCTTGCGGGACAAGATCGGCGAGAAGCGTTTCTTCTCGACGACCGATCAGGCGCTGGAACGAATCTACTCCCGCGCCGAGTACGCCGACCTCGACGACCCGCTGCGCCCGCCGCCGCGCAACGCCTCACTGGCGCCGATCCCGCTGCACGACTGACAGCGCGCAGCGGCTCCGCCGCCGATCTGGGATAATCCGGGCCTCTTCCGCTCGCCGAGGTTCCCCGCCATGGGCCACCGTCTCTCGAAAATCTACACCCGCACCGGCGATGCCGGCACCACCGGCCTCGGCGACGGTTCGCGCACGAGCAAGGACTCGCAGCGCGTCGCCGCCATGGGCGACGTGGATGAACTCAATTCGCTGCTCGGCGTGCTGCTCTGCGAGGAACTGCCCGCCGACGTGCGCGAACTGCTGACCGGCATCCACCACGACCTGTTCGACCTCGGCGGCGAGCTTTCGGTGCCGGGCGCGAGTTTTCTCGGCGCCAACCAGCCGGCGCGGCTGGAGGCGGCCATCGACCGCTACAACGGCGAACTGCTGCCGCTCAAGGAATTCATCCTGCCGGGCGGCACGCGCGCCGCCGCGCTGACCCACCTGGCCCGCGCCGTCTGCCGCCGCGCCGAGCGCGCCACCGTCGCGCTGACGCAGGCGGAGCCGGTTTCCGACACCGCCCGGCAGTACCTGAACCGGCTCTCCGACCTGCTCTTCGTTCTCGCCCGCTGGCTCAACAAAGTCGCCGGCAGCGGCGACGTGCTCTGGCAGAAGGGCAAGAACGCCTGACGCATCGCCCCGCGGGGGAAAAGGCTTAAGCTTCGGTTAATTTGCCGCCGCTAGACTTGTCACCATGAAAACCGCCCGCTTTGCCATCCTGCTCCTGCTGCCTCTCTGCGTCGCCGCGGAAGACGGCGTCATCCATCTCAACGCCGAGCAGTCGAAGGCCGCCGGCATCAACCTGGTGGCGCTCGAAAGCCTCGCCAGTTCGGGCGAACGGCGCCTGCCGGCGCAGGTGGTCGTGCCGCCGACGCAGCTCGAAATCGTCGGCGCGCCGCTGGCCGGCATGGTGACCGCCGTCAAGGCGGCCTACGGCGAAAGCGTCAAGCGCGGCCAGGTACTGGCCCGCATCCAGGGGCCGCAGTTGCTGGAGCTGCAGCGCGAGTTCTCCGGCGCGCGCGCCCAGGCCGAGGTCGCCGCGGAAAGTCGCCGCCGCGACGAAACCCTGTTCGCCGACGGCATCATCAGCCAGTCGCGCCTTTCCGTGACGCTGGCGACCGAACGCCAGGCCAGCGCCGCCCTGGCCGAAAAGCGCGCCGCCCTGCACCTTGCCGGCATGCCCGAACCGGGCGCCGACGGCAAGGGCCTCTCCGGCGTCACCGAAGTGCGTGCCGCCTTCGACGGCGTGATCCTTGATGCGCCGGTCCAGCCGGGCCAGCGCGTCGACGCCACGGCCGTGCTGTTCAAGCTCGGCCGGCTCGCGCCGCTGTGGCTGGAAGTCCAGGCGACGCCGGCCCAGGCGACGGGACTCGCCGCCGGCGACGCCGTGTCGGTGCCCGGCTGCAAGGGCGCCGGCAAGCTCACGCTGGTGGCGCCGCACCTGAATCCGGCGACGCAGTCGCTGATGCTGCGCGCGGAGATGGCCAACGCCGACGGCTGCCTGAAGCCCTTCCAGTTCGTCCAGGCGCAGATCGTGCCGGCCACGACCGCCGCGGGCGGCGCATGGCGCGTGCCCAACTCGGCGCTGGCGCGCCACCAGGGCCAGGTCTGGCTGTTCACGGCAACGCCGGCGGGCTTCGTCCCGGTCGCGGTGAAGCTGCTCGACGAAACCGAGCGCTCGGCGCTGGTGACGGCCGCAGGCAGCGGCCAGGCCCCGCTGCGCGGCGAGGTGCGCATCGCCGTCAAGGGCATCGCCGCCCTCAAGGCCACCTGGCTCGGCATCGGCGCCGGCGAAGGCAAGTAGGCCGCCATGTTTCCCCGCCTCGTCGAATTCGCGCTGACGCAGCGCCTGCTGACCCTCATCGCCACGCTGCTGCTGATCGGCGCCGGCGTGGCCTCTTTCCGCGAACTGCCGATCGATGCCTTCCCCGACGTCTCCTCGACCCAGGTCAAGGTCGTCATGAAGGCGCCGGGCATGACGCCCGAGGAAGTCGAGGCGCGCATCGTCACGCCGATCGAGATCGAGCTGCTGGGCATCCCGCACAAGCGCGTGGTGCGATCTTCGGCGAAGTACGCCATCGCCGACATCACGCTCGACTTCGACGAAGGTACCGACCTGTACTGGGCGCGCCAGCAGGTCAGCGAGCGCCTCGCCGGCGTCATGAAGGACCTGCCCGACAGCGTTTCCGGCGGCCTGGCGCCGATCACCACGCCGCTGGGCGAAATGCTGATGTTCACCATCGAGGGCGACATTTCCCTGGAGGAAAAACGCTCGCTGCTCGACTGGGTGATCCGGCCGCAGCTGCGCACCCTGCCCGGCGTGGCGGACGTCAACAGCCTCGGCGGGATGGTGCGCACCTTCGAGGTGGTGCCGCAACTGCTGGCGTTGAAGGCGCGCGGCCTGACGCTGGCCGACCTGCAGCACGCGCTGGAAGCCAACAACCGCAACGACGGCGCCGGCCGCCTCTCCGAAGGCGAGGAATCGCTGCTGGTGCGCGTCGAGGGCAGCGTCAAGACCATCGACGACCTGCGCGCCATCGTCATCCGTTCGAAAGACGGCGCGGTAACACGCGTCGGCGACATCGCCCATGTGCGCATCGGCAACCTGACGCGCTACGGTACCGTCACGCACGGCGGCCGCGAAGAAGCCGTCGAGGGGCTGGTGCTCGGCCTGCGCGGCGCCAACGCGCGCACCGTGGTCGAGGGCGTACGCGCCAAGCTCGATGAAATCGGCAAGGGCCTGCCGCCGGGCGTGACGACGAAAATCTTCTACGACCGCGGGGCACTGGTCGACCGCGCCGTCGGCACCGTCTCCAAGGCGCTCTACGAAGCCATCGTCTTCGTGCTGGTGCTGTTGCTGGCCTTCCTCGGCAACCTGCGCGCCGCGCTGGTGGTGGCCTGCATCCTGCCGCTGTCGGCGCTGATGACCTTCATCCTGATGCAACTGTTCGGCATGTCGGCCAACCTGATGAGCCTCGGCGGCCTGGCCATCGCCATCGGCATGCTCGTCGATGCCGCGGTGGTGGTGATCGAGAACGTCGAGAGCCAGTTGGTCACCGACGCCGGAAAGCCGGGCCAGGCGGCGCTGCCACTGCTCCACCGCATCTACCGCGCCGTGCGCGAAGTGACGATGCCGGTCGTCTCCGGCATGGCCATCATCGTCATCGTCTTCCTGCCGCTGCTGACCCTGCAGGGCCTGGAAGGAAAGCTCTTCGTGCCGGTGGCGCTGACCATCATCTTCGCGCTGTCCAGCTCCCTGCTGCTGTCGCTGACGGTGATCCCGGTGCTCGCCTCCTTCCTGCTCAAGCCGGCCGCGAGCCACCACGAACCCTGGCTGCCGCGCAAAGCCATGGAAATCTACGTGCCGCTGCTGGAAAAGGCGCTCGCGGCGCCGAAGAAAGTCATCGGCACCGCCCTGACGCTGCTGGCCCTCACGGTCGGCGCCTTCCTGATGCTGGGCAAGGCCTTCATGCCGACCATGGACGAGGGCGACCTCATCGTCCAGATCATGAAACTGCCCTCGATCACGCTCGAACAAAGCGCGCAGACCGACCTCGCCGTGCAGCGCGCCCTGCTGGAAAATGTGCCCGAGATCCGCGACATCGTCGCCCGCGTCGGCTCCGACGAACTCGGCCTCGACCCGATGGGTCCCAACGACACCGACACCTTTCTCGTCCTCAAGCCCATCGCCGAGTGGCGCCAGCCCGACAAGGAATGGCTGACGGGAGAAATCCGCAAGGTCATGGCCGGCTTCCCCGGCATGGACACCAGCTACACCCAGCCGATCGAGATGCGCGTCTCCGAAATGCTGACCGGCACGCGCGGCGACCTCGCCATCAAGGTATACGGCACCGACCTGAAGGAACTCAACGGCCTCGCCGAACGCATCGCCGCGCTGCTGAAGACGATTCCCGGCGCACAGGACGTGCTGACGGTGAAGAACGAGGGCGTGCAGTACTACATGGTCGAGGTCGACCGCCTCGCCGCCGGCCGCTTCGGCCTCGGCATCGAGGATGTTTCCGGCGCGCTGCGCGCCCAGATCGAGGGCCAGCCCGTCGGCCTGGTGCTCGAAGGCGTGCGCCGCACGCCGCTGGTGATCCGCGGCGGCGACGAGATCCGCCTGTCGCCGGCCCTCTTCGCCGGCATGCAGATCGCGCTGCCGGCCGGCGGCAGCGTGCCGCTCTCCGCCGTGGCGAACCTCAAGCGCGTCGCCGGCCCGGTCAAGGTCGACCACGAGAATGCCGCACGCATGGTCGTGATCCAGGCCAACGTCAGCGGCCGCGACCTGGTCGGCTTCGTCGCCGAGGCCCAGGCGCGCGTCGGGGCCGACATCAAGCTCGCCGCCGGCTACAGCCTGACCTGGGGCGGCCAGTTCGAGAACCAGCAACGCGCGGCGAAGCGGCTCGCGCTGGTCGTGCCGATCGCGCTGGCGCTGATCTTCCACATCCTGTTCACCACCTTCGGCTCGGTGCGCCAGGCGGCGATGGTGTTCGTCAACATTCCCTTCGCGCTGATCGGCGGCGTCTTCGCGCTGCTGGTTTCCGGCGAATACCTGTCGGTGCCGGCGTCGGTCGGTTTCATCGCCCTGCTCGGCATCGCCGTGTTGAACGGCCTGGTGCTGATCTCGTACTTCAACCAGTTGCGCGACCAAGGCATGGCCATCGAGCGCGTCGTCGTCGAAGGCGCCAAGCGCCGCCTGCGCCCGGTGCTGATGACGGCGTCGATCGCCGCCTTCGGCCTGGTGCCGCTGCTGTTCGCCAGCGGCCCCGGCTCCGAGATACAGCGCCCGCTGGCCATCGTCGTCATCGGCGGCCTGGTGACCTCCACGCTGCTGACGCTCGTCATGCTGCCCATCCTCTACCGCCGCTGGGGAACGACATGAGTGCCGCGAATCGCAATGCCTGCCTCAAGCTGCTGCTGCCGAAATCGCTGGAGGAACAGGTGATCGACCACCTGCTCCGGCATCCCGAATGGGTCGGCACCTTCGCCGCGCAGCATGCCGACGGCCACGGCGCGCCGAGCAGCATCGCCAGCAACGCCGAACAGGTGCGCGGCCGCGCCACCCGCGTCGTCATCGAGATCCTGCTCGATGCCGCACACGCCGACGAACTCGTCGCCCACCTCAAGGCCGACCTGCCCGGCGCCGACATCCGCTGGTGGCTCAGCCCGGTGCTCGCATCCGGAGACTTCGCATGAAACGCTTCCTGCTGCTCTGCCTGGCCTGGCCGCTGGCTGCCGCCGCGGCCGACTATCCCGACCTGCCGCCCGCCGCCATGGTCGAAAAGGCCTTGCGCAGCCACCCCGCCGTCCTGGCCGCGCAGGCAGGCATCGGCGTCGGCGAAGCGCAGCGCGACCAGTTCGAAGCGGGGCCGCACGAGTTCAACCTGCGCATCGGCAGCCAGCAGCGCCGCGAGGTCGCCGCCGACCGGCGCTTCCAGGAAAAGGAGATCGGCATCGAGCGCGCCGTCCGCCTGCCGGGCAAGGCGGCGCGCGATGCCGAAATCGGCGCCACCGTGCTGGACCAGGCCCGCAACACCCTCGGCGACGCCCTGCACGAAACCGGGCGCCTGCTGCTCAAGTCCTGGTTCGACTGGCGCCGCGAACAGGCCGCCGTCGCGGAATGGCGCATCCAGGCCGAACTGTTGCAACAGCAGGGGCGCATCGCCGCCAAACGCGTCGCCGCCGGCGACGCGGCGAACATCGAACTGCTGCTCGCCTCGACCCAGCAAACCCAGGCCGAGGCGCAGCTCGCCCAGGCCGAGAGCCGCGCGCAACGCGCCGCCAGCGATCTGGCACAGCACTTCCCGTCGCTGCTGCTGCCGGCGCGCGTCGCCGCGACGCCGCCGCAAGCCGTCGACCAGCCGTTCGACTTCTGGCGCGAAAGAATCCTCGAACACAGCCACGAACTGGACGTCGCGCGCACGGCGTCGAAGCGCCAGCAGCTCCAGGCGCAGCGCCTCGACGCCGACCGCCTGCCCGATCCCACCGTCGGCATGAAGTGGTCCTCGGAACGCGACGGCCAGGAACGCGTGCTCGGCTTCACGCTGGCGATCCCCCTGCCGGGCGGCGCCCGCGCGGCGCAAGCCCGCGGCGCGCAGGCCGAAACCGTCGCCGCCGCCGCGCGCGAAGCCCAGGTGCTGGCGAAGGTCGAAGGCGAGGCACGCCGCGCCTTCCAGCAAGCCGTGTCCAGCCATGCGCAATGGCAGCGGCTGGCGGACGTCGCCGCACGCAGCGACGAAAACACCCGCCTGCTCGAAAAGGCCTGGCGCCTCGGCGAAGGCCAGATCGGCGACCTGCTCAACGCCCGGCGCCAGGCCGTGGAAGCCCGGCTCGCCGCGGCGCAGGCACAACTCGACGCCAGCGAGGCCCGCTACCGGCTGCTGCTCGACACGCACCAGCTCTGGCCGCTGGACGCGCACGATGCGGAATGATCCCGCCTGCCGCGCGCGCTCCATTCCCCTGACTCGATCCAGCCCGACACCCTGATTTTCCGGGAACACCAACCCCTGTAGAATCCGTGCCGCAGCGGCCGCGGCGTTCCGCACGGCCGGCGAAATCAGCAACGGGAGATCGACGTGAATAGTTTTCGCCCCCGCCATATCGGGATCGGCTGGCTGGCGGCGATGACTCTGGTCAGCGCAGCCATTGCCGAAGACCTGGAAATTCCCGGCAGCGGAAATCCCGAGTATGTGTTGTCGCAACTGGCCAAGGCCTTCAATGATCGGCAGGGGCAGCACCGCGTCACGGTTCCGGTATCGACGGGAACTGCCGGCGCCTTGCGCGACGTGGCGGCCGACACCGCCAGCCTCGGCCGCGTCGGCCGGCCGCTCAAGGACGACGAACGCAGCAAGGGTTTCCAATACCTCGCCATCGGCCGCGACCCGGTGGTGTTCGCCGCCGGCGCCGGCGTCACCGCGCATGGCATCAGCCAGGAACAGGCGCTGGCCGCCTATGGCGGCAAGATTACGGACTGGCGCGAACTGGGCGGAAAATCCGGTCCGATCCGCGCAATCGGGCGCGAGGTAACCGACGCCTCCCGGCAAGCGGTCGGCCGCATCATCAAGCCATTCGCGAACATGGCGTTTGCCAGTAACGTCAAGGTCGTGAGCCTCGATCCCCACTTGATCGAATTGCTTGACCGCTTTCCCACGAGCCTCGGCTTCATCAACAAGTCGGCCCTGGCGGCGTGCAAGACGAAGATCGTCACGCTGGCCCTCGATGGCGTCATGCCGACGCCGAAAAACGTCGAGCAGGGGCGCTATCCCCTCTGGCTCGAATTCGGCCTGATCTACAAGTCCGACCGGCTCACCCCGGCGGGCAAGGCATTCATCGAGTTCATCCAGTCTCCCGCCGGAACTCGAATCCTGCGCGAGCATGGCGTACTGCCATCCGCCGCCTGAACAACCGGCTGCGCCGCATGAGGAAGGCATGAAGCTGCCGAACGCCCGGCCGTCGTGGTTCGGCAGCACCCGGATGATGCTGGTCGTCCTGTTCGCCCTGCTGGCCGCACTGTCCCACGCGGTAGCGTTCCGCGTATCCAGCGACCTGCTCGACGTCACCGTGCACGAACGCGAGATCGACAAGATCAAGACCGTCAGCCGCGTCATCGAAAGCCTGATTGCGCAGCAAGGCCTGCGCGTCGAGCAGGCGGCACGCCTGCTGGCAACGCAAGAGAAGCTGGCGGACGGACTCCTGCGGCCGGTGCCGCGCCGCATGGAGGCTGTCGCCGGGACGCTCGACCAGGCCTACCGCCTTGCCAACGTGGATATCCTGGAGGTCACCGACGACAGCGAAACCGTCGTCTATCGCGCCCATGACCCGGAGCACCGCGGCGACCGCGCCACCGTCTGGGGGATAACCGAAGCATTGGCGGGCACGAACATGCAGGTCAGTTCCATTGACCCGACCGGCGTGGCGATCCGCGCCATCGAACCGTTGCGGGCGCACGGAAAAGTCGTCGGGACCCTGAGCGCCGGCCTGCGGCTGAACGAGGCGCTCATCAAGGCATTGAGCAGCGAAGTCGGCGCCGAACTCGCCCTGTTGATGCGCTCCGGCCAGGCCGTGGCGTCGCACGCGGACCTCGTCGCCAATATCGATACCGCGGCAATGACTGATGCATTTCTGCAAAAGATCCCGATCTACCGCGAAGATACCGCCGCACGCCGCACGCGCGTCTACCTGCCGGTGCTCGTCGTCGACGAAGCCTTCGTGATTCTGGCCGAGATCGACAGCGCCCCCGCCTATCGGCTGCTGGAACAGAGTATGCAGCGTTCGGCGGCCTATGCCCTGCTCATCATGGCGGCCAGCATCGTATTCGGCACCCTGGCCCTCGGCTACGCACTGAGACCGCTGCAACGCTTGCGCCGCCGCGCCGAACAGACCGCCGCGGAACTCACCGGCGGCGCAATCCGCGCCAGCAGCCGCGATGAAGTGACTGCCGTGGTCGAGGTACTGAATACGCTGACGGACCGGCTGGTCAAACGCAACCACGACCTGGTCGAGGCGCGGGACCACGCCGAGGCCGCCAACCGCGCCAAGAGCCTGTTCCTGGCCAATATGAGCCACGAAATCCGCACACCGATGAACGGCGTCATCGGCATGACCGAACTGGCGCTGGACACCAACCTGGACGCCGAACAACGGGAATACCTGCAGATCGTCAAGAGCTCCGCCGATTCCCTGCTCACGATCATCGACGAGATTCTGGATTTTTCCCGCATCGAGGCCGGCAAGCTGCTGATCGAACAGGTCCCGTTCGCCCTCGTCGGCACTCTGGTGGAGAGCATCAAGCTCCTCGCTCCGCGCGCCGAGGAGAAGAAACTCGACCTGATCCTGGATTGCGCCACCGAGATTCCGGCCCGGCTGGTCGGTGACCCGGGGCGCCTGCGCCAAGTGATTTTCAACCTGGTCGGCAATGCCATCAAATTTACCGAACGGGGCGAGGTCGTCGTGCGGGTGGTCAACCTCGGAAAAGAAGATGGCGGCATCCGCATCCGGTTTTCGGTCAGCGATACCGGCATCGGCATCCCCGCCGCACGGCAGGCGGATATTTTCGAGCCCTTTACCCAGGAAGACGCCACCACCACGCGCCGCTACGGCGGCACGGGCCTCGGACTCGCCATCTGCACCCGCCTGGTGGGCTTGATGGGCGGAAAAATCGAACTGGAAAGCAAAGTCGGCCATGGCAGCACCTTTCGCTTCGATCTGATTTTCATGACCGTCGCAGACGAGGAAATCCCCGCAGGCAGCGGAGGCACGAGCTGCCATGGCGCGCAACCCCTGCCCCCGCTCCATGTGCTGGTGGTCGAAGACAACCCGATCGGCCAGAAGGTGATCGTCAGTCTGCTGGAAAAATGGGGACACCGCGCCACCATCGCCGAAAGCGGATGGGCGGCTGTGGCGGCGTTCGACAAGCACCTCGGCCAGGCGACGCCATTCGACATTGTCCTGATGGACCTGCAAATGCCTGAAATGGGCGGACTCGAAGCCGTGCAGAAAATACGCCGCCGGGAGGAAGGCAGCGACCGACATATCCCGATCATTGCCGCGACAGCCAATGCCATGCCCGGCGATCGGGAAGCCTGCATCGAAGCCGGCATGGACGACTACATCGTCAAGCCGATCAAGGCGCAGACCTTATTGGAAACGCTGCAGCGACACGCCCCGCCTCGCCGCGCCTGATTTGCCGGATGTCGCCGCGGGTCAGGGTACAGGCATTCCTGCATGCGAGACCACGGCATACAGCCGGACCGAATCCGCGTCATAATGAGGATGTAACGATCGGCTGGCCACGACAATCCCCGACACCCGACTGAAATGGAAACGATCACGCATCCCCGCAGCAGCGCCTCCAGACTCTCGGGCTACTTCTGGCTGACGATAATTCTGTTCGCCGTCTTTGTGGCGACCTTCGTCGTCTATGTCCAGGCAGAAAAGCGCATCGACCACGCCCACGAGCTGCGGCAACAATCCTTCCTCCTCGCCGACGAACTGCGCCAGTCCTCGGACGACCTGACGCGCATGGTCCGCACCTATGCGGTGACCGGCGACCCGATCTACCGCCAGCACTACCAGGAAATCCTCGACATCCGCGACGGCCGCAAGCCCCGGCCGGCCGAATACCAGAACGTCTATTGGGATCTCGTCGGGCAGAACGACCGGCGGCCGCGCCCGGCGGAAGCGCCGGTACCCTTGCTGGAACAGATGCGCCAGGCCGGCTTCACCGCCGAGGAATTCACCAAACTGGCGGAGGCCAAGGCCAATTCGGACGCGCTCACGCGCACCGAGTTCGCCGCGATGGCCTTGGTCGAATCCGCCCAACCGCCGTCCGCCGCCATCCACGCCGAAGCCGTGCGCATGCTGCACGACGCTGCCTACCATGCCGCCAAGGCGGAAATCATGCGGCCAATCGGCGAATTCAACCGCATGGCGGACCGGCGCACGCTCGCAGCAGTGCATAACGCCGAAACCGATGCCGCACTGGCGCGCCTGGTGTTCGTCCTGTTCGTCCTGGTGCTGGTGTTTCTGCTCTGGCGGGCGCAGCAGAACCTGCATGCCGTCCTGGGCGGTTCGGCAAACGAGGTGTATCGGCGGATCGCCAGCCTCGGCAGCGGCAATTTCTCGGCCGCCATTCCCGTCCCCGCCGGCAGGAAAAACAGCGTGCTGGGCTGGCTCTCGGAGACGCAGATCAAGCTGGCCCGGATCGACGCCGAGCGCAAGCAGGCGGAGGCGACGGCCAAGGCCTCCGAACAGCGATTCCGCGACATCGTCGACACCACCGACGGCATCGTCTGGGAGGCCGACGCGACGACGTTCCAGTTCTCCTTCGTCAGCCAGAAGGCGGAACGTCTGCTCGGCTATGCGCTCGACGACTGGATGCAGCCGGGCTTCTGGGTCGGCCACCTGCATCCGGACGACAAGCTCTGGGCAGCGGAATATTGCGCGTCCTGCGCACGCCGGATGGAGCCGCACGAATTCGAATACCGCTTCATCGCCCGCGACGGCAGCACGGTCTGGCTGCACGACCTGGTCACCGTGGTCGCAACGGACGATGCGACGCGCTGGCTGCGCGGCATCATGGTCGACGTCACCGGGCGCAAGCAGGCCGAGGCCGCGCTGCGCGAGAGCGAGAGCGAGATCCGCAAGCTCAACGAGGAACTCGACGCCCGGGTGAAGGCGCGCACCGCCGAACTGGAAAGCGCGGTCGCCGACCTCGAAGGCTTCAGTTATTCGGTATCCCACGACCTGCGCGCGCCGCTGCGCGCCATCGACGGCTTTTCGTCCATCATCCGCGAGGACTATGCCCCCGCGCTCGACGACGCGGGCAAGGAACTGTTCCAGGGCATCCGCAGGAACGCCCAGCGCATGGGGGAACTGATCGACGACATCCTCGTCTTTTCCCGCGTCGGCCGCCACGAGATGCAAACGCGGTCCCTCGACATGAAGGCCCTGGCCACGACGGTCTGGCTGGAACTCGCCGCCCAGCGCTCCGGACGCGACATCGAATTCCGGCTGCACGACCTGCCGGCGGGCATCGGCGATCAGACGGCCGTGCAGCAGGTGCTGGAGAACCTGCTGTCGAACGCCATCAAGTTCAGCCACGGGCGCGAACACGCCCGGATCGAGGTCGGCGGAAAGATTTCCGGCACCGAGAGCGTCTATTTCGTCAAGGACAACGGCATCGGCTTCAATGCAGACTACGCCGCCAAGCTGTTCGGACTGTTCCAGCGCCTGCACGGCGTGAAGGATTTCGAGGGCACCGGCGTCGGGCTGGCCATCGTCAAGCGCTTCGTCGTCAAGCTCGGCGGCCGCGTCTGGGCCGAGGGCCAGCCGGGCCAGGGGGCGACATTCTGGTTCAGCCTGCCGGCTGCCGATGCCGCCGGCCCTGCCGGGGAACCGGCGCAGGACACGACTCCAGCCGAAGCCTCTTAATCCTCGCTTAAGTCGCCGTTAAGGGTCCGTTAAGCGCCGGCCCTCATCCTCGCTCCTGTCCCATCCGACACAGGAGTCCACCATGAACACCCCGCCGCTCGCAAGCCATCGCGCCTACGATCCCCTGCTGCGCCTGATCCACGCCTGGAACGCGCTCGCCATCGTCGGCCTGATCGTCACCTCGCAAATCGCCGAAGCCGTCGAACACGGCCCCTGGGAACCCGCCGTCTGGAGCATCCACATCCAGTTCGGCTACGCCATGACCGGCGGCATCGTCGCCCGCATCCTCTGGGGCTGCGTCGGCCCTGACCTGGCGCGCTGGTCCGACCTCTGGCATCCGCGCGAGTGGGCCGCCATGCTGCGCGGCCGCTTCGAGTTCCCGCCGCGCCTCGGCCACGACGTGCGCGCCAGCGCCGCCTTCCTCGCCCTCTATCTCGTGCTGCTCTTGATGGCCGTCACCGGCATCGCGCTGGCCGGCATCGAACACGACATGGGGCCGCTGGCCGCCAGCCTCGGCGAAGACGAAAGCCTCAAGGATTTCTTCGAGGAGCCGCACGAAGCCGGCTTCGCTCTGGTGCTGGCCTTCGTCGGCCTGCACCTGGGCGCGCTGCTGTTCCACCGCTTCTACCTCGGCACGCCGGTCGACCAGGCAATGGTCAGCGGCGTGCAGTACCTGCCGCAGGAGACGCGCGATGCGTAATCGACTCGCCATCGCCCTGCTGCTGGCCGCCGGCGCCGCCGCCGCGGCCGAACCGGCCGCCCTCGTGCAGACCTACGCGGCCGAGGCGCGCAAGACCGACCCGGCCTTCGCCGCCTCCGCCGCGCGCGGCGAAGCCTTCTTCCGCGCCGAGCGGACCACGGCGGACGGCCGCGCGGCCTGCACCGGCTGCCATACCGCCGACCCGCGCCGCGAGGGAAAAACCCGCGCCCACAAGACCATCGCGCCGCTGGCGCCGGCGGCGAATCCGGAGCGGCTCACCGATGCGGCCAAGGCCGAGAAATGGTTCCGCCGCAACTGCCAGGACGTGGTCGGACGCGAATGCACACCGGCCGAAAAGGCGGACTTCGCCGCCTGGCTGATCTCACTGCGATAAGGACGACATCATGCGCACCCATCTACCGAAACTGCTGACCCTGCTCTGCGCCGCCGGCGTCTCCGGCTGGCTGTTCGCCAGCGACCACGAAGCGGGCCGCGAAAACCGCGGCCTGCCCGCCGTCGACCACAAGGCCTGGCGCGCCGAATGCGGCAGCTGCCACATCCCCTACCCGCCCGGCCTGCTGCCGGAGCGCTCCTGGCGCGCGCTGATGGGCGGCCTCGACCGCCACTTCGGCGAGAACGCCGGCCTCGACGCCGCCACGCAAAACGACATCGCGGCTTTCCTCGCCGCCAATGCCGCCGACCGCAGCACGGCGCGGCGCGCGCGCAAGGTCGCCGCCTCGATCACCGCCGGCGCGACGCCGCTGCGCATTTCCGAATCCGCCTGGTTCGTGCGCAAGCACGACGAACTGCGCGCCGAAGTCTGGCAGCGCAAGAGCGTCGGCGGCGCGGCCAACTGCGCCGCCTGCCACCCCGCCGCCGAACGCGGCGGCTTCGGCGAGCACGAGATCCGCATTCCGCGCTAGCATGCCTGCCTCATTCCCGTGACGGACCCGCTCCCCGCTGCCATGCGCATCCTGCTCGTCGAAGACGACCCCCTGCTCGGCGACGGCCTCGCCGCCGGCCTGCGCCAGTCCGGTTTCGCCGTCGACTGGCTGAAGGACGGAGCCAGCGCGCTGGCCGCCCTGCACGACGAGCGCTTCGAACTCATGGTGCTGGACCTCGGCCTGCCGAAGCTCTCCGGCATGGACGTGCTCAAGCGGCTGCGCGCCACCGGCAGCGCCATGCCGGTGCTGATCCTCACCGCCCGCGACGCCACCCGCGACAAGATCGCCGGCCTCGACGGCGGCGCCGACGACTACCTCGTCAAGCCCGTCGATCTCGACGAACTGGCCGCCCGCATCCGCGCCCTGCTGCGCCGCGCCGCCGGCCGCGCCGAGCCCGAGGTCCGCCACGGCAACATCGCGCTCGACCCGGCCGGGCATCGCGTCGAACTCGACGGCAAGCCGATCGAGCTTTCGGCGCGCGAATTCGCCGTGCTGCACGCCCTGCTGGTCAATGCCGGCCGCGTCATGACCCGCGGCCAGCTCGAACAGTCGATCTACGGCTGGAACGAGGAACCCGACAGCAACGCGCTCGAAGTGCATATCCACCACCTGCGCAAGAAGTTCGGCGCCGACCTGATCAAGACCCTGCGCGGCGTCGGCTACACGATTCCGAAATGACAAATTGGTTCTCCCTGCGCCGCCGCCTGCTCGTCCTGCTGCTGGGCGGGGTCTCGGTCTGCTGGCTGGCCGCCCTGGCGTGGATCTACGTCGACGCCCACCACGAGGTGGACGAGATGTTCGACGCCCAGCTGGCGCAGTCGGCACAGGTCCTGCTGGCGCGGGGCAAGCATGCGGCGGAGGATCGCGACGACGACGGCATCGAGGAACTCGAAGGCGCCGTGCACCGCTACCAGCGCAAGCTGATGTTCCAGATCTGGGACCACCACGGCCGCCTCGTGCTGCGTTCGCCGAATGCCCCGACCACGTCGCTGGCCGATGTCGACGGCTTCTCCGAAGTCAGCGGCGCGCAAGGCCACTGGCGCTATTTCAGCCAGTGGGGCCGGCACCAGCGCCTGCGCGTGGTGGTGGCGGAAAACCACGCGGTCCGCGACGAACTGATCATGCAGATCGTCATGCGCATGCTGGTCCCCGGCGTCGTCAGCCTCGTCCTGCTCGGCTTCTGGGTCTGGATGGCGACGCGGCGCGGCCTCATTCCGCTCGACGCGCTGGCCCGCCAGATCGGCGCCCGCGACCCGCAGCGGCTGCATGCCGTGACGCCGGAATCGGCGCCCGAAGAGATACGGCCGCTGCTCGCGGCCTTGAACGACCTGTTCCTGCGCGTCGAGCGCGCCATCGAGAACGAGCGCCGCTTCACCGCCGACGCCGCGCACGAACTGCGCACGCCGCTGGCCGCGCTCGCCGCCCAGGCCCAGGTGGCCACGCGGGCGCGCGACGCGACGGAGCGCGACCACGCGCTGGAACGCCTGACCACCGGGACGGCGCGCGCCGCCCACCTCGTCGACCAGTTGCTGACGCTGGCGCGCCTCGATCCCGAGGAACGCACGACGCCGACGGAAAGCGTCCGCCTCGACCGCCTCGCCGAGGAGGTCTGCGCCGACCACGGCGCCCAGGCGCTGGCCAAGGACGTCGCGCTGGAGCTCGACGCCGCGCCGACGACGCTGGCCGCCGACGCCAACCTGCTGCGCATCCTGCTGCGCAACCTTGTCGACAACGCGATCCGCTACACGCCGCCCGGCGGCCGGGTCGGCGTAGCGGTGGCGGGCGGCGCGGACGGTGTAAAGCTGACAGTGACCGACACCGGGCCGGGCATCCCGGCCGCGGAGTGCGAACGCGTCTTCGAACGCTTCAGCCGGCTCGCCGGACAGGAGACGGAAGGCAGCGGGCTGGGGCTTTCCATCGTCCGCCGCATCGCCGAACTGCACGGCGCGCGGGTGACGCTGGCGCCGGGCGATGCAGGCCGGGGGCTGGCCGTCGCCGTGAGCTTCGGCTGAACTGCCGGCAGTTCAGGTGCGCCGCAGGCGCTTGTCGTCGAGGCACTTCATCAGCTGCATGCTGACGCTGCGCAGCCGCTGGTTGAGCAGCAGCAGCAACTGCATCAGCAGCTTGACGCCGAGGCGCGGCTCGTCGGCGATGACGCGGGAAAGACGGTCGCGGTCGAGCACGGCGAAGACGACTTCGCTGACGGTGTTGCAGCTGGCGAAGCGCGGCTCGCCATCGATGACCGACATTTCGCCCAGCGTCTTGCCGGGCTTGGCGTCGGCAATGCGGGCCGGCAGGCCGCGAAAGTCGATCTTGACGATCTCCATCGTGCCCTCGATCAGCAGCAGCATGAAATCGCCGGGTTCGCCCTCGACGATGACCTCGACGCCGGGCGGCGCCTTGAAGCAGCGCATATAGCGGGCCAGCGAAGCGATCTCGGCGGCGTCGAAATCCTCGAACAGCTCGATGTGCTCGATGATCTGGAGAATCCGCTCGACGAAGGGCGAGGCATCGCCCAGGTCCTCGAATTCCTTGAAGCGGTCGGGAAGAACGCTCAACATGGATGGAAGCCTATCGCGGCAGTTTGATCGGCATGCCGGGGGATTATAGCCACCCCGAGAGCAGCGCCGCCACCAGAATCAACCAGCCGGCGAAGGCCGCGATCAGGTGCGGGTCGCCGAGCAGTTCGCGCGCCGGGTCGCCGCCGCCGCCGCGCCGGTGCAGCAGGAACAGGTAGCGCAGCAGGCCGTAGAGAACGAAAGGCACGCTGGCGATCAGCCACGGCGTGCCGTGCAGTGCGATGGTCTCGGCGCTGACGGTGTACAACGCATAGGAGACGACGGTGCCGGTGGCGGCGACGACGATGAACTGGTCGAGCATCGCCGCCGAATAATGTTCGAGGACGCGACGATGGCCGGCCGACGACTCCAGCAGCGCGTTGAGTTCGGCGCGGCGCTTGGCGAAGCCGAGGAAGAGCGTCAGCATCAGGCCGCACAGCATCAGCCAGTTGGTCGGCGGGATGCCGATGCCGACGGTGCCGGCGAGGATGCGCAGCATGAAGCCGGCGGCGATGATGAAGACGTCGAGGATCACGACATGCTTGGCGCCAAGACTGTAGGCGAGATTGAGCGCCAGATAGGCGAGGAAGACCCACGGCGCCCGGCTGGCCAGGAAGGCCAGCGCCAGGCCGCCGGCGAGGCAGGCGGCGGCAAGCGCCAGCGCGGCGGGCACCGGCACCGCGCCGCTCGCCAGCGGGCGGTTCTTCTTCTCCGGGTGGCGCCGGTCCTGCTCGCGGTCGATGAAGTCGTTGAACACATACACCGACGAGGAGAGCAGGCAGAAGGCGGCGAAGGCCAGCAGCGCCGCGCTCGCCCGCGCCGGGTCGTGCCAGGCGTGGCCGAACAGCAGGCCGACGAAGACGAAGCCGTTCTTCAGCCACTGGTGCGGACGCAGCAGACGAATCAGTCCCCCCCACCCCCCGCCCCCCGCCCCAGGGGCGGGGGTGACGGGTGTTCGCCGCTGCGCGGCTCCATGCGGTTGGTCGTCCCCGCCTTGGGGCGGCCCGGCGGCGGGGGTCATTTGCGGCATGGCGTTCCGGGGAAATAACGCTCGCAGAAGTAGCAGCCGGTCTGCGGCAGCCAGGCGGGAATGGCGTAGTACTTGTCCCGCACCGTCGCCAGCACGTTGTCGCGATAGGCGGGGTAATCGAAGCCGCTGCCGAGCACCATCCAGAAGCGCACGCCGCGCACGCTGAAATTCTTCACCTCGACGGCGCGGAAATAGCGCTGGTAGTAGGCCGCCTCGGGCGCGCTCTTGCGCAGCACCAGGATGTTGCGGCCCGCCAGGGCGCTGAAGTCGGTAAGGATGTCGTCGTGGCGCGCATGGCTGGACGCCGCGCCGAAGACGAGGAAGCGGCGGCGTGCGTTGTAGCCGAAGGTCACGGCGTTCGAATAGCCGTCGCTGGCAAAGACGAAATCCTTTTCATAGGGCCGCAGCTCGTCGAGCAGGGCCTGCGTCTCGAAGGTCAGCACGATGCCGTCGTACTGCCGCATCTCCTGCCAGGTCTCCAGCGGCAGGCGCGAGGCGAGGACGACGACGCCGATGTGCAGGCCGGCGAAGGCGACGAAGAACAGGCCGAGCCGGCGCAGGCCCGGCAGCGACAGGCGCCGCGCCAGCGGCAGGAAGGCGAAGGGGACGAAGGACAGCAGCCAGTGCAGGCCGATCATCTTCACCAGCGAGAGCATGCCGAACAGCGCGAAGGGAATAACCGAGAGCACGGCGAGCGTGCGGCAGCCGCCGGTCAGCGCGCCGCCGCCGCGCGACACCAGCAGCCACAGCACCGGCGGCGACAGCACGTAGGCCAGCGTCGCCACGTACAGCAGCGGCGTCTTCCACGACAGGCCGGCATCGCCGTGGCGGTTGACGAAGTTGAACATGAAATTGGGCCAGCAGTGGCCGGCATTCCACCAGACCATCAGCGCCAGCGCCGGCAGCGTGCAGGCGTAGGCGACGAGCAGCCCCGACCAGGCGCGCGGGGTGCGCCGCATCAGCACGTCGATGAGGAAGGCGAAGCCGAGCAGCGCGGCGAAGTACTTGGACAGCACGGCGCCCGCGAGCATCAGGCCGGCGAGGAAATACCAGCGCGGCGCGTCGTCGTTCTCGGCGGCCCTGATCCAGGCCAGGCCGGCGAACACCGAGAAGTAGATCAGCGGCGTATCGGTGGTGACGAAGACGTTCCAGACATTGACCGGCGCCAGCAGCACCAGCAGCGCCGCCCACCAGGGGCGGTCATCGTCGAGCTCGGGCCACAGCCGCATCATGGCCCAGGCGGCCGTCAGGGCGAGGATCGCCGGCTGCACGATCACCGGCAGGCGCAGCCACCACTCGGCGTCGCCGACCAGCAGCAGCGCCGCCAGCCACCAGCCGATCATCGGCGGATGGTCGTAGAAGCCCCAGTCGGGAAGGCGGCCCCACTCGATGAAGTAGGCCTCGTCGCCGGTGATCGGCATCGCCGCCGCCAGCCAGAAACGGAAGGCGAGCGTGATCCACAGCAGGATGAAAAACAGCCGGCGCGGATGCATGCCGGCGTGCATGCTCAGCGGTCCGCCAGTTCGAGCCGGCGTTTCCTGACCGCCTCGGCGAGGGTGTCGAGAACGCTCACGGTGTCTTCCCAGCCGAGGCAGGCATCGGTGACGGAAACGCCCGGCAGCAACGGCTTGCCGGGCAGGAGGTCCTGGCGCCCTTCCTTGAGGTAGGACTCGACCATGACGCCGAAGATGCGGTCCTCGCCGGCGGCCAGCTGCGCGGCGCTGTCCTGCGCGACTTCGATCTGGCGCTTGAAGTCCTTGCGGCTGTTGGCGTGCGAGAAGTCGATCATGACGCGCGCCGCGAGGCCGGACTTGGCCAGCTCCACGCAGGCGGCATCTACCGAGGCCGCGTCGTAGTTGGTCTGCTTGCCGCCGCGCAGGATGACGTGGCAGTCCTCGTTGCCGTTGGTCGACACGATGGCCGAGTGGCCGGCCTTGGTGACCGAGAGGAAATGGTGCGGGCTGGCCGCCGCCTTGATGGCATCGACCGCGATGCGGATGTTGCCGTCGGTGCCGTTCTTGAAGCCGACCGGGCAGGAAAGGCCCGAGGCCAGTTCGCGGTGCACCTGCGATTCGGTAGTGCGCGCACCGATGGCGCCCCAGCTGATGAGGTCGGCGGTGTATTGCGGCGTGATGGTGTCGAGGAACTCGGTGGCGCAGGGCAGGCCCAGCTCGTTGATCTCCCAGAGCAGCTTCCTGGCCAGGCGCAGGCCCTCGTTGATCTTGAAGCTGCCGTCGAGGCGCGGGTCGTTGATGAGCCCCTTCCAGCCGACGGTGGTGCGCGGCTTCTCGAAATAGACGCGCATCAGGATCAAGAGGTCGGCATCGAGCCGGTCGCGCTCGGCCTTGAGCTTCCTCGCGTATTCCAGCGCCGAGTCGAAATCGTGGATCGAGCAGGGGCCGACCACGACCAGCAGGCGGTCGTCGGCGCCGTGCAGGATACGGTGGATCGCCGCGCGCGCGCCGAAGGTGGTCTCGGCCGCTGGCTCGGTGACGGGAAACTCGCGCAGCAGGTGGCCGGGCGGTGAAAGTTCCTTGATTTCCTTGATGCGAACGTCGTCGACTATGTGCTTCATAACGGGCCGGTGCCTGGCGCAAAATCGCGATTCTACCGTATCGACCCGCTTCGGCCGGCCATACCGTTAGTCCCCCAAGGGGACTTCCTTCGGGCGTCGGCGACGGCCGCCACTGCGAAGTGGCCGCTATCGGCTACACTGGCGGCATATCACGGAGGCGAGCATGGATTCAGCTCTGCGCAAACGACTGGCCGGCAACGGCATCTTCCAGCACATCGACCTCGACGCGCTTGAGTACCTGCTCGACGACTGCGCGCACACCGTCGTCGCCGCCGGCGCCACCCTGCTCGAACCCGGCGTCGACAACAGCAGTCTCTACATCGTGCTCAGCGGCGAGTTGCGCGTCTATCTCGGCGGGCACGACCTGCCGGCGCATACGGTGCTCGGCGTCGGCGAATGCGCCGGCGAGATGTCGCTGTTCGACGGCCTGGGCGTCTCGGCGCTGGTGATCGCCGCCAGCGAGTCCGAGCTGCTGGTCATCCCGGAAAGCGTCCTCTGGGCGCTGATCGAACGTTCCCACGGCTTCGCCTGCAATCTGCTGGCCGTCCTCTCCGGGCGCATGCGCCGCGACAACCTCGCCCTCGTCACCACCGCCAGCCGCAGCCTCGAATTCGAGCAGGCGGCCAGCGTCGACTCGCTGACCGGGCTGCACAACCGGCGCTGGCTGTCGGAAGCCTTCCCGCGCGCCATCCGCCGCTGCGAGCAGGACACCGCGCCGCTGTGCCTCGTCATGGCGGATATCGACCACTTCAAGCGCCTCAACGACGAACACGGCCACCTCACCGGCGACGCCGTGCTGCGCGCCGTGGCGCGCTGCCTCGCCGAAAGCCTGCGCTCGCCCGACCTGATCGCCCGCTACGGCGGCGAGGAATTCGCCATCCTGCTGCCGCAGACCGACACCGCGGAAGGCCGGCTCATCGCCGAACGCCTGCGCCAATCGGTCGAGGGAATGTCGCTGGCCGCGCTGACGGCCGGCACCGTCCGGCAAGTGACCATCTCCTGCGGCGTCGCCCCGCTCGGCCTCGACACCTCGCTCGACAAGCTGATCGCCGCCGCCGACGGCGCGCTCTACCGCGCCAAGGAAGGCGGCCGCAACCGCGTCGAAGTCGACGGCTAGCGCGAACCCTCTTCGCCGCGCCATTCGACCTCACACCGTGGATAGCGATAATCCCGTCCCGACGGAGCCAACAATTCGCCTTATGTACGGCTTCTTGATCCAGATCAAGAATGACCAAGCGGTATTGCTGAAAGCTACGGGCCGCGAATCAGGAAGTTCCCTGGCGCCCATCACCGTTCCATCCGCAAGCAATCCTGTCCGATCCCGGAAGTCGTCGCAAGGCCCGCCACGGGCCATGGACGCCGCCGTGTTCGCCGGCTGCCAAGTCCCTCGCCGCCTAACGCTACCTTGTTAACGCCGGCATGAGTTTCGATTCACCCAATCAGCATTGCCTGGACAAGTTCGTCAAGCTCGCCGAGTCCCAGACGGTCACGGCAACCGACGACATCTACGACGACCGCGGTTTCAAGCTCTGGGCCAAAGGCGTTCCGGTTTCGCGCGAGTTGCAGGTCAAGCTGGTGAAACGCAAGCTCGCCAAGCCGATAGAGTCCTTGCTCACCGTCGAACATGCGGTGTCGTTCGCGGAGATCGTCGACGACTGCCTGCGCAAACTGGACCAGGACCCCGCGCTGCAAAAAATTGCCGGCACACGCGCCGCGCGCGGCTTGCTGACGGCAGCGAAAACCCTGCCGGTACCCGCCCCGTTGCGGCTGCTATTGACCTCGGCCAAGACCAACGACGCCGACACCTATGCGCACACGCTCCAGGTCGTGACGATCTGCGCAGGCATTGCCGCCACGCTGACGACACAGGCCAACGAGGCGAACAACCTTCTGATGGCGGCGGTTCTGCACGACCTCGGCGAAATCTATATCAACCCGGAATACATGAACGCCAAGCGGCGGCTGGCGCCGCACGAATGGAAGCATGTGGTGAGCCACCCGCGCATCGGCCAGATGCTGATCCAGGAACTGACGTCGCTGCCGGCAGCGGTGGCCCAATGCGTCGGCCAGCACCACGAGCGGCACGACGGCAGCGGCTATCCGTTTCAGTACCAGCGCGCCGAACAGCACCGGCTCGCCGGCTGGATCGCCGTCGCCGATGCCGCCGCCGCCCTGCTCGCTTCGGGCAGCAAAGGGGCGCCCGCGCGCATCGCCCTGGCCCTGCGCATCGTTCCCGGCGAATTCGACCGCGATGCCGCGGGCGTGCTGATCCAGGCCCTGCGCAGTGAAAAAAACGACTACGGCGTGGACGGCAGCAGCGACTGCATCGCCAAGGCACGCAATACCCTGATCGACATCGAAAACGTGCGCCGCGTCCTGCACGATGTCGCCGTGACCACGGAGCTGTCCTTCGCCAGGCAGACCTGCGTCGCCGCCGAGGCCCTCCTGCACGGCGTCGCCACCGCCATGCGCGCCACCGGCGTACTCGATGCGGACATGCTGGGCGAGAGCATCGGCGATCCCGAACTGCTGGCCGAAATGCACCTGATCGTGCGCGAAGTCGAGTGGCGCATGCGCAACCTGGCGCGCAACATCTATCTGCGCGCCGAAAGCCAGCCCGGCCCCGAGTCGCTGGCGGCATTGGGCGGAATCATCGAAATGATGGACAAGTAGGCATCCCGCCGCGCAGCGAAAGCACCGCCAGCCAACGACCGGCGCATGCCGGAAGCGGCATGGCCGCGCAAGACCGGCCCCTGACCGGTGCCTCCGAACGCGCTGCTTGAAAAAAATGCATGGCCCGCTGTCTGATGTGATCAGTCACATTCCGTTATGCAACCGCTGTAGAATCCATTCATCATTAAATTACGTATCCTTGGCGACGCATGAGCAACGGCTAGCTTGATTCCCAGTGTCAACGCAATCGGCGAAAGATTCCCATATCCAGTGGGGAAGTTTTCAGTTTGTTAGGAGGTTACACACAATGAAACTTTACCGCTTTTCAAGTGCTACCTTGATTGCGATTGCTCTGTCAGGCTGCGTAACGACATCGTCAAAGCCACCTATAGATCAAGCGGTGTTGCCCATTCCAAAAAACGACCAAGCGCATATCTACGTTTTCCGAAATGGTTCATTAATTGGATTGGGTACGCCAGCGAGAGTAATCGTCGACGGAAAAGAGCTTGCGACGCTCTGGAATGATACTTACCTCGTTACTTCGGTTTCGCCCGGGAAGCATAAGGTCAACATCAAGTGGTTTATTCGTGTTGATGAAGTCACCTTGGATATCGAGCAAGGCGGTCGACACTTTATCGAAACTGGCTGGACGGGAGCAACAGGATGCTTCGATCCGCGTGCTATCTGTGTTGGCACCGGTGCCGGGGCTATTTCAAAGGAGCGTGCTCTAGGACTTCTCGCTGATATGAAAGAGATAAATGGCCCTTAACACTACGTTCGAGCGCAACAAAAATACCCACATGTCGATTGTTCGCACTCAAATGATCCTGATGTCGGCGTTTGGGCTAATGTTTTGCGCAACGGTTCAAGCAGCTGAGCCGATGAACTATTGGAACATTGACAAGCTGCTGTCATCTCCCGTGCAGGAACTGGAGTTGACAAATGACCAAGGGAAAGTACTCGGCAAGGTGAAGTACGAGCAATTAGCTGTTCTGAACGAGGTACGGGCGCGCATAGAAAAGTCGTCCGGCGTGAAAGCAGACCTTTACGTCGTCACAGGCGACAAACCGAATGCCTTTGCAACAAACGTCATAACGGGAAGAAACTTGTTTGCAATTAACCTTCCGATGCTCGACGAAGTTGGGAACGACACCGACGCGCTCGCTGCGCTCATGGGACATGAGATTGCTCACATAGAGCGCAATCACATTCGACAAAAAATGGAAGCCGCTAGAGATATCCAAGCCGGAAGTCAAATAGCGAGCATATTTCTAGCGTTTGCGGGTGTTCGAGGGGCGGGGAATATCGCCAATGCCGGCGCAAATCTTATTTTCGGCGGTTATTCAAGAGATCAGGAGCGTGAAGCCGACAGCTACGGTTTGAAGTTTGCGAAGGAGGCAGGCTTCAACCCCTATGGAGGGGTGCGACTTTTCACCAAGATCAGCGAAAAGCACGGAGACAAATGGCTGGCATTTCTGTCGACCCATCCGACGCATGCTGAACGAATCCAAACGATGCGCGACGGCATTGCGACTACAAATGTAGATCAGTCAATGACAGAAACAAAAACCACGATCGTCACCATCCCCACCGTTCCATTTTCAGAACCGCGAGCCACAGTGATCGGCGACTATCGGGCTACTGTATTCGATACGGAGGAGCGCGTCCCGACACTACATCAAAAAATTGTTTGCAAGCTCCCTGACGGTTCGGAGCTTCGCACAACACGGGTGGACTGTGTTCAGCAAGAGGGTACTTTAGTTCGATGACCATTCAAGGGAGGAAATAATTCATGCGTTCAATTGTCGCCATTGCAGTCTCTGCTGCTGTTCTCCTACTGTCGGGATGCATGACATACCGCTACGGTGACCGGACATTTAACGACCGCAAGGAAGCCGAGGCTGCTCAAAAGGCTGACCTGGATATCATCAGAGCTGGAATCAAACCACGAAACACACCTGTGGCGAAGTCCGGTCGATTTGTCATTCTTAGCAAGGCGCTAATACTTGATCGCGCCCTTAAAGAGGGTGGTCTTTCCGAGGGACGAGACTACGTTGCTACTACTTTGGCCGCAGATATGCGAAACACCGCGGAGGCCATACGGGTCCGCAATATATTTGAGCGCCTTGAAATCGAAGAGTCTTCCGACGGAGCCCATGTCACGGCTAAGAGTGGTGAATCAGTTGTCTATTTCTACATGCCCGACAGGAGCACAGGAGGGTGGTATTACGTCAGCGAAGCGACCAAGAGGACACCGCTCAACTTTGACAAAGGAAATCCGGACAAGGTAGGCAAAGTCAAGTATTTCATCGACAGTGTCGAGGCCTTGGCAGCGGGCGAGCCGAGGTAGAACTGCGCTCTAACACTGCGAAGAAGGACGGCGCCATTTACTTCGAATGGTAAGCGGCCGCCCGGCCGCGCAGGCCGGACGCCGCGGGCGGTAAGCGGCGGCGGCGCTCAGCCGCCGGTGCCGCCCACCGTCAGGCCTTCGATCTTCAGCGTCGGCTGGCCGACGCCGACCGGCACGCTCTGGCCTTCCTTGCCGCAGGTGCCGACGCCGGGGTCGAGCGCCATGTCGTTGCCGATCATGGATACGCGTTTCAGCACGTCGGGGCCGTTGCCGATCAGGGTGGCGCCCTTGACCGGGGTGGTGATCCTGCCGTCCTCGATCAGGTAGGCCTCGGCGGCGGAGAAGACGAACTTGCCGCTGGTGATGTCGACCTGGCCGCCGCCGAAGTTGGCGGCGTAGAGGCCCTTCTTCACCGAGGCGATGATTTCCTGCGGGTCGCGGTCGCCGTTGAGCATGTAGGTGTTGGTCATGCGCGGGATCGGCAGGTGGGCGAAGGATTCGCGCCGGCCGTTGCCGGTGGGCGCGACGCCCATCAGGCGGGCGTTGAGGGCGTCCTGCATGTAGGCGACGAGCTTGCCGTCCTCGATCAGCACGGTGCGCTGCGTCGGGTTGCCTTCGTCGTCCACCGACAGCGAGCCGCGCCGGTCGGGTATGGTGCCGTCGTCGACGACGGTGACGCCCCTGGCCGCGACGCGTTGGCCGATCATGCCGGCGAAGGCCGAACTGCCCTTGCGGTTGAAATCGCCTTCGAGGCCGTGGCCGATGGCTTCGTGCAGCAGGATGCCGGGCCAGCCGGAGCCGAGCACGACGGTCATGGTGCCGGCCGGGGCGGGCTTGGCGTTGAGGTTGACGGAGGCCTGATGCACGGCCTTCTGCGCATAGTCGCGCAGCCGCTCGTCGGTGAAGTAGCCGTAGTCGTAGCGGCCTCCGCCGCCGCTCGACCCCTGCTCGCGGCGGCCGTGCTCGGCCATGATGACGGTGACGGAGACGCGCACCAGCGGGCGCACGTCGGCGGCCATGTGGCCGTCGGAGCGCGCCACGAGGACCACTTCCCAGGAGCCGGCGACGCTGGCCATGACTTCGGTGACGCGGCTGTCGGCGTTGCGGGCGTAGCGTTCGAGGCGTTCCAGCAGGCTGACCTTGGCGGCGTCTTCCAGCGACAGGATCGGGTCGTGCGCGGCGTAGAGCGCGGGTGCGAGGCGCGAGCCCAGCGCCGGCGCGTTGCCGGCCGCGCCCTGGGCGGCGATGGCGCGCGTTGCATTGGCGGCGGCTTCGAGCGCCGGCAGGCTGATTTCGTCGGAATAGGCGAAGGCGGTCTTCTCGCCGGCGATGGCGCGCACGCCGACGCCCTGCTCGATGTTGAAGCTGCCCGACTTGACGATGCCCTCCTCCAGGCTCCAGGCCTCGG
>CAZWFC010000020.1:0-28485 GCA_964632965.1 uncultured Rhodocyclaceae bacterium
TGACGATGGCTTCGAGGTCGAGGTTTTCGTACTCGGTGCCCTTGATCAGGTTGTTGAGGTTGGTGACGTAGGCCTGGTGATGCTTGGCGTAGTGGTACTCGAAGGTTTCCTTCGACATGTGCGGCGCGAGGGCGTCCATCGCGAAGGGCAGGGCGGGCAGGGTATGTTCCATTTGTTTTCTCCTGAGGGGTTGGGGTCAATACCCGACCATTCTAGTCGGGAACTGCACGAATGACAATAGCTTCGCCATGGCCTTTGGCGAAGCGCAGCGACAGGGTCTCTCCGGCGTGCAGGCTGGCGCTGTCGCGAACGATGCCGCCGTCGGCGCCGCGCACGATGCTGTAGCCGCGTTCCAGAACCGCTGCCGGGTTGAGCGCCGCGAGTGCGGTGGCGAGCCGGTCGAGCCGGGCGCGCTGCCGGGCGAGGCGGGCCGTTGTCGCTTGGTGCAGCCCCTGTTCGGCGCGCAGCAGCCGGTTGCGGGCGGCTTCGGTGGTCGGCCGCACCCGCATGAAATTCAGGCGGGCGGCGGCGAAGCGGTTCCGATGGCGTTGCAATTGGCGGCCCAGCGCTGCGGTCAGCCGCGTGGCGAGGTGGGCAAGCCGCTGGCGCGTGCGCGCCAGTTGTTCGGCCGGATGGATCAGGCGGCGGCCCAGCAGGTCCACCGCCTGCATACGCTGTTCCAGGGTCTGATGCAGGGAGTTCTTCAGCGCCAGGGCGAGCCCGGCAATCTCCTCGGCGGCGGCATGCCAGCCGGCGCTGGCCAATTCGGCGGCGGCGGTGGGGGTGGCGGCGCGCAGGTCGGCGGCCATGTCGGCGATGCTGGTGTCGGTCTCGTGGCCGATGCCGGCGACGACGGGCATCGGGCAGGCGCGGATGGCGCGGGCGACGGCTTCGTCGTTGAAGGCCCAGAGGTCTTCGAGGCTGCCGCCGCCGCGGGCGACGAGCAGCACGTCGCATTCGCCGCGGCGGCCGGCGGTTGCGATGGCGGCGCCGATCTGTGCCGCCGCGCCTTCGCCCTGCACGAGCGTGGGGTAGACGATCACCGGCACATGCGGCGCGCGCCGGGCCAGTGCGGCGACGATGTCTTGCAGCGCGGCGGCCTTGGCCGAGGTGACGACGCCGATGCAGCGCGGAAAGCGCGGCAGGGCGCGCTTGGTCGCCGCGTCGAACAGGCCTTCGGCGGCGAGGCGTTCGCGCAGTTGCACGAAGGCTTCGTAGAGCTTGCCGATTCCGGCGCGGCGCAGGCTTTCGAGATTGAGCTGGAAGTCGCCGCGTGGTTCGTAGAGCGAGGCCAGCGCCAGGGCTTCGACCTGCTGACCGTTTTCCAGGCGCCAGGGCACGAACTGGGCGCGGCCGCGAAACATCACGCAGCGCACCTGGGCGGCGGCGTCCTTGAGCGAGAAGTAGCAATGGCCCGAAGGCGCGCGCGTCAGGTTGGAGATTTCCCCGGCGACCCAGAGCAGCGGCAGGCGCTGCTCGATGGCGGCACGCGCGAGCCGGTTGAGCTCGGAAACCGTAAGGATGGGGGAGGTCAGGACGGGCTCGCAGACTGGCTTGGAGACATTTTGGATTCTACATGATCCACAGCGGCGGGCTTTGCGGCCCGGCGCCGCCCGCAAAGCGCCATACGGCAAGGCATTGTTTTGCAACTTGTTGATATTGTTTGGTTTGTTAATTGATGGTTTTTCGTTCACTAACGAGAAATTCCTTTGTGGAAGCCGACTTAGGGAAGTTCAAGGCAAAGGATTCACAGACTTTTCCACAGTTTTTGTGGATAAGCCGGACGACCGGAATCCGTTACCCTCGAACGATTCTCCAAATTCCCTTTGCCGTGGCCAACGAACTCGTCCCCTTGCGCATGCCGGTCCTGATGGGCTTCTTCCGGGAAGTCCTGGAAAGCAGCCTGGTCGAGCGCGGCGCGGCGCAGGGTCTGGAGCTGCTGGGCCATGCCGACGAGTTCTGGCATGCGGTGCCGGTGCTCGAACTGCGGCGCATGGCCGAAGGCGGCAATGCGGCGGCGCAGGCGGAGCTGGCCTGGCGCCTCGCGGCGGGCGAAGGCGTCGCCAAGTCCTACGCCCAGGCGGTGAATTGGGCCTCGCGCAGCGCCGAGAAATCCTGCCCGGCCGGCGAGGCGGTGCTGGGTTGGCTGCTCTACCAGGGCTTCGGTTTGCCCAAGGATCACGGCGAGGCCGCCCGGCTCTTCGAACGCGCCGCCGGCTGCGAGGACAGCCGCGGCCTGACCTGGTTCGCCCTGTGCCTGCTGCGCGGCCATGGCGTGTCGGCCGATGCCGCCCGCGCCCTGGCCTTGCTGGAAAAGGCGGCCGGGCGTGGCGCCGCGCCCGCCCGCTACTGGCTGGGGCGGCTGCACTACACGGGGCAGTCCGGCCGCCAGGATTTCGCCGCCGCGGTGCACTGGCTGCAACCGGCGGCCGATCAGGGTTATGGACCGGCTGCGGAACTGCTGGCGCGCTGCCGTTTCTTCGGCCGCGGCGTGACGGAGGACCGGGCGGGCGCGGTTCGCCTCTGGCGCGCCGCCGCGGAGGCCGACCAGGCGTCCGCGATGTTCTGCCTCGGCATGTGTCTTTATGTCGGCGAAGGAACGGCCGTCGATCAGGCCGAAGCGGTGTCGTGGTTCCGTGCCGCGGCGCGCAAGCAGATCGCCGGCGCGATGTTCCTGCTCGGCCAGTGCTACACCTTCGGCTTTGGCGTCACGCGCGATCCCGAGGCGGGCCTGGCCTGGTACCGGCGCGCGGCGGAGCGCGGCAACCGCGAAGCCGAATTCGAAGTCGGCGTCGCCTGCGCCGCCGGCCGCGGCGAAGGCGGGCAGGACATGGAGGAGGCCTTGCGCTGGTGGCGCTCCGCGGCGCGGCAAGGCCACGTCCGCGCCCAGATCAAGCTCGGCCACTGCTATCGCTGGGGCGAGGGCGTGGCCGCGAATCCGGCCCTCGCCGTCGCCTGGTACCGGCGTGCGGCGGACGGCGGCGATGCCCAGGCCCATGTCTGGCTCGGCGAATGCTGCGAGGCGGGCGAGGGCGTGGCGCCGGACGCCGTCGCCGCCCTCGGCCACTATCGGGCCGCCGCTGCCTCCGGCGATGCGCACGGCATGGCCGAGCTTGGCCGCTGCCATCTGCACGGCATCGGCGTGTGCGCCGATATCCGCCGCGGCGAGGAGCTGCTGCGGGCGGCGACCGAGGCCGGCTGGCCGTCGGCGCTCGGCGAACTCGAACGCTATTGGTTCGCCGAGGGCGAGCGGCATTTCCGCAACCGCGACGATCCGCAGGAACTCGGCCAGGCGCTGGCCTGCTACCGCAAGGCGGGCGAGCTGGGCCACCGCCGCGCCGCCTACATGCTCGGCGAATGCTATCGTCACGGCATGGGGACTCCCGTCGATCACATCCAGGCCCAGCTCTGGTATCGCAAGGCCGCTTCACATTTCGACGCCAAGGTGGCGCTCGGCGACATGTACTACTTCGGCCAGGGCGTCGAGCGCAATCCGCGCGAGGCCTTCCGCTGGTACGAGCAGGCGGTGGCGCAGCACGAGGATGCCTACACCATGTACAACCTGGGCTTCTGCCTGCTGCACGGCCACGGCACGAAGCGCGATCCGCGCCTGGCGGCGCGCTGGCTGCGGCGCGCGGCGCTGCTCGGCGAGGCGAATGCGCAGTACGAACTGGGCTGCGCCTATTACCGCGGCGCCGGGGTGACGAAGAACCTCAAGCTGGCGATGAAGTGGCTGCGCATGGCGGCCGGCCACGGCCACGAGGAGGCGCGGGCCTTTCTCGAACGCGTCGGCAAGGGCAGCCGCCTCAACTAGCGCGCGCCACCGACGGCGGGGATGACGGGTTCGGTGCCGTCGAGCGCCGACTGTGCGGCGGCGATCTGGAGGTCGAGCCGGTCGGCCATTTCCTGGAGCAGGTCGCGGCCCTGGCGGCGCGCCATGTTGGCGGCGGAGAACAGTTCGTAGAGCCGCGAGCCGTACAGGCGGTTGAGTTCCGCTTCGATTTCGGCGACGCGCCGCCGCACGTTCGCCACCTGGGCCATGAGTCCGGCAGGGGCGGCTGTTTCCGTGCGGGCGGCGGGCGTGCGGCCTTCGCCTTCCTGCCAGAGCGAGAGGATTTCACGCAGCGAGGATTCGTCGCCGCTGCGATAGGCGCGGTTGGCCTCGGACATCAGCTGGGTGCGCCAGTTTCTGTCCTCCTCGTCCTTGGCGCGGTCGGGGTGGATCTTCTGCGCCAGCTGGCGGTAGAGCTTCTTGATGTCGCGGGTGGGAGTGAACGCGGGTATTTCCTCGCGGTCGATGTCGGCGAAGCGCTGGTTTTCGCGCTGCGACTGCTCGGCCTGGTTCTGCGCCTGTTCGGCCTGTTGCCGGGCGGCGGAGTTTTCCGGTTCGCGTTCCGCCCGCTGGATGGCGATGGCGGCCTGCAGGCGGTCGAGTTCCGTCATGCGGCCGCCGATCAGGCTGGCATAGCGGCGGGTGAATTCGGCGATTTCCGCCTGGGCGGTGGCGAGTTCGAGTTCGAGTTCGGAGAGTTCCTGCGTCAGCAGTTCGAGTTCGGCGCGCAGCCGCGCCGTCGCATCCACGGCGGCGAGCGCGCCGCCGCCCGCCGGCACGGCGCCGCCGCCGAGCAGCAGCGTGCGCAGCGAACCGGGCCACAGGGCGCGCAGGTTTTCCGGCAGGCGTTCCGGTTGCACCAGGGCGACCCAGTCGGCCGGCGTCGCCAGCGACTGTGCGACCGACAAGGGCAGGATATGCACGGGAAACAGCCGGCCGATTTCGCCGGGCCAGGATTCGCGGTCGAGGCCGCGCGCGCTCCAGGCCAGGGCCGCCTGCCAGAGGTCGGCCGCGTCGGCGAGGCGGGCGCGCTGGGCGGCCCAGGCCGGGCCTTCGGCGTCGTCGGGGTGGCGCGAGAGCCGGCTCTTGAGCAGGGACAGCGTGGCGCGCAGGGCAATCCGCACGGCATAGTCGGCGGCGGGCAGCACCAGGCACAGCGGGCGCAGGCCGAGATCGAGGGCGTTGGAAATATCGGGTAGCGGTTCGTCGTCGGGGACGACGATCAGCAGGCTGCGGCCGCGCGCCAGCGCTTCGGCGGCGAGGGCCGCCAGCGCCGGCGCCGGAGCGTCGGGCAACTCGGCCTGGAAGAGGGGCGGCGCGGCCGGCGCATCCAGGCGCGCAAGCCAAGCCTGCACTGCAACGGCAGCGTTCATGCCCTCGTTCATCATGCGGCGATTGTAACCTGCCGGCGTGCTCCGTCCTGCGGCTTGAAGGCTGGAACTGGCGCGGCGAAACGGCCTTATCTCTTCTTGCCGAATCGGGGTCATGACGTTAAAGTGCGCGTTGTTTCGTTCTCGCGCGGGGGCTTTGCCGTGTTTTCCATCATCCAGGCCGCAGGTTGGCCGATTTGGCCGCTGCTGCTGGCATCCATCGTTTCGGTGGCGCTCATCATCGAGCGCGCCGGCGCCCTGCGTCGCAACAAGATCGTTCCGCCGGGACTGCTGCAAAGCGTCGTCGCCGAATACAAGCAGTCCGGCGCCAGCGCCGAAATGCTCAAGCGGCTGGACCATCATTCGCCGCTCGGCCATGTTTTCGCCGCCGGTCTCGGCAACGTCAGGAGCTCGCGCGAAATCATGAAGGAGGCGATCGAGGAAGCCGGCCGCGGCGTCGCGCACGAACTGGAGCGCTTCCTCACCAGCCTCGGCACCATCGCCTCGATCAGCCCGCTGATGGGTCTGTTCGGCACCGTCGTCGGCATGATCGAGATCTTCGGCTCGCCGACGGCTTCCGGCAACAATCCGCAGGCGCTGGCCCACGGCATTTCCGTCGCGCTCTACAACACCGGCTTCGGCCTCATCATCGCCATCCCGAGCATGATCTTCTATCGCCATTTCCGCGCCCAGGTGGACAGCCTGGTGATCGAGATGGAATTGCAGGCCGTCAAGCTCGTGGAGCTGGTGCACGGCGAACGCGCCTGACCGCCATGAATTTCCAGCGTGGCCGCCCCCGCGAAGAGCCGGAGATCAACCTGATCCCGATGATCGACGTGCTGCTGGTGATCCTGATCTTTCTCATGATCACCACCACCTACTCGAAATTCTCCGGCCTGGAAATCAATCTGCCGACGGCCGATACCCAGGCCAGCCAGGATCAGCCGAGCGAGATCAACGTCGTGGTCATGGCTTCCGGCGAAGTCATGGTCAACAAGTCTCCGGTCGGCGGACGCGATGTCGACGCCATTGCGACGGCGTTGAAGCGGAGTGCCGGCAGCGGCCCGAAAGAGCCCGTCGTCATCATCAACGCCGATGCCAAGGCCACCCATCAAAGCGTCATCGATGTCATGCAGGCCGCGCAGCACGCCGGCCTGACGCACATCTCGTTCGCCACCCAACAGAAGCAGTGATCGCCATCTGGCAAAAGCGCGGCCTGCTCGCCATGCTGCTGCTGCCGGTGGCGTTCGTCTTCGCGCTGGCCGTCGCGCTGCGGCGCTACGCTTATCGCTGCGGCATCCTGCGCAGCGTGCGGCTGCCGGTGGCGGTCGTCGTCGTCGGCAACATCGCCGTCGGCGGCGCCGGCAAGACGCCGACGGTGCTGGCCCTGGTGCAGAACCTGACGGCGCGCGGCCGTCATCCGGGCATCGTCAGCCGCGGCTATCTCGGCAATTACGCCGGCGTTCTCGAAGTGCAGGCGCATGCCAGCGCGGAGTTCGTCGGCGACGAGCCGCTGCTGCTCAAGCGGCGGGCGGGTTGCCCGGTGTTCGTCGGCCGCGACCGCGTCGCCGCCGCCGCGGCGCTGCTGGCGGCTTATCCCGCATGCGATGTCGTCGTCAGCGACGACGGCCTGCAGCACTATCGCCTGCAACGCGACGTCGAGATCGCGGTCGTCGACCGGCGCATGCTGGCCAATCACTGGATGCTGCCGGCCGGACCGTTCCGCGAACCGGTGGCCAGGCTGGCGCAGGTCAGCGCCGTGGTGAAGAACGGCGAGGTGCCGATCATGGTCTCGGGCGTACCGACCTTCGACATGCGGCTTGCCGGCGTGCGTTTTGCGGCTCTCGACGACAGCGCGCAATTCCGCGCGGCGGGCGATTTCGCCGGCCTGAAGCTGCATGCGGTGGCGGGTATCGGCGAGCCGAAGCGCTTCTTCGAGCATCTGGCGGCGCTCGGCCTCGACTGCGAAACGCATGCGTTTCCCGACCATCACCGCTATTCGGCCGTCGATCTCGATTTCGCCGGCGACGCCATCCTGACGACGGAAAAGGATGCGGTAAAATTGCACGGATTGTCCCGGTTGCCTGTCTGGGTGCTGCCGGTCGACGCGCAGGTCGAACCCGATCTCGCCACCTTCGTCATGGAGAAACTCGATGGACTCCCGCCTGCTTGAAATCCTTGTCTGCCCGGTATGCAAGGGACCGCTCGATTTTCGCAAGGCAGCGTCCGAACTGGTGTGCAAGGCTTGCCGGCTGGCCTATCCGGTCAAGGACGACATTCCGGTGATGCTCGCCGACGAAGCGCGGCAACTCGGCGCCGAGGAAGCGTGACGTTTCGCATCGTCATCCCCGCCCGCTACGCGTCCACGCGCCTGCCGGGCAAGCCGCTGGCGGACATCGCCGGCAAGCCGATGGTGGTGCGCGTCGTCGAAGCCGCGCAGAAGGCCGGCTCCGCCGGCATCTGGGTCGCCACCGACGATCAACGGGTTTTCGATGCCGTCGTGTCCCACGGCCACCAGGCGGTCATGACGCGCACCGACCATCCGAGCGGCACCGACCGCATCGCCGAAGTGGCGGAGCAGCTCGGCTGGGGCGACGACGAGATCGTCGTCAATGTGCAGGGCGACGAGCCGCTGATCGCGCCGGCGCTGATCGCCGACTGCGCCCGGGCGCTGGCGGACGATCCCGGCGCCGCCATCGCCACGGCCGGGCATGCGATGGCCGATGCCGCCGAGTTCTTCAATCCCAACGTGGTCAAGGTCGTCACCGCGGCGTCCGGCCGCGCGCTCTATTTCTCGCGCGCCCCGATTCCCTGGCACCGCGACGGCTTCGCCGTGTCGCGCGCATCACTGCCGGACGGGCTGGCGCCGCTGCGGCATATCGGCCTGTACGCGTATCGCGTGGCCTTTCTCAAGTGCTACGGCGGCCTGGCGCCGGCGCCGTGCGAGCAGGCGGAGTCGCTCGAACAACTGCGCGCCCTGTGGCATGGCTTCCCCATCCGGCTCATCACCTGCGCCGAGGCGCCCGAGCCGGGTGTCGATACCGCCGCAGACCTTGAGCGCGCCAGACGGAGGTTTGTCGCGTAAACGGATGTCTGCTGATAAGCCGAGAGTATTGGCTCATTGATACATCCGTTTATCCCGCCCCGGGATTGGGTTTATGGTTTCGTTTGGTGGGAGTGGAGATTTCAATAAAACAATATAATCTCTCCATCAGTAACACACCAAGGGAACAAGCATGCGACTCATCCTATTGGGCCCCCCCGGCGCGGGGAAGGGCACTCAAGCCACTTTCATCAAGGATAAATTCGGCATCCCCCAAATCTCCACGGGCGACATGCTGCGGGCAGCAGTCAAGGCCGGCACGCCGCTGGGTCTGGAAGCCAAGAAGATCATGGACGCTGGCGGCCTGGTCCGCGACGACATCATCATCGGACTGGTCAAGGACCGCCTCAAGGAGGCGGATTGCGCCAACGGCTACATGTTCGACGGCTTTCCGCGCACCATTCCGCAAGCCGAGGCAATGAAGGAAGCCGGCGTGCCGATCGACTACGTACTCGAAATCGACGTGCCGGACAGCGACATCATCGCTCGCATGAGCGGCCGCCGCGCGCACCTCGCCTCGGGCCGCACCTACCACGTCAAGTTCAACCCCCCAAAGGTCGAGGGCAAGGACGACGTCACCGGCGAACCGCTGGTGCAGCGCGACGACGACAAGGAAGAAACCGTCAAGAAGCGCCTCGACGTCTACCATTCCCAGACCAAGCCGCTCGTCGCGTACTACTCGACGTGGGCGGCCAACGGCGACGCCAAGGCACCGAAGTACCGCAAGATCGCCGGCCAGGGCAAGGTCGATGACATCCGCGACAGCGCGTTCGCGGCCTTGTCGAACTGACCCGAACAAGGAGGAGAACATGAAAAAGAATGCTTTCTACGCCCAATCGGGCGGGGTGACGGCCGTCATCAACGCCTCGGCCTGCGGCGTCATCGAAACTGCGCGCAAGCACAAGGACCAGATCGGCAAGGTCTATGCCGGTCGCAACGGCATCATCGGCGCACTGACCGAAGATCTGATCGACACGAGCAAGGACTCCGCCCGTGCCATCGCCGCGCTGCGCCACACACCATCCGGTGCCTTCGGTTCCTGCCGCTACAAGATGAAGAGCCTCGAAACCAACCGGCGCGAGTACGAGCGCCTGATCGAGGTGTTCAAGGCGCACAACATCGGCTATTTCTTCTACAACGGCGGCGGCGACTCGGCCGACACCTGTCTCAAGGTGTCGCAACTCGGCGAGGCGATGGGCTATCCGTTGCAGGCGATCCATGTGCCGAAGACGGTCGACAACGACCTGCCGATCACCGACAACTGCCCGGGCTTCGGCTCGGTCGCCAAGTACATCGCCGTGTCGACGCTCGAAGCCACCTTCGACGTGCGTTCGATGGCCAAGACCTCGACCAAGGTGTTCGTGCTCGAAGTCATGGGGCGTCATGCCGGATGGATCGCCGCCGCGGGCGCGATGGCGTCCAGCAAGGACACCGAGCTGCCGATCATCGTGCTGTTCCCCGAAGTGCTGTTCGACCAGAAGAAGTTCCTCGCCAAGGTTGCCGCCCTCGTCAAGAAGTTCGGCTACTGCACCGTGGTCGTTTCCGAAGGCTGCCATTACCCGGACGGCAAGTTCCTCGCCGAACAGGGGACGCGCGATGCCTTCGGCCATGCCCAGCTCGGCGGCGCGGCACCGGTGGTCGCCAACATGATCAAGGATGCGCTCGGCCACAAGTTCCACTGGGGCGTCGCCGACTACCTGCAACGCGCGGCGCGCCATGTCGCCTCCAAGTCGGACGTCGACCAGGCCTATGCCACCGGCAAGGCGGCCGTCGAGTTCGCGCTCAAGGGCCACAACTCGGTGATGCCGACCATCGATCGCGTCTCGGACAAGCCCTACAAGTGGAAGATCGGCATGGCGCCTTTGTCGAAAGTCGCGAACGTCGAGAAGATGATGCCCAAGAACTTCATCACGACAGACGGCTTCGGCATCACCGAGAAATGCCGCGCCTATCTGGCGCCCTTGATGAAGGGCGAAGACTACCCGCCCTACAAGGACGGTCTGCCGCAGTATGTGACCTTGAAGAACGTCGCTGTGCCCAAGAAATTGGCCGAGTTCAAGCTCTGAAAGTGAATGCGCGTTCCGGGGGTGAAAACCCTCGGAGCATGATAGACTTATAAGCTGGGTTTATTCAATTACAAGGGGAGAATCTATGTCTGCGGGCTTGATGTTTGCTCTGGTATGCGCTGTAGTCGCCATCGTCTACGGTTACGTGTCCAGTCAGTGGATTGTCGCGCAACCGGCCGGTAACGACCGCATGCGCGAGATCGCGGCGGCGATTCAGGAAGGTGCACAGGCTTACCTGAACCGTCAATACACAACCATCGGTGTCGTCGGTGTCATCCTCGCCGTGGTCATCTGGGTCGCCCTGGGTACCACCACCGCCATCGGCTTCATCATCGGCGCGGTGCTTTCCGGCGTCGCTGGCTACATCGGCATGAACGTTTCGGTGCGTGCCAACGTGCGTACGGCGGAAGCCGCGCGTACCGGCATCAACGAAGCCCTGAACGTCGCCTTCCGCGGCGGCGCCATCACCGGCATGCTGGTGGTCGGCCTCGGCCTTCTCGGCGTTGCCGGCTACTACGCCGTGCTCAAGGCGATGGGCGGTGCCGGTGCCCGGATGGAAGACATCATCCACCCGCTGGTCGGCCTCGGCTTCGGTTCTTCCCTGATCTCGATCTTCGCCCGTCTGGGCGGCGGCATCTTCACCAAGGGCGCCGACGTCGGCGCCGACCTGGTGGGCAAGGTGGAAGCCGGCATCCCCGAGGACGATCCGCGCAACCCGGCCGTCATCGCCGACAACGTCGGCGACAACGTCGGCGACTGCGCCGGCATGGCCGCGGACTTGTTCGAGACCTACGCGGTGACCACGGTGGCGACCATGCTGCTGGGCGCGCTGCTGTTCAAGGTCAATCCCGTCTTCGCCGAGCAGGCCGTCGTCTATCCGCTGGCTCTCGGCGGCTTCTCGATCATCGCCTCCATCATCGGCGTGATGTTCGTCAAGACGACGCCGGGCGCCAAGATCATGAACGCCCTGTACAAGGGCCTCATCGTCGCCGGCGTGCTGGCACTGGTCGCCTTCTACCCGATGACCAGCTACCTGATCGACGATCACCTGCTCGACGTCGTCAAGAACATCAGCGGCGGTTCGCAGATGCGTCTCTATGCGGCGGCCGTGGTCGGTCTGGTCCTGACCGGTCTGATGGTCTACATCACCGAGTACTACACCGGCACCGAGTTCGCGCCGGTGCAGCACGTCGCTGAAGCCTCGACGACGGGTCACGGCACCAACATCATCGCCGGCCTCGGCGTGTCGATGAAGTCCACGGCCTGGCCGGTGCTATCGGTGTGCGCCGCCATCTGGGCGTCCTACACGCTCGGCGGCCTCTACGGCATCGCCATCGCGGCGACCTCCATGCTGTCGATGGCGGGTATCGTCGTGGCGCTCGACGCCTACGGTCCGATCACCGACAACGCCGGCGGCATCGCCGAAATGGCGGAACTGCCGGACAGCGTGCGCGCGATCACCGATCCGCTGGACGCCGTCGGCAATACCACCAAGGCCGTCACCAAAGGCTACGCCATCGGTTCCGCCGGTCTGGCCGCGCTGGTGCTGTTCGCCGACTTCACGCACGGTCTGGAAGGCATGGGCAAGCATTTCGCCTTCGATCTTTCCGATCCGGCGGTCATCATCGGCCTGTTCATCGGCGGTCTGATCCCCTACCTCTTCGGCGCCATGGCGATGGAAGCGGTCGGTCGTTCGGCCGGTGCGGTGGTGGTCGAGGTGCGGCGCCAGTTCAAGGAAATTCCGGGCATCATGGAAGGCACGGCCAAGCCGGAATACGGCACCTGCGTCGACATGCTGACCAAGGCGGCGATCAAGGAAATGATGATCCCGTCGCTCCTGCCCGTGCTGGTTCCGGTCGTCACGGCCTTCGGCATGAACTTCCTGATGGGCCCCGGCGCCGGCGTGCGCGCGCTCGGCGGCGTGCTGATGGGCACCATCGTCACCGGCATCTTCGTCGCCATCTCGATGACCACCGGCGGCGGTTGCTGGGACAACGCCAAGAAGTACATCGAGGACGGCCATTACGGCGGCAAGGGTTCCGAAGCCCACAAGGCGGCGGTAACCGGCGACACCGTGGGCGACCCGTACAAGGATACGGCCGGCCCGGCGGTGAACCCGCTGATCAAGATCATCAACATCGTCGCGCTGCTGATTCTGCCGCTCGTGGCGTAATGCTTGATCTGTTGCAACTGACGGGCAGCCTGCGGGCTGCCCGTTTTCTTTGGTGCTGGCTGCCGGCCTTCGCCTGGGCGCAGGCGCCCGCGCAGCCCGAGGCGGCCAGCGGCTTTGCGGCGCGGCCGGCGCTCGGCGCCAGGCATTTCATCGCCGTCACCGCGAACGCGCATGCCACGATGGCGGCCCGCGACGTGCTGCGCGAGGGCGGCACGGCGGCCGATGCCGCCATCACCGCGCAACTCGTGCTCAACCTCGTCGAGCCGCAATCCTCCGGCCTTGGCGGCGGCGCCTTTCTGCTGCACTGGGATGCGCGGCAGCGCCACCTGCAAGCCTACGACGGCCGCGAGACGGCGCCGCAAAGCGCGACGCCGGAGCGCTTCGCCGGACTGACTTTCCACGCGGCCATCGCCAGCGGCAAAGCGGTCGGGACACCCGGTCTGCTGGCGATGCTGGCCGAGGTTCATGCGCGTCATGGCAAGCTGCCCTGGGCGCGGCTTTTCAAGCCGGCGATAGAGCTCGCCGAGGCGGGTTTCCCGGTTTCGCCGCGCCTGCACGGCCTGCTGGCGGCCGATCCGTACTTGCGCCGCGATGCCGCCGCCGCAAGCCTCTATTACCAGGCCGACGGCAGTCCTCTCGCCGTCGGCGCCACCCTGCGCAATCCGGCGCTGGCGCAGACCCTGCGCACGCTGGCGCTGTCGGGGGCGGATGCCTTCTACCGCGGCCTCGTGGCGGTCGAGATCGTCGCCGCCGTGCGCGCCGCGGGCGGCGATCTGGATATCGCCGACCTGAGCGCCTACCGGGCGAAATTGCGTGCGCCCGTTTGCGGCGTGTATCGCGTTTGGCGCATCTGCGGCATGCCGCCGCCGTCCGCCGGCGGCATCGCGACGCTGCAACTGCTGGGCCTGCTGGAACGCACGCCTTTCGCGCGCGCGGCGCCCCGGTCGGCGCATGCGATCCATTGGTTCAGCGAAGCCGGCCGGCTCGCCTATGCCGACCGCAGCCATTATCTCGCCGACCCCGATTTCGTCGCCGTGCCGCAGGATGCCCTGTTGTCGCCGGCCTATCTCGACGGGCGGGTGAAGCTCATCGCCGCGGACAAGTCCATCGGCAAGGCCTTGCCGGGGGAGCTGGGCGCCCGCGATGCGCGCGGCGACGATACTGCCCCCGAGCATCCGGCGACGACGCATCTGTCCATCGTCGATGCCGCCGGCAATGCGGTGGCGCTGACCAGTTCCGTCGAGGACGCCTTCGGCAGCCGCAAGATGGCAGGCGGCTTCCTGCTCAACAATCAGTTGACCGATTTCGCCTTCCGTCCAGACGAGAACGGCCGTGCCGTCGCCAACCGCGTCGAGGCCGGCAAGCGGCCGCTCTCCTCGATGGCGCCGACCATGGTGTTCGACCGCAAGGGCCGCCTGGTGGCCGTGCTGGGTTCGCCCGGCGGGCCGCGCATCATCAACTACGTGGCGCAGACGCTGGTGGCCCTGCTCGACTGGCGCATGGCGCCGGACGCCGCGCTGGCGCTGCCGCACTTCGGCAGCCGCAACGGGCCGACGGAACTGGAGCGCGGGGCGTCGGCCGACAGCCTTGAACCGCAACTCGAAGCGCTCGGCCATGAGGTGACGACGGCCGACATGACCAGCGGTTTGCACATCATCGTGCGCGACGGCAGGCGCTGGCTCGGTGCCGCCGACCCGCGCCGCGAGGGTCTGGCGGCCGGCGATTGAGCGTCAGGCGCCGCGCTGGCGGAAGTCGCGCAGCCGGAAGCCCAGCAGGGTCAGCGTGGCGAAGTAGCTGACTATGCCGACGGCCACGACGATGCCGAGGCGCAGTATCTTCTGCGTTCCCGTCATGACGAGCCAACTGCCGTTGTCGCCCATGGCGAACCAGAGCGCGGCCCCCATCGCCAGCAGGGCGATGCCGAGCTTGAGCAGGAAGGGCAGCCAGCCCGGCGCCGGCAGGTAGGCATCGCAGCGGCGCAGGCCGCGGTAGAGCAGGGCGGCATTCAGGCAGGAGGCGATGCCGATCGAAAGCGCCAGCCCGGCGTGCCGGATCCAGGCGACGAAGACGAGGTTCATGAGCTGCGTCGCCGCCAGCGTGACGAGGGCGATCTTCACCGGCGTGCGGATGTCCTGGCGGGCGTAGAAGCCCGGCGCCAGCACCTTGACGAGGATCAGGCCCGCCAGTCCGACACTGTAGGCGACCAGCGCCGAGCGCGTCTGCATGACGTCGTCGGCCGAGAAGGCGCCGTACTGGAACAGCGTGGCCAGCAGCGGCACGGCGAGGATGGCCAGCGCCAGGGCGGCCGGCAGGGTCAGCAGTAGCGTCAGGCGCAGGCCCCAGTCGAGCAGCGCGGAGAATTCCCCGGTCTTGGCAGCGGCATGCGATTTCGACAGGCTGGGCAGCAGGATGGTGCCTAGCGCGGCGCCGAGCAGGCCGGCGGGAAATTCCATCAGCCGGTCGGCGTAGTAGAGCCAGGAAACGCTGCCGGACGGCAGGAAGGAAGCGAACACGGTATTGATGAGCAGCGAGATCTGCGAGACGGAGACGCCGAGCACGGCGGGCGCCATCAGCGCGAGCACGCGCCGCACGCCGGGATCGTGCGGCGCGAAGTCGAAGCGCGGCAGCATGCCGATCTTCCTCAGCGCAGGTAGTTGAATGGCCAGTTGCAGGGCGCCGCCGATGAACACCGCCCAGGCCAGCGCCATGACCGGCGGATCGAAGTAGGGTGCCGCCAGCAGTGCCATGCCGATGAACGAGAGGTTCAGCAGCACGGGGGTGAAGGCGGGCAGGGCGAAGCGGCTCCAGGTGTTGAAGATGCCGGCGGCCAGGGCGACCAACGCCATGAACAGGATGTAGGGGAAGGTGATGCGCGTGAGTTCGACGGTCAGCGCGAACTTGTCGGCGTCGGCGGCGAAGCCCGGCGCGGTGACGTAGATCAGCAGCGGCGTGACGGCGATGCCGAGCGCGGCCACCAGCAGCACCGCCAGGAACAGGGCGGTGGCGACGCGGTCGACGAGCAGCTTGGTCTCGACTTCGCCGCGGCGGGCGCGGTATTCGGCCAGCAGCGGCACGAAGGCCTGCGAGAACGCGCCCTCGGCAAACAGCCGCCGCAGCAGGTTCGGCAGGCGGAAGGCGACGAAAAAGGCGTCGGTCGCGACACCGGCGCCGAAGGCGCGGGCAATGACGAAGTCGCGGACGAAACCGAGGATGCGCGACAGCAGCGTCATGCTGCTGACCGTGGCCAGTGCTTTGAGCAGGTTCATGGAGTCGAATGCTACCGGCTGGCGGCGTATACAGGCGCCTTGCAATAGCGGCAGGAAACCCCTATAATCGGCGGCTTTCCTGAATCTACTGGAACCCGATTTCATGGCCAATACTGCACAAGCCCGCAAGCGCGCCCGTCAAGCCGTCAAGCAGCGCGCCCACAACATGAGCCTGCGCTCGACCCTGCGTACTGCGATCAAGAAGGTGCAGAAGGCTGTCGACGCTGGCGACAAGACCACCGCGCAGGCGGTGTTCAAGGAGTCGCAGTGCATCATCGACTCCATCGCCGACAAGCAGATCATCCACAAGAACAAGGCCGCTCGCCACAAGAGTCGCCTGAACGCCGCGATCAAGGCACTCTGATCCAGCGTCTGTCGTAGTCACAAGTTGCCCGCCGGCCCCAAGGTCCGCGGGCAATTTTTGTTTTTGTCGCCGCCCGCGGTTTTACCGGTGCTTCTTCAGGCGGGAGTCCAGGGCGCAACCTTGAGCTGGTTGTCCTTGGCGAAATTCACCAGAAACGCGTAGGCCATCGGTTCGATGTCGCGGATGCGGGCATCGACGAAGACGCATTTCTCGTTTTCCTGGCTGCCCGGTTGCACATAGGGCGAGTAGGACATGCGCCGTTCCGCTCCGAAAACCGACATGACGCCGCACAGGCGTTCGGCCCAGTCGCTGGGGCGAAAACGTCTCCCCTCCAGGGTCAGACCGACAATGACGAAGCTTTCCGCAACGAAGGATGGCATGGGGCGCGAGGCGCAGCCGTGGGTACGGCGAGATGGCAGGATTAACGGGCTTAATTCTACCAAAAATTTCTCTAAGTCTCATATAAGACTTCAGGTCTTATAGAAGACACCGGGATCGGGTGAGCGCATCCGGCCGGCCGGGGGCGATGGCGTTCGCTCGGGAGGCTTCTGCCGGCTGCTGGTGACGCCGAACTGTGCACACCGGAGTCCGGATACCCGTTAACATTCGCCGCCATGCTCCCATTCCGCTACGAATTGTGGATCGGCCTGCGTTATACCCGTGCCAAGAAGCGCAACGGCGGCCGCAATCCCTTCATTTCCTTCATCTCGCTGATCTCCATGCTCGGCATCGCGCTGGGCGTGGCGGCGCTGATCGTGGTGCTCTCGGTGATGAACGGTTTCCAGAAGGAATTGCGCACGCGCATTCTCGGCGTCGCTTCGCACGTGCAGGTTTCCGGCGCCGGCGGCGAATTGCTCGACTGGGTCGGGATCGTGCAGGCGGTGGCGCAACATCCGCGCGTCAGCGCCGCCGCGCCCTACGTGCAGGCCCAGGGCATGCTCGCCTTCGACCAGCAGGTGCGCGGCGTCATGGTGCGCGGCGTCGTGCCCGAAGCCGAAGAGAAGGTTGCCGATTTCGCCCGCCACATGAAAAGCGGCCGCATGGAGTCGCTGGCGCCCGGCGAGTTCGGCATCGTGCTGGGGGCGGAACTGGCCCATGCGCTCCAGGTCTTTACCGGCGACAAGGTGACGCTGATCGCGCCGCAGGGGCTGGTGACGCCGGCGGCGGTGCTGCCGCGCCTGAAGCAGTTCCGCGTGGTCGGCATCTTCGAGGTCGGCATGTACGAGTTCGATGCCGGCCTGGCGCTGATCCACATGAACGACGCGCAGAAGCTCTACCGCATGGACGACCGGGTTTCCGGCGTGCGTCTCAAGGTCGACGATCTCTTCGCCGCGCCGAAGATCGCGCGCGAACTGCTGCGCTTCTTCGATACGGAAGTCTTCATCTCGGACTGGACGAAGAGCCATGCCAATTTCTTCCGCGCCGTGCAGATCGAGAAAAACATGATGTTCCTGATCCTGCTGCTGATCGTCGCCGTCGCCGCCTTCAACATCGTGTCGACGCTGGTGATGGCCGTCACCGACAAGCAGGCCGACATCGCCATCCTGCGCACCCTGGGCGCCAGTCCGGGCAGCATCATGCAGATATTCATCGTCCAGGGTGCGCTGATCGGCGTCATCGGCCTGCTGGCCGGCGTGATTGGCGGCGTCGCCCTGGCGCTCAACGTCGATGTCGTCGTGCCGGCCATCGAACGGGCCTTCCAGATCCAGTTCCTCGCCAAGGACGTCTATTACATTTCCGATCTGCCTTCCGACCTGCAGTGGCGCGACGTCGGCATCATTTCCGGCGTGTCTTTCACGTTGACCCTGTTGGCGACGCTGTATCCGAGCTGGCGCGCGGCGCGCGTGAATCCGGCGGAGGCTTTGCGCTATGAGTGAGCCGATCCTGGGTTGCGCCGGTTTGAAGAAGATTTTCCGCCAGGGCGACGCGGAAGTGCCGGTGCTGCTGGGCGTCGATTTCGCCGTCGGCAGGGGCGAACGCATCGCCATCGTCGGCAGCAGCGGTTCGGGGAAAAGTACGCTGTTGCACCTGCTGGGCGGACTGGATGCGCCGAGTGCCGGGACGGTGACGCTGCTCGGCCGCGATCTGGCCACGGTGGGCGATGCCGAGCGCGGACGTTTGCGCAACGAAGCCCTCGGCTTCGTCTACCAGTTCCATCATCTGCTGGCCGAGTTCTCCGCGCTGGAAAACGTCGCCATGCCGCTGATCATCCGGCGCATGTCCAAGGCCGAGGCGGAGGAGCGCGCCGCCGCCATACTCGCCCGCGTCGGCCTGTCCTCGCGCCTGACCCACCGCCCCGGCGAACTTTCCGGCGGCGAGCGCCAGCGTGCCGCCATCGCCCGTGCCCTGGTGACGAACCCGGCCTGCGTGCTGGCCGACGAGCCGACCGGCAACCTCGACCGGCAAACCGCCGACCGTGTTTTCGACCTGATGCTGGAATTGAACGCCGATCAGGGAACCAGTCTCATCGTCGTCACCCACGATGCCACCTTGGCCGCGCGTGCCGGGCGCATCCTGCATCTTCAGGATGGCTGTCTGGAACGCTGAATCTCTTGCCGACGGGGCGGAATGGCGCAATAGCCCGGGCGTTATCATGGTTTCAAGCCTCCGGAATTGATTCGAAGTAAGGCGGCGCTCGTCTATCCTTGGCTATAGTGGGATGGTTTCCGCCCGGAGGGTCGTTCCATGCGCTTCCTTTTCGTTCCCGCCATTCTGCTGATGAACCGCTTGCGCTATGTCGCGCGGTTCATGCTGCTCGGCGTCGTCGGATTCATCGCCATCGCCCTCCTGCTGTCGCAACTGATCTTCAAACTGACCGAATCGATCACGGCCACGCGCAGCGAATTGCAGGGCATCCAGACCGTGAAGCCGCTGCAGACGCTCATCCAGGTGATGCAGCAGCACCGCGGCCTGTCATCCGGAGTCATCAACGGCGACGCCTCGCTGGCCGGCAAACGCGCCGCCAAGGAAACGGACGTCATCGCGGCGGTGGCGGCGGTCGACAAGACGCTGTCCGGTGCTGTCGCGCAGGCACCCGAATGGACCAACCTGAAAACCGACTGGGAACAGATCCGCAGCGGCGGTCTGGCGCTGACGGCACCTGAGAACTTCGCCAAGCATACGCAGGCGATCCGGCGCCTGCTGGATTTTCTCGCCCGCGTCGGCGAGGATTCGACCCTGGTGCTCGACCCCGACTATGCCTCGTCCTTCATCATGAGCATGGTCGTGTACAAGATGCCGGAAACCCTCGAACCCCTGGGCCAGTTGCGTGCCCGCGGCACCGGCATCCTGGCGAAGAAGACGATATCCGAACCGCAGCGCGTGGAACTCGCGCGCCTGGTCAGCGAAATCGGCGTCGGCACCCGCAGCCTCAACATCGCCGCCGCCAAGGCGGCCGGCTATGCGCCGCACCTGAAGGACACACTGATCGGGCCGGTGGAAAACTTCGGCAAGGCTTTCGCCGACGTCAACAAGCTCGTCGTCGAGGACCTCCTCAGCGGCGCGTTCAGTACGGCGCCGCCGGCCTATTTCAAGATGACGACCGATGTCATCGACATCGGCTACAAGCAGCTTTTCGATACGCTGCTGCCGACTCTGGAAACGGAGTTGAACGCGCGCCAGAAAATCCTGCAACGGAATCTTGCCGTCAATCTCGCGGTCGCCCTGCTGGTGCTGCTCGTCGTCGGCTATCTGGCGGTGGGGTCGTATTACGCGGTGGTCGACGGCGTCAAGCAACTGGCGCGCGAGGTGGAAACGATTGCCGGCGGCGACCTGACGGCGCGCGTCAAGCTCGCAAGCCGCGACGAGCTGCAGGAAGTCGGCGACAGCCTGAACCACATGGCCGATGCGGTTTCCAATCTGATCCGCAACGTTCAGCAGGGCGCCGTCAAACTGTCTTCGTCGGCGCACGAGATGGCGGCGGCGAGCTCGCAAATCGCCGAGTCCTCGCGCAACCAGAGCCACTCGGCGACCGGCATGGCGGCGTCCGTCGAGCAGATGACGACCAGCATCGACCAGATCAGCGTCAATACCGATGAGGCCTACCGTGCCGCCGCGGATTCCGGCAAGCTGTCCAGCGCAGGTGGGGAGAAAGTCCAGGAAGTCGTCGCCGAAATCGAGCGCATCGCCACCGTGGTCAATCAGTCGGCCGCGGCGATTGCCGAACTGGAGACCCATTCGAACCAGATTTCCGCCATTGTCGGCGTCATCAAGGAGATTGCCGACCAGACCAATCTGCTCGCGCTCAACGCGGCCATCGAGGCCGCGCGGGCCGGCGAATCGGGACGCGGCTTCGCCGTGGTGGCCGACGAGGTGAGAAAACTGGCCGAACGCACCACGGCCTCGACCCAGGAAATCGCCCATATGGTGCAGGCCATCCAGAACGGCACCCGCGGCGCCGTGGCGACGATGGAGCAGGGCGTCGAGCGTGTCAATGCCGGCGTCGGCGAAGCGCGCCAGGCCGGCGAGGCGATGGACCGCGTGCGCGAACACGCCCAGCATGTCGTCATCATGGTCAGCGACATCTCGTCGGGGCTGCGCGAGCAGACGGCGGCGGCGACCGAGGTCGCCCGCGGCATCGAGAACGTCGCCCACATGGCCGAACAGAACGATGCGGCGGTACGATCCAACGCCGCTACGGCGAACGAACTGGAGCAGCTGGCGGAGCGCCTGCAGGTCGATATCCTGCGCTTCCGCGTTTAACCGCGAAGCTTCAGTCCGTCGGTTCCTCTTCGATTTGCGGCAGCAGCGCCGCGTCGAGTTCCTGGCGGCCATGGGGTGACGCCATGGCGATGATCGTGTAGCCGGGCTGGAGCAGGAAGTCGGCGGGTGGATTGAACATCCAGTCGCCGCGCGTGCGCACCGCCAGCAGCACATAGTTCGCGCTGCGCAGCTTCAGGGTGGCCAGCGGGCGCGGTTCGAAGTCGTGCGGCACCATCACCTCCTCGACACGCAGCTTGTGCTCGGAGCGCAGCATTTCGTCGAGGAAGGACACGACATGCGGCCGGATCATCGCCGACGCGATGCGCATGCCGCCGGTGAAGTTGGGCGAGACGATGGCATCGGCTCCGGCCTTCTTCATTTTCTCGACATTGCGCAGGTCGTTGCAGCGCGCCACGACACGCAGGTTGGGCGCCATCTGCTTGGCCGTGAGGGCGATCATCAGGTTGCGGCTGTCGTCGCCGGTGACGGCAAAGACGCCGCGCGCATGCTCGATGTTGGCTTCGGTGAGGATGTCTTCGTCGGAGGCGTCGCCGTTGATGAACATCAGCCCGGGCCGCTTGTCGGAATGGGCTTCGAGGAGGTCGATCTTCTCGTCGATGGCGATGAAATGGCGGTTGGTGCTTTCCATTTCCTGGCCGACGTTGCGCCCGACGCGGCCGTAGCCGCAAATGATGTAATGGTTGCGCACCTTCTTCATGGCTTTTTCCATGCGTCTTCTCCGCATTGATTTATCGAAGTCGCTGGCCAGTACGATGGCCGTGACGCTCGAAAAGAAATAGGTCATGACGGCCACGCCCGAGAAGGCGATGGCCATCGTGAACAGTTCGAGTTCAGGCTTGCGCCAGATCTCGACGCCGCCGCCGTAACCGATGGTCGCGACCATCAGGAAGGTCATGTAGAGGGCGTCGATCCAGGTATTGCCCGGGCCGCCCAGAACCTTGTAGCCCACCGTGCCGATGGCCATGATGATGGCGAAGCCGATCAGCGCGGCGAGGATGGACAGCCGCGCCCGGCGGAAGACTTCGCTGGTGTTCTCGCCGTAGTTCATCGGACTTTCCTCGTTGCGGCACGCGCCCGCCAGGCACGGATCAGGTGCCGGCGCCAGAGCATGCGGACGATGGCGTAGCCGGCAAAGGCGAGCAAGGTGGCCAGCAGCACCAGCCCCACGACGAGGGGGCGTCCGAGCTGCACCATCCAGTCGAGCAGCGCCGCGATCCAGGCGATGGTGCCGTCGGGGCCATAGTCCGGCGGAACGACGAACTTGCCTTCGTCGCCGAGCGCCAGCTTGCCGAGTTCGAAGGCGACGACGTAGAGCGGAACGATGGTGAAGGGGTTGGTGTAGAGCGTGGTGAACAGCGCCAGCGGCAGGTTCACGCGGAAGGCGACGGCACATACGGCGGCGCCGAGCATCTGGAACGGTCCCGGAATCAGGCCGCAGAACAGGCCTGCCGCCACGGCGCCGGCGGCGGAGTGGCGGTTCAGGTGCCACAGGCGCGGGTGCAGCAGCGTGGTCTCGAAGGGCGCGAGCCAGCGATTTTCCCGGACGGCGGCGTGGTCGGGCAGAAACTTGCGGAGTTGCTTGCGCATAACGGCCGATTTTATCGGATGACGGCGTGATCTGGTCTAATCCGGAACTATGCGACTCGCAATTCCGGCTTTTGCGGCCGGCGTCACCTGGCTGCAGTGGCAGCCGGTGCTGCCGGAAACCGTTGCGCTGCTGGCAGCGGCGACGGCGGGCGGATTGTGCCTCGTCCTGCCGCTGCTGTCGCGGCGCTGGCGTGCGGCGGCGCCGCTGGGCGCCTGCCTGGCGGGCATCGCCTGGGCCGGTCTGATGGCCCACATGCGGCTGGCCGATGCGCTGCCGGTCGCCAACGAAGGCGAGGATATCGAGGTCGTCGGCGTCGTCGCCGGTCTGCCGCAGCCGTTCGAGAACGGCCTGCGCTTCGAGTTCGACGTCGAGCAGACGGCACGCGCCGTGCCGGCGCATGTCTCTCTGGCCTGGTACCGTGGCTGGCGCGAGAGCGACGAGGAAATGCCCGCCGTCCGCCAGGTCCATGCCGGCGAGCGCTGGCGGCTCACCGTGCGGCTCAAACGGCCGCACGGCAACTTCAATCCGCACGGCTTCGACTACGAGGCCTGGCTGCTGGAGCGCGGCATCCGGGCGACCGGCTATGTGCGGCCGGGCGGCCATGAGCGTCTGGACGAATTCGTGGCGCGCCCCGGCTACGCCGTCGAACGGCTGCGCGAGCGGATTCGCGAACGCTATCGTCGCGTGCTCGGCGACTCGCCTTACGCCGGCATCCTCGTCGCGCTCGCCATCGGCGACCAGCGCGCCATCGATCCGGCGCTGTGGCAGGTGTTCGCGCGCACCGGCACAACGCATCTCATGAGCATATCCGGATTGCATGTGACGATGCTGGCCGGCCTGGCGTTCGGCCTCGTCTCCTTTCTCTGGCGGCGCTCGGCGCGGCTGCCGCTGCGGCTGCCGGCGCAGAAGGCGGCAGCCCTGGCCGGGTTTGCCGCGGCGCTCGCCTACAGCCTGCTGGCCGGCTTCGAGGTGCCGGCGCAGCGTACGCTCTACATGCTCGGCGTCGTTGCCGTGGCGCTCTGGTCGGGACGCGTACTGGCTTCGGGCCGCATCCTCGCGCTGGCGCTGCTGGCCGTGCTGTTGCTCGATCCCTGGGCGGTGCTGGCGGCGGGCTTCTGGCTGTCCTTCGGCGCCGTGGCGCTACTGCTGCATATCGGAAGCGGCCGGATCGGCCGTGGCCACTGGCTGGCCGACTGGGGCCGCGCGCAATGGGCCGTGACGATAGGCATGGTCCCGGTGCTGCTGGCGCTGTTCCAGCAGTTCTCGCTGGTGTCGCCGCTCGCCAATGCCGTGGCGATCCCGGTGGTGAGCTTCGTCGTCACGCCACTGGCGCTGGCCGGCGCACTGCCGCTGGGCGAACCGCTGCTCTGGTTGGCGCATGCCGTCATGGGTTGGCAGATGGCGCTGCTGGAGCGGCTGGCGGCGTCGCCGTGGGCGGTCTGGCAGCAGCAGGCGCCGCCGTTTTGGAGCCTGTTGCTGGCGACGGCAGGCGTTGCGTGGCTGCTGTTGCCGCGCGGCTTCCCGGCGCGCTGGCTGGGGCTGGCGGCCTGCCTGCCGCTGGTGCTGGTCGCGCCGCCGCGTCCGGCCGGCGGCACCGCCGTCGTCGCGGTGCTCGATGTCGGTCAGGGGCTGGCGCTGCATGTGCAGACGGCCAGTCACGACCTGATCTACGATACCGGGCCGATGTTTTCGCCCGACGCCAACAGCGGCAACCGCATCATCGTGCCCTATCTCCGCGCCGTCGGCGTCCAGCGTCTCGACGCCCTGATCGTTACCCATGAGGACAAGGATCACTCCGGTGGCGCCGAGTCGGTGCTGGAGGCGATCCCGGTCGACCGCCTCATCGGCTCGCTGCCCTACGAGCATCCGCTTTCAGCCGCTCCTGTCGCCCAGTATCCTTGCACCGACGGCGATACCTGGGACTGGGACGGTGTGCGCTTCGAGATGCTGCACCCGACTCCGCTGCAATACCTGGCGCCCGCCCGCAAGACCAACAACCTGAGTTGCGTGCTCAAGGTGACGGCGGCCGGCAAGGCCATGCTGCTGACTGCGGACATCGAGGCGGTCGACGAGGCGGCGCTGCTGGCGCGCCATGGCAATGAGCTGCATGCCGATGTGCTGACGGTGCCGCACCACGGCAGCCGCACGTCGTCGACCGCCGAATTCATCGTCGCCGTCGGCGCCCGGACGGCGATCTTTCCGGTCGGCTACCGCAACCGCTTCGGCCATCCGAAGGAGGATGTCGTCGAGCGCTATCGTGCGAGCGGCGCGGCCTTGCGCCGCACCGATGCCGAGGGGGCGCTGACGGTGATGCTGGGTGCAGGCGAAGTCGAAGTCGCCGGCGAGCGCGCCGGGCGGAAGCGTTACTGGCATGGGCGATGACAGGGCAAGGCCGGCCGTCGCGGCAGGCCCGCTATGCGTCCGTGGTTCGAAGATAAGCTTGCAGTTCGACGATCCAGCCGTCGAGGTAGCGGTTTTCCGCATCGGTCAGGGCCGGCGCGATGCCGGCGCGGCGCCGGGCGATTTCGCGTTCCAGGTCCATGAATTGCCAATGGACTTCGTCGAGCGCCGCCGCCAGTTCGGCGGCCAGTTGCGGGTCCTCGCCGGCGAGCGTCATCAGGAGCTGCTGGCTGTCCGGATCGAAGCCGAACTGCAACAGCATGGAGCGCAGGCTGACCATGCGCTCGAACAGGAATTCGAGTCCGGCGCGCGGCGTGTCGTGGCCGTCGCCGGTCAGCGCGATACGAAACTCCACCCAGCGCTCCAGCAGGCTGGCCGCCGCGGCAAGGCGCGGCTGGGTCGGTGTGTCCGTCGCCGCGGACGCCGTTTCGCGATGGTCGAAGCCGTCTTGCAGCAGGGCGAGCAGCTTGGGATCGAATTTTTCCCGGTTGAGGCGCATCAGGGCGCTCAGCCGCTGGTTGCTGCCGAAGCGGGTGAGAATCGCGGCACACACGTCGGCGCTGCCGATGATGCGCGCGAACATGCCGATCTTTCCGGCGCGCAGGCCGTAGGGATAGCCGCTGCCGTCGATGCGTTCCTGGTGTTGCAGCACGGCGGCCGGAATGGCCGGGTCGATGCCGGCGATCTCGCGGGCGATCAGGTGGCCGGTGATCGGATGGACGTAGATGTAGCGTCGCTCGTCGTCGCTGATGCGATGCTGCGGATTGAGCAACGCCGGGTCGGTGTGCAGTTCGCCGAGGTCGTGACAGAGGGCGGCGATGAGCAGGCTGGCGGTTTCCCGCTCCGACAGGCCCAGGCGCAGGGCCAGGTAATGCGCCATCAGCGTGACCGCGAGCAGATGCTGGAACAGTTCCGGCCGCTGTTCCTTGGCGACTTCGAGCATGAAGGCCAGTTGCGGCGGCAACGGCAGGCGGGCCAGTCCGTGGCGCAGGGCCAGAGGATCGCCCGAGCGCTCGGCCAGTTGCGCCAGGTTGGCGTCTTCGTCGATGAGGTGCGCGGCCTGCCGCGCCAGGAATTCCGGCATGACGCCCTCGCGTCCGTCGCCGTTCGGTCCGGCCGGGCTGGCGGATTCGTCGGCAACCAGCCGGGTGCGCGCTGCCATGCGGTCGATCATGCCCTGGAAATGCGTGCCGCTTGCCAGGGCTTGTCGGGCCAGATGTTCGTAGTGGTCGGGTTTTGCGGTCGGCATGAGCGTTCGTGTCATTCCGTGTGCGAGCCTTCGTGGCACGTTCGCAGAATATCACGGGTCGCTGCGCGTATCGAACAGGTTAGACTGCGGCGCACAACGGAGGAAACCTCATGGTTGCAATGCGCCAACGCAGCGTCCAGTGCCTGAGCCCGGCAGGCTTTCACGACATGGCTTATGTCGAGTGGGGCGATGTGCGCAATCCGCGCGTGCTGGTCTGCGTGCATGGCCTGACGCGCTGCGGGCGCGACTTCGATTTCCTGGCGCAGGCCATGGCCGACGAGTATCGCGTCGTCTGTCCGGACGTGGTGGGGCGCGGCAGCAGCGACTGGCTGCGGCAGAAGGCGCTCTACGGTCTCCCGCAATACGCGGCGGACATGACGACCCTGCTGGCGCGGCTGGATGCCGGGACGGTGGATTGGCTCGGCACTTCGATGGGCGGGTTGATCGGCATGACGCTGGCGGCACAGGAGCGCACGCCGATCACGCGGCTGGTGCTGAACGATGTCGGGCCGGTGATTACCGCCGTATCGATCGACCGCATCGGCAAGTACGTCGGCATGGCGCCGCGCTTCGACGGCTACGCGCAGGCCGAAGCCTTCGTGCGCTTGGTTTCCGCACCCTTCGGCAATCTCGACGCTGCTCAGTGGCGGCATCTGACCGAGCATGTGGTGCGGACGGCGGCGGACGGCAAGGTGGAGTTCCGCTACGATCCCGGCATCGCCGAGCCGTTTCGCCAGGCATTGGCGGCGAGCGACGGCAAGGATGTCGAGCTGTGGCCGCTCTACGATGCGATTCGCTGCCCGACGCTGGCGATTCGCGGTGCCTTGTCCGACCTCCTGACGATGCAGACCCATGCCGAAATGGCGCAGCGCGGACCGCGGGCCGAATTGGCGGAAATCCCCGCCGTCGGCCATGCGCCGATGTTCCTCGATGCGGCGCAGATCGCCGTCGTGCGCGGCTTCCTGCTGGCGCGATAGGGCGTCGCGGCGGTGAACCGTGCTACCATTCGTTGCGGCGGGTCTCCCCGCATTGCGGGGTGGTGAACCTGGTCAGGTCCGGAAGGAAGCAGCCACAGCCATTTACTGCAAGTGCCGGGGGTAAGGCTCGCCGCCCTTGCTTCTTCCTCGCGATACAAAACATTACAAATTGCCGGAAGCCGGACACAACCGGCTCACAGTCGCGGAGTGAAATGCCGACTGCCTCAAGGCAATCACTACACAGGAGAGCATATGAAACTCAAGACCAAGATCGTTACCGGCCTGTTGGCCACTTCCGCCGTCGCTTTCGGCGTCGCCGTCCATGCCGAGCCGGGTGCCGGTTGCGACCAAATGACGCCGGGCATGATGCGCGAGGGCATGAAACCGATGGGCGATCCGGCGGCGCGGGCCGAGCAGCGCTTGTCCCAGTTGAAGTCGCAACTCAAGCTCACTCCCCAGCAGGAGCCGCTCTGGCTGGCCTTCGCCGAGAAGATGAAGGCCGAGGCCGGGCATGGCATGAAGACGATGCGCGAAAAGGCCCAGGAGCCGATGACGGCGCCCGAGCGCATGGCTCAGATGATGGGCATGATGAAGGAGCGCATGGCGGCGATGGAATCGACCGGCGAGTCCTTCAAGCGACTCTACGATGCGTTGACCCCCGAGCAGAAGACCGTTGCCGACAAGCAGGGCGTGTTCGGCGGCGGCATGAAGCCGCCGATGGGCAAGCCGGCGGCGCCGCAGGGCAAGGGTGCGGCATCCGACCATCATCACCACGGCTAACGACGCGCGTTTTCGGCGCATGGCGCGGGGCGCGCCGGCATTTGCCGGGGCGCCCTTTTCGTCTTTGCTAGAATCCATCCCATGAGCTCACAGGTCCTCGCGCGCAAATGGCGCCCCAAATCCTTCGCCACTCTGGTTGGGCAGGAACACGTCGTCAAGGCGCTGACCCATGCCCTCGACCAGCAGCGCCTGCATCACGCCTACCTCTTCACGGGGACGCGCGGCGTCGGCAAGACCACCATTGCGCGCATCATGGCCAAGGCGCTCAACTGCGAGAGCGGCATCACCTCGACGCCTTGCGGCACCTGTTCCTCCTGCACCGAGATCGATAGCGGGCGCTTCGTCGACTACATCGAGCTCGACGCCGCTTCGAATCGCGGCGTGGAGGACATGACGGGCCTGCTCGACAAGGCCACCTACGCGCCGACGCGCGGCCGCTTCAAGGTGTATGTCATCGACGAAGTGCACCAGCTCTCGGGCCATGCCTTCAACGCCATGCTGAAGACGCTGGAAGAGCCGCCCGAGCATGTCAAATTCATCCTCGCCACCACCGATCCGCAGAAGATTCCGGTGACGGTGCTGTCGCGCTGCCTGC
>CAZWFC010000021.1:0-28137 GCA_964632965.1 uncultured Rhodocyclaceae bacterium
GGGTACCCTCATCTGGGCCACCGCCACGTCGGGGCCTGGGGCGGCCGGCGGGTTGGGGGAACGGGGGGCGGCGGGCGGCGGCGATTCCCTGGAGGCGCCGGTATCCGGCGGCGCGGCCGGCGCGCGCGACGCCACGCTGTCCATCATGGTCGGCGGCGCGGCGGCCGCCCTGGAGCGGGCGCGGCCGCTGCTCGACGTGCTCGGCAAGACCGTCGTCCACATCGGTCCCAGCGGCGCCGGCCAGGTGGCCAAGGCCTGCAACCAGATGACGATGGTCGCGGCGATCCAGGCCTGCGCGGAGGCCGCGCGCCTGGCGGCGGCCCACGGCATCGACTTCGGCCGCGTGCGCGGCGCCCTGACGGCCGGTTCGGCCGGCTCGCGCGTGCTCGATTTCTTCGGCGGCAAGATGGCGGCGCGCGATTTCGCGGCCGGCGTCGAGGCGCGGCTGCATCACAAGGACTATGCGTTGTTCATGGCCGAGGCGGCGCGCCTCGGCGCGCCGCTGCCGGTTTCCGGCCAGGTCTGGCAGCAGTTGAATGCGTTGATGGGCAACGGCTGGGGACGGGAAGACACGTCCAGCCTGCTGCGGGTACTGGAGACCTGATGGCGCCGGTGATGGGGACGAGGGGCAAGACGACGGCCCAGGCACTGATCGAGCTTCAGGCCATTCTGGAAAACGCCACCGTCGGCATCCTGTTTTCGCGCAACCGGGTGGTGCGGCAGGCGAACCCGCTGTGCGCCCAGATGTTCGGCTACAGCCACGAGGAGTTCATCGGCCTGGCGGCGCTCGAACTCTATCCGACCACGGACGACTACAAGGCGGTGGGCGCCCAGGCCGGGCCGATCCTGGCGGCGGGCAAGCCCTATCAGGCCGAAATCCAGCTGCGGCGGAAGAACGGCGCGCTGTTCTGGTGCCGGCTGTCGGCCAAGGCGGTCAATCCGCAGCAGCCCCAGGACGGCACGATCTGGATCATGGAAGACGTCACCGTCGACCGCCTGATGCGCGAAGCCCTGGAAACCTCGATGCAGGAACTGGGCACGATCTTCGAGACGGCGCTGATCGGCATCGCCGTCATGCGCGAACGCGTCATCGTCCGCTGCAACAGCCGCTTCGAAACCCTGCTCGGCTTCGGCGGCGGCGAACTGGCCGGGAAATCCGCCCGCCTCATGTATGTCAGCGACGAGGAGTTCGACGAAATGGGCCGGCGCATCTACGCCGACCTCGGCGCGGGCAACATCCACCGCCACGAGCGCGTGGTGGCGCGCAAGGACGGCAGCACATTCTGGGCGCGCTTCAGCGGGCGCGCCTTCGACCAGCTGCGGCCGACGGCCGGCATGGTCTGGCTGATGGAGGACATCACGGCGGAACGCGAGGCTGCGGCCACGGTCCGCCATGCGCTGGCCGAGCAGGAGATGATTTTCGACAATGCCGCCGTCGGCATCCTGTTCGTGCGCAACCGCCACGTGCAGCGCTGCAACCGGCGCCTGGAGGAAATCTTCGGCTGGGCGCCGGGCGAGCTCGCCGGCCGTTCGACGCGCGTCTTCTTCTCCAGCGAGGACGACTACCTGGCGCTCGGCGCCCGCGCCTACGACGTCATCCTGCGCGGCCAGGTGCATATCGGCGAGCAGCCGGTGGTCAAGAAGGACGGCAGCCTGCTGTGGGTGCGCACCACCGGACGCCGCGTCGGCGAAACGGAAGGCAACAACTTCGACGTCATCTGGATTTTCGAGGACGTCACCGAGCGGCGCGAAGCGCAGGCGGAACTGCTGCGCACGAAGGACGAACTCGAAGTGCGCGTCGTCGAGCGCACCGCCGAGCTCGCCACCGCCAACGCCCAGCTGCAGGGCGAGATCTTCGAGCGCATGCAGGCCGAACAGCGCATCTGGCACATGGCCCACCACGATGCGCTGACCGGCCTGCCCAACCGCGCCCTGCTGCTCGACCGTCTCGGCCAGACGCTGGTGCAGGCGGCGCGCAACGACAGCCACGTCGCCGTGATGTTCCTCGACCTCGACCGCTTCAAGAGCATCAACGACACCCTCGGCCACCATATCGGCGACGAGCTGCTCAAACATGTGGCGGAACGCCTGCGCGCCGTGGTGCGCGCCGTCGATACCGTCTCGCGCCTCGGCGGCGACGAGTTCGTGGTCATCCTGCAGGAGATCGCCGGCACCGACGACGCGGTCATCGTCGCGGAGAAGATCCTCAATGCGCTGGCCCCGGCCGTGGTGCTCGAAGGCCATCCGCTGCGGGCCACGCCCTCGATCGGCATCGCCGTCTATCCCGACGACGGGGCGGATGCCTACACGCTGATGAAGAACGCCGACACGGCCATGTATCACGCCAAGGACGAAGGCCGCAACACCTTCCAGTTCTTCACCTCGCGCATGAACACCGAGGCCGAGCGTTTCTTCAAGCTCGAACACCGCCTGCGCATGGCCGTCGATGCCGGCCAGTTGCGCCTGCACTACCAGCCGCTGGTGGATTTGCACACCAAGACCGTCTGCGGCATGGAGGCCTTGCTGCGCTGGCAGGACCCCGAGCACGGCATGATCTCGCCGGGCGAGTTCATTCCCATCGCCGAAGAGACCGGCCTGATCCTGCCCATCGGCGCCTGGGTGCTCGGCGAGGCGCTGCGCCAGAACCGGCGCTGGCAGGAGGAGGGCCGGCCGCTGCTGCCGGTTTCGGTCAACCTCTCGCCGCGCCAGTTCCGCCAGGCCGACCTGGTCGACTCGGTGCGCGCCGCCCTCGCCGAGACCGGCCAGCCGGCGACGCTGCTGGAACTCGAAATCACCGAGTCGACGCTGATGCACGACATGGACGAAACCCTCGCCAAGCTCGAAGCGCTGGCGGCGATGGGCGTGCGCCTCGCCATCGACGACTTCGGCACCGGCTATTCGAGCCTCGCCTACCTCAAGCGTTTCCCGGTGCACAAGCTCAAGATCGACCAGAGTTTCGTGCGCGACCTCACCGACGACAAGGACGACGCCGCCATCGTCGCGGCCATCATCGGCCTGGCGCGCAGCCTCGGACTCGACCTCCTCGCCGAGGGCGTCGAAACCGACGCCCAGCTCGCCGCGCTGATCGGCCTCGGCTGCAGCAAGTTCCAGGGCTACTATTTCTCGCGGCCGCTGGCGCCGGAGCAGGCCGACAGCCTGTTCGCGCCGGCCGTGCTGAACTGACGGCGGCCGCTCCGCGCCGCAGCGAATCCTTCCGGTAACTCAGCCATGAACGCTCCAGACGCCAGTTCCGTCAAAATTCTCATCGTCGACGATGCCGCCGCCGTGCGCAGCCTGCTGCGCACCCTGCTGGTCGAGGAAGGCTACAAGGTCCTCGGCGAGCTGGCCAGCGGCGCCGGTCTGGCGGACGCCATCGCCCAACTGCAGCCGGACATCGTCTGCCTCGACTACAACCTGCCCGACAGCAACGGCATCGATCTGCTCAAGGCCGTGCACGCCGCGACGCCCCATGTCGCGGTGGTGATGATCACCGGCAGCATGGAACCCGACCTGGAACGGGATGCCGCCGCCGCCGGCGCCGCGGGCTTCATCCGCAAGCCGTTCTCGCCCGAGCGCATCGTCCGGGAACTGCGCCACGTCGTCCATGCGCAAGGCCTGCTGCGTGCGGCGAAGCCGGCGGCCGCCACGCTCACCGTCGCCACGGCCCGGGCGACGGCGGTCATCGCCGACGACAGCGGCACCATGCGCCTGCTGCTGAAAGCCATCCTGGAGAAGGCCGCCGTCGAGGTCGTCGGCGAGGCGGCGGACGGCCGGCAGGCCGTCGAACTGGTCGCCGCGCGGCGGCCCGACATCGTCTGCCTCGATATCGACATGCCGGTGATGACCGGGCTGGAGGCCCTGCAGGCGATCCGTGGCGCCCATCCCGGAATCAAGGTACTGATGATCACCGGCAGCGCCGAGCGCGAGGCGATCATGCAGGCGGGCAAGCTGGGCGCGCGCGGCTACATCCTCAAGCCTTTCTCCCCGGACAAGGTCGGCGCGGCGATCGCCAAGCTGCTGGCCTGAGTCCGGCCGTTTCCGGGATAATGCCCGGTCCATTCAGACCCGATAGAGGATTACCCCCATGAGCTCCCCGATCACCACCGACAGCGGTCTTGTCATTGAGGATATCAACGTCGGCACCGGCGCCGAAGCCGGCGCCGGCCAGCATGTCTCGGTCCATTACACCGGCTGGCTGACCGACGGCACCAAGTTCGATTCGAGCAAGGACCGCGACGAGCCCTTCGATTTCCCGCTCGGCGGGCGGCGCGTCATTGCCGGCTGGGACGAGGGCGTGCAGGGCATGAAGATCGGCGGCGTGCGCAAGCTGACGATTCCGCCCAACCTGGGCTATGGCGCGCGCGGCGCCGGCGGCGTGATTCCGCCCAATGCGACGCTGGTGTTCGAAGTGGAACTGCTGGCGATCGACTGATTCGTTTCGCATCCGGCGTGCGCGGCGGCTGCGGCCATGCGCGCGCCGGCATCCCGTGCGCCGACGCGGCAGGATCGACCGTCTACCTGGCGCGTTCCTCGGCCCCCAGCGAACGGAGTTTTTGCACCGCGCGCGCCAGGTGCGGTTCGTCCCGGTCCGTCGGGAACACCATGTGGACCGGCAGAGCGATGACGGGGGCCGCGTCGATCAGCCAGAGCCGGTCCTGATCGAGCGCCTCGCGTACCGTGCGCAGCGGCAGATAGGCCGAGCCGCCGTAGGCCTCGATCAGGGGCAGGCCGATCCAGCCGATATTGGCGCTGCGCGACGGCGTGCCCGCGCCCGGCACGCGCGAACCGAACTGCGCCAGGAATTCCGGACCCCAGTCGACGTGGATGTAGTCGGGGTCCGGCCACGGACAATCCGGCTTGCTGGTGATCAGCACCAGGGATTCGTCGAACAAGTGCTCGACGGCAAGCCCCGGCCGGCTCTCCGGGGTGTACATGACGCCGATGTCCACGGTGCCCTGCATCAGGTCCTCCATGATGGCTTCCTCGAAGCCGACTTCCAGACGCAGCGCGAGATCCGGAATGGCCTCGCGCATCCAGCCGACCCAGTTCGGCAGAAAGCCGTGCCACAGGGCGCTGCGTCCGCCCAGCGTCAGCATGCCGCTGAAGCCGCTGGGCAGGCCGACCTCGTTGCGCGCCTGTTCCAGCGTGCGCACCAGGGTCTTCGCATGGCGCAGAAAGCGCTGTCCCGCAGCCGTCAGTTCCGCGCCGCCGCGTCCGCGCCGGAACAAGCGCGCCGCCATCTGCGATTCCAGCGTCTGGATGCGGGCGCTGACGGTCGATTGCGTGATGTGCAGGCGCGCCGCCGCGCCGACGAAATTGCCCGTGGCGGCGACCGCGAGGAAGGTTCTGGCCAGTTCGATGTCCATGGAATCAAACCAATATATTTGAATGTTCGATATTTAACACCAATAAATATCGCTTGTTGAATATTAAACAACGCTCCTAAACTCCAGGCACCGAAATTTGACACCACTTGGCGCATGGACATGATGGGAAGTCGGGAGCAAGGGTTCGACGCAGGCACCGACGCATTTGTCCGGCCGACCGCGAAAACATGACTCGTCCATCACGCGAAGTTGCCGAAAACGTCCGCCGGCTGGCCGCCTCGCCGGCGTGTTCCGCAGCTGTCCGTGAGCAGGCGGAAGAGGTGCGCGGCCTGCTGGAACTGGTGGCGACCTGGCCGGTGCCGCCGTCGCTGAACATCGGCGACGACATCCGGACGCAGCTCTTCGGGCTTTGCCGGTCGTCCGGGTTCGTGCTGTGCCGGCAGCCGCAGTGCGTCGCTCCCGGCGGCGATGTCCGCAAGACGCCGTGCCCGGTCGTCCTGCCCTGAATGCAAGACCGGTGAAGGAGGTGGCGCAATGGCAACCGAACGCCGCATGACCCCGCGCTGGAAGGCTTCCAGCTCCCGCTACGCCGCCCTGGTGCGGCACGATGACGGCCAGCGGTCGGCGGCCACGATCGTAGACGTGTCGACGGCGGGCATGGGAATACGCGCCGATCGCCGTTGTTTCGCCAGCGGGATGCGTGTCCGCATCGACGTCGATATGTCGGGCGAGAGGCTCGAACTACAGGGTGCGGTCCGGTTCGTCGACCGCTTCTTCCCGCGTGTCGGCATCCGGATCGAGTCGCTCGAATCGATGGAGCAAGTCGTCCGGCAAGCGGAAACGCTGGGTTTCCTGATGGCGGAAGTCAAGGGCGACACCCTGGCCGTCCATGGCAGCCTGACGCTGGCGGCGATGAAGGAATTCGCGGCGGGCGTCCGTGGCTGCCGCAAGCTCGACCTCTCCGGCGTCGGCGCCGCCAGCATCGCGGGCGCCGGCATCGTCTCCAGCGCCGCCAGGAAGGGGGCGAAAATCGCCTGCTGCTCGGCCGCCATTGCGCCCCTCTTCGAATCGCTGGGCATCTGCCGGGCGCAGCTCTGCGTGTCGGCGCAGCCGTGCGATCTGTCGAAGACCTGGCCGACGCGGAGGATGCCTTCCGGCTAGCCCGGACTTTCTGCATTGCGCCCGATCCGGCCAGCGTTGCCGGCGGCGACGGATTTTCTTGAAAACAAAGGGGACAAAATGAAACTTGCAAAACTGTGCCTGTACGCCGCATTCGCGGCGCACATGGCCGGCGCCGGTGCGCAGGACGGGGCCAGGGAGCCCAGGAGCGGCGTCGAGAGAACCTACCAGGCCGGCGATTCCTCTCCGGTCGGCGACACGGCCATGCACCACAACATCAATCCCAAGGCGCCGCCGATGACCAGGGAGGAGTTCGAGAAGGGCAAGAACATCTACTTCCAGCGTTGCGCCGGCTGCCACGGCGTGCTGCGCAAGGGCGCGACCGGCAAGCCGCTGACCACCGACAAGACCATCGCCAACGGCACCGAGTACCTGAAGGTCTTCATCAAGTACGGCTCGCCCGCCGGCATGCCGAACTGGGGCACCTCCGGCGAACTGTCCGACGCCGAGGTCGATCTGATGGCGCGCTATGTCCAGCAGGAACCGCCGACGCCGCCCGAATGGGGCATGAAGGAGATGATGGCCTCGCTCAAGGTGTTCGTGCCGCCGAGCCAGAGGCCGACGAAGAAGATGAACGACCTGGACCTCGGCAACCTGTTCTCGGTGACCCTGCGCGACGCCGGCGAGATCGCCCTGATTGACGGCAAGTCCAAGAAGATTCTCCAGATCATCAAGACCGGCTACGCGGTGCACATCTCGCGCATGTCGCAATCGGGCCGCTACCTCTACGTCATCGGCCGCGACGCGCGCATCAACCTGATCGACCTGTGGATGCCGCAGCCGACCAACGTCGCCGAGATCAAGGTCGGCCTCGAAGCGCGCTCGGTGGAGACTTCCAAGTTCAAGGGCTACGAGGACAAGTACGCCATCGCCGGCACCTACTGGCCGCCGCAGTTCGTCATCATGGAAGGCGACTCGCTCAAGCCCCTGCGCATCGAGTCGACGCGCGGCATGACGGTCGGCACCCAGGAGTTCCATCCCGAGCCGCGCGTCGCGTCCATCGTCGGCTCGCACTTCAACCCCGAGTTCATCGTCAATGCCAAGGAGAGCGGCAAGATCCTGGTGGTCAATTACAAGGACCTGGAGAACCTGAAGGTCACCAGCATCAACGCGGCCCAGTTCCTTCACGACGGCGGCATGGACTCGACCGGGCGCTATTTCCTGGTCGCGGCCAATGCCTCGAACAAGATCGCCGTCGTCGACACCAAGGAAGACAAGCTGGCGGCGCTGGTCGATGTCGGCAAGGTGCCGCATCCCGGCCGCGGTGCGAACTTCGTGCATCCGAAGTTCGGCCCGGTCTGGGCGACCAGCCATCTCGGCGACGAGACCGTCAGCCTGATCGGCACCGATCCGAAGAAGCACAAGGAACAGGCCTGGCGCGTGGTGCAGACGCTCAAGGCGCAGGGCGGCGGCTCGCTGTTCATCAAGACCCATCCGCAGTCGCGCAACCTGTGGGTGGATACGCCGCTCAATCCGGAAGCCAGGAACAGCCAGTCGATCGCCGTGTTCGACATCGGCAATCTCGACAAGGGCTACGAAGTGCTGCCGATCGGGGAATGGGCCGGCATCGCCGACGACGGCGCCAAGCGCATCGTCCAGCCGGAATACAACAAGGCCGGCGACGAGGTCTGGTTCTCGGTCTGGAGCGCGAAGGACAAGGTCTCGGCGCTGGTGGTGGTCGACGACAGGACGCGCAAGCTGAAGGCCGTCATCAAGGATCCCCGGCTGGTCACGCCGACCGGCAAGTTCAACATCAACAACACGCAGCACGACGTGTATTGATCCTGGTTGGATGTCGATTTCGAGGGGGCGAAAGCCCCCTTTTTTTGTCGGTTGCAACCCTATTCCAGGGTAGGGCTTGCGGCCGGGGCGGGATGCGGCATAATCGTTCCATGACTTTCGTACCACCCCCGACCCGCTTGCCGACTGTAGGCACGACCATTTTCACCGTCATGTCGCGGCTTGCCGCCGAGCATGGCGCGATCAACCTGTCGCAGGGCTTCCCGGATTTCTCGCCGCCGCCCTGGCTGCCGGAGCGTGTCGCGCACCACATGGCGGCCGGCCACAACCAGTATGCCCCGATGGCCGGGGCCTTGCCGCTGCGCGAGGCGATTGCGCAGAAGGTGGTGGACCTCTACGGCGCGAGCTACGACGTCGAGGCCGAAGTCACCGTCACGGCCGGCGCGACCCAGGGCATCTTCACGGCGATCGCGGCCTGCGTGCGCCCCGGCGACGAGGTCGTCGTCTTTGCCCCGGTGTACGACTCCTATGTGCCGGCCATCGAGCTGAACGGCGGCAAGGCGGTCTACGCCACGCTGCGCTTCCCCGACTACCTTCCCGACTGGGACGAGGTGCGCGCGCTGATCGGCCCGCGCACGCGCATGATCGTCGTCAATACGCCCCACAATCCGAGCGGCACCGTCTGGTCGGCCGCCGACATGGCGGCGCTCGACGGGCTGGTGCGCGACACCGGCATCGTCGTGCTCGCCGACGAGGTCTATGAGCACATGGTGTTCGCCGGACGCCACGAGAGCGTCGCCCGCTACCCGGGTCTGGCCGAGCGCAGCTTCGTCGTTTCCAGTTTCGGCAAGACCTGCCACATCACCGGCTGGAAGATCGCCTATTGCCTGGCGCCGCGCGAACTGATGGCCGAATTCAGGAAGGCGCACCAGTTCGTGGTCTTCGCCGTCAACCACCCGATGCAGCTGGCGCTCGCCGATTTCATGCGCGCGCAGCCCGGCTTCGCGCTCGCCCTGGCCGATTTCTACCGCGCCAAGCGCGACTTCCTGCGCGCCGAGCTGGCGGGGTCGCGCTTCGAGCCGCTGCCTTGCCACGGCACCTATTTCCAGCTGGCGCGCTACGACGCGATCAGCGACGAAGCGGATACCGAATTCGCCCGCCGCCTCACCGTCGAGCACGGCGTGGCGGCCATCCCGGTTTCCGTCTTCTATCCCGGCGGCGACGACCATCGCGTCGTGCGCTTCTGCTTCGCCAAGAACGAAGACACCCTGGCTGCGGCCGGACAACGCCTGAGGGCACTATGACCGAACCGTCCGCCATCGGCAACGTCGCCGAGCTCAAGGAAGGCCAGTTGCTGCTGCCGGGTTTCATCAGCCGGCGCTCCGACGGGCTGTATATCGACCTGCTCGCCATCGATTCGCGCGCCCTGGTCCTGCAGTTCGTCGAGCGCGTGTTCGCTGCCGGGGCCCGCTTCGTCGATCTCGATTACGAACTCTTCCTCGACCTGCTGTTCAACTGGCAACCGGCGGACATCGATCGCCAGTTGCAGGAGTTCAAGCGCAAGGGCAAGCCGCCGCAGGTGCGCCTGGCGCAGGACATCGTGCCCTTTCCCGACGAGCGGCGCGGCATCTACCGCGGCGTCAAGATCCTCGACGGCGGCAAGGCCGCCGAGTACCTGTTCGAGCAGATCAGCGTCGAGCGCGAAGTCGACGACCCCGAGGCCCCCGACGGTTCGGGGCGTCGCACGGTGAGCGAGCGGCTGTATGCCGACTTCGACGAATTCATCGCCGCGCTCTGGGACAAGAACCTGCGCTACGGCATCGACGCCAGGGCGGTGCGCGAGGCCATCGCCCGCGACAAGGCCGAGCGGCTGGCCATCGCCAGCATGAAGCCGCCGACCCAGGGCAAGGACGCCAGCGTCGACGAGCAGACCGACCTGCTGCACCGCGACGACGCTCCGCGCCTGCTGCCCAACGGCCGCATGGACCTGCACCACTACCGCAACCGCTTTCCCCAGGTCACCGCCGGCACGCGGCTGTTCAAGAAGGTGCCGCGCCTGGACGGAATTTCGGGCTGGGATGTGCAGGGCAAGGAACTGGAGCCGGCGGCGATCAAGGATTTCGACATCCAGACGCTGGCCGGTCCCGGCACCACGGTGATCAAGGACGGCGCTGGCGAGTGCGTCGTCGCCGTCGCGGACGGCTTCCTCAACATCGATGCGCAGTCGGGCCAGATTTCCGTCATCGACAAGATCGTCAGCCGCGAGGGCGTCAGCATGCGCACCACCGGCGACCTTTCGCTGGCCGGCGACGAGTACGAGGAACACGGCGAGGTGCAGGAGAATCGCAGCATCGAAGGCCACAACATGACGTTCCTCGCCGACGTCTTCGGCAACATCGTTTCCGACGGCGGCGTCGTCACGCTGAAGCGGAACATCAGCGGCGGCAGCATCCAGAACGCCGGCGGGGAAGTGTTCGTCGAGGCCGGCGCATCGCGCTCGACCCTGGAGTCGCGCGGGGGCACGGTGACCGCCAACCATGCCGAAACCTGTCTCATCATCGCCGACAAGGTGCGGCTGGGGCGGGCGATCCGCTGCGAGATCGTCGCCGACGACGTCGAGATCGAATCTTCGGAAGGTTGCGCCATCGCCGCCAAGAAAGTCGTGCTGAAGAATTCCGGCATGCGCAAGGACGAGGCGACCAACCTCACCATGCTGCTGCCCGACCTCACGCACTACGACCGCGAGGCGGGCCGGCTGCGGGAAACCCGCGCCGAGATCGAAGCCGAAATCGAAAAATGCGGCATCGAGTTCCAGGAACTTGCCGGCCTGCCCGACATGAAAACCTATCTTGCCATCCAGCCGCGGGTGAAGAGCAAGGAACTGGTCATGAGCGCGGCGCAGCAGACCCAGTGGCAGGCCTTGCTGACCCGGCTGGCGCCGACCTTGCGCCGGTTTGCCGCGCTCAACGGCGAACTCCAGGCCGCGCGCCAGGAACTGACCGATACCGATGCGGAAATCGTCGCGCTGGGCCAGGAGCGGATGGCGGCGGCGCGGGGAATCGCCTGCACGATAGCGGCCGTCACCGGCGACACGCAGGTGCATACGCTGCGGCCGTCGTTCGAGGACAAGCCCCTGGCGCAGTTGCCGCCCAAGGAACTGCACAAGCGCCTGCGCGAAGCGGGCGACGTTTCGTCGCGGCTGTTTTCCGGCAGCAGCGGCAGCTTCGAATGGCAGGCGCCGGAGGAGGCCGCGGACCCGTCCGGACCGGCCCCGGCATAGGAACCCGGATAGGCAAATCCTGAGCACGATATCCGAACGGCATGGCGCAATGCGCTAAATCGGCGGAGCCGTTACACCGTCGGAATTGATTCCCGACAGACAGTTCGGTGCCCATGCCTGCCAGCCACGGTTTTCCGACGCAGAGGTACCCGGCCTCGCGCGGCTTTATGCACGAGGCGAGGCCTGGGCATCGACATAAGCGTCGATGAGCCGACGGATCATGCGTTGGTACTGCGTGTGATGCTTGGTAGCCTCGGACTTGAAGAACTCGACGCTCTTCCTGCTCAGCGCCAAGGTTACTTTCACCCCTTCTTCGCGAAACGCCAATTCGGCAGGCGAGGGAAGGAAGTCGGGAACCACCTGAACCTTGCCGAGAGGTTCATCGGTGTATTTGATTTTGGCTCCGGCTGACGCCTGCTTCGCCGGCATTGCCCTACTCTGAAACTTCGTTTTCGCGCTCATAGATGGCCTTTCCTTTGCGCCAATAGCCGGCGCCGATGATTCGAATAACCGAAGCGCGGTAGGTGAACCGCACCGTGAGCACGCCACCATCCACTGCGCCGAAACAATAGAACCGCTCTTCGGTTTGGCTGTGAGTGAGGTCCCTGGCAATCACGCGCTGCAAGTCCGCAAAGGCGTACTGGGCGCGGGAGAAGGACACTCCGTGCTTCCGCTGGTTTTCGGCGTCCTTGTCCGGATCCCAATCAAAGCGGTTGGGTGCCATGGATGGAGCCTAGCACTTGGCAATATAAAAAGCCATACGCGGATATGGAAGACCCCTGCACCGCAGGGTTGGGGGTCTCAGGCTACCCATGGTTTCTACTCTGACATGATCGCCGCGGACGCGAGCGCTTGGAGATCTGCATTGTCTGAATCCGCCGTTGTCAGCGTGAAAAGAAACTTCCTTTTCGCATCTGGCATGGACCAAACATAGGAAATAGTGTGGCGCTTGCCATTCGGGGCCGCCTCCGCCCACGTGTCCTCCTTACGCTCGGATACAAACGGTTGAGGCGCTTTCTCAACCAACTGTACGAAGAGCTTCTCCGTATCTTGCGGGCTTGCGCGCCGACCGAATAACGCACAGAAGTTCTTTTTTGCCCATAGAGTCAAGACAAAGTTGCCCGCATATTCCTTTGAGGGGACAGACCAAGCATCACCTTCGTTGCCCTCCAGAAAATGCGCTGCCTGGGCTGGCGGGAACTTGGGAACATTGGCAGATAGTCGAGTGCGGAGCCCCTCCAAATCGGGAAGATTCCTGAGGCATACATCCGAATAGGACTTCACAAACGCAACGGCTCTCCCGTCAATCTCGTCGGCGCAAACGCATTGGCTGAATGCAAGCGTCGCGACGTAAACAACCGAGGATAGAAAACGAGCCTTCATTCGATATTCCTACCGGATAGGAAGCAGACGTTCATTTGAAACCCCCAACGTGGAGCTAACCGGCCTGCGCGGCTTTTCGCGCAGGTCCGGTTGAGCGCAGGGTTATGCATATGTCACCACACCTTGTACCAGGGCTTCTTTTTTTCGGGCGAAGCAGCTGACGATGGCGACGGATTCTCGCCTGAAGCCAAAGGAAATGGTGCTGTCTTTGTACCTTCGACAAAGCCGTACACCGCAACGGCGCTCCCTTTATCAGCGGACAGTACCTCGCGACAGTCGTGAACGAGGATTCCGGTGGCGATGGCTGCACCCAAAGCGGCGTCTTGAAACGCCATTGGGGTCACCTCGCAATACTTGAGAAAGAACGGCGCAAGACGCTCGTGCGATTCTCGAAACGTAAGTTGCGAGAACTTTGCGGATGCGTATTCGCTGTTGAGATTGTCTTGACCAACCTTATCCCCAAGTTGTTGCAACGTGGCAAACATGACGTTCATGAGCTTGGGGCCATGAATATTCGCTTGATCGGAGAGCACCGCAGTGCCAGGCTCAATGGCTTTATCAAAGTCGAAGCTTCGATACATCATCGATCCGGCCATCCTTGCCACGGATGTAATCAGTGTTTCGGCGTGAAGCCGACCATCGATGGTGAGAAGCTTTCGCGCCGATTGATTGAAGAAGTCGGCGGCTGCAATTAGGGCTTTGTGCTGCTCATCGCTCATGCGATTCTCCATATGCATAACAGTTATTCAGACGCAAAAACGTCCGGACTATTACCAATAATACGGACACGAAGGAAATCCCCATAAGGCCGTGAATGACATGGAGATTATCCGATGCCGGTCTCCTTATCAATCGACATTCATACGGACGGGGAAGCCTGGTTCGGCTGGGTGCGGGCGACGCGGCCCCGTGGATCGTCTGTGAATTGCCTCGCCAGCGCTAGTCGCCGTTGATTCTCCGGAGGGCCTCGATTTCGTCAGCGAGCTTTTCCAGCAATTCAGGCGGCAGTGCGGATTCGTCAATGGTGCCCTCGGCAATTGCGCGGGCAACGGCTACGAACGGTGGAAGGCCGGCATGGCGCTTGTATAGCTCACGGGAGGCGCCATCGTGAAATTCATGAATTCGCTCGGAGAGTTCGAAGGAGCTATAGCCGTCGTCCGCCCAGCGGCAAAAATCCTCGAACAAGGCCTCCAACGCGTCGTGGAGTTCCGACTCCCACGCTTCGCTGGCCAGTTCGTGTAAGGCGGCGGTCTCGCGTTTCGATAACTTGATGGGCATGGATCACAACCCTGCAATTGTCGTCTCGGTACGTGGCGCCAAGAATACAGGCTAGGCGCTTGGGCGGCGGCACTGTGCCACCCCTCTGCACAGCGCCAAATTCATCGCGAATGTCGAATACCCAAAAAACTCTAGGGCAGAACCAGCGCGAACACCGCGCCGTCGGCGTTGGCGAGTTCGATGCGGCCGTGGCGCCCGGCCGGGGTCGCGTGGCGTTCGGCGATCAGGCGCGCGAAGGACAGTCCCAGGCCGCTCGATGTTTCCGTCATGGCGCCGGCGTCGCCGGCGAGTATCTCTGCGGGGAAGCCGGCGCCGTCGTCGCTGACGGTGAAGCGGATGCCGCCGCCCGGCTCGGCGGCCAGCGCGAGCCGCACGCGGCCGGCGGCGTGGCGCAGGGCGTTGCGCAAGGCGTCGAGCAGCACGAATTTCACCTGGTAGGCGTCGAATGCCCAGGAGCCGATTTCAGCGGCGGCGGCGCAAGCCGTCTCGACGGCGATGCCGTCCGGCGGTGCCGCGAGTTCGGCCATGACGTCGGCAACGAAGTCGTCGAGGTAGTGATCCTCGACGGCGAGCCGCAGCGTGCCCTGGTCGGCGCGGTAGAGCGTCAGCAATTCCACCAGTTGCGCCGAGACGCGGGAGGCCGTGGCCTGCGCCTGTTCGAGCGCGGTCGAGGGATGCTCGCGGCGGGCCGTCTCCAGCCAGACATTGAGGGCATTGAGCGCGTTCTTGGCGTCGTGGATGGCGGCGGCGACGAGGGTGTCCATGGGAGACCGTTCAGAGAGGGAAATCACGCGCCCGGAGTGTCGGTTTCGGGCGGCGCCAGCTTGCGGTAGAAGGCTTCGACTTCGGCGAGTTTCGGGTGCTCGGGGTTGGCCAGCCGCGCCTGGCGGATGTAGCGTTGCGCCTGGCCGAGGCGGCCGGCGTCCATGCCGTTCTTCTGGATGTGCATCAGCAGCGCCAGCGCGGCGTTGACCGCGATCTGGGCGTTGTTGTGCAGGCGGTCGGCGGCCTCCTGCAGCATGGCGATCGCCTGGTCGAGGTCGCCGGCCTTGGCCAGGCCGACGGCATCGTTGTTGAGCTTGATCATGCGTTTCTTCGTGGCGTCGAGGAAAATCGTGCCCTCGTCGCCCAGGCCCGCCGCGGCGAATACCGATTGTGCGCGGGCGAGGACTTGTTCGTTTTCGTGGTTGTCCTCGGCGATGGTCTGGATGATGCGCTTGGCGTCCTCTTCGTGACCGCCGGCGAAACAGGCCTGCGCGATTTCGAGCGAGGTGGTCGGGTCGAGTTCGGCGTCCTTCATCACCGCCATCGCCTTTTCGAGCGCCGCCCAGGCCTCGCGGGTATTGCCGGCGCGGGTGTGCACCTGGCTTTCCACCGCGGCCTGGCGGGCGGCGAGTTCCGGCGTGCGCTGGAAATGCACGCCCATGTCCTTGACGGCGGCGAGCGCCTCCTGGGTCTTGCCCTGTTCGGCGCAGCTCTTGGCCAGACCGGCGTAGTCGTCGTGGCTCTTGAAGAAGCCGGTGCGGTCCTTCTCGACCGTGCGCTTGAAGGCTTCCTCGGCGCGGCCGAAATCCTTGTTCTCCAGGGCCAGGCCGCCGATCCGGCGCTGGCGCTGGGTGCTGGGCGCCACCTTGAGCGCCTGCTCGACGATCTGCTGGGCGGCGGGCTTGTCGGTCTTTTCCAGCAGTTGCGCCAGCGAGTCGTAGGCGGCGAGGTAATTCGGATAGGCCTCCAGCACGCGCTGCAACTGGGTCCTGGCTTCGTCGTCGTTGCCGGCGGCGACCAGCGCCCGCGCCTTGCCGACCTCGGCCCAGGGCGTGGCGCGCTGTTGCAGGACGCCGTCGTAAAGCGCCTGGGCCTCGTCGTTGCGCTTCTGCGCCAGCAGCAGCTCGCCCTTGATGCGCAGGACGTCGAGGCTGTAGCGGGTTTTCGCCGCCAGCATCTCGTCGCAGGCGGCCAGCGCCAGCTTGCGGTCGCCGCGTTCGCCCATGTGCCGGTAGAGCGGCTTCAGGGCTTCCTTCTTTTCGAGGATGCGGTCGAGCCGCATGTGCAGCGTGTCGGAGGTGAACGGTTTGAGCAGATAGTCGTCGGGCGCGAATTCGGCCGCTGTCGACACCTGCTCGTAGCCGGTCTCGCCGGTAATCATCAGGAAGGCGGTCGTCAGCGGCAGGATCTGCTTGCGGCGCACCAGTTCGAGGAACTGCTGGCCGTCGGCGCCCTGGCCGAGGTTGTAGTCGCAGACGATCAGGTCGTAGCGATTGGCGGAAAGCTTGTCGACGGCTTCCTTGATGTTGCGCGCCATGTCGCATTTTTCCAGCCCGGCGTCGGCGAGCTGGATGCGCACCGTGGAGCGCATCTCGGGGATGTCGTCGATCAGCAGACCGTAATAGCCGCGCAGGTCCATGGTGCGTTCAGCCCCGGTGGTAGGCGGCGACGCGCTCGACTTCGTTCTTCGAGCCGAGGATCACCGGCACGCGCTGGTGGAGTTTCGCCGGCTGGATGTCGAGGATGCGTTCGCGCCCGGTGGTGGCGGCGCCGCCGGCCTGCTCGACGATCATGGCCATCGGATTGGCTTCGTACATCAGGCGCAGCTTGCCGCCCTGGGCACGCGTCTTGCTGTCGATCGGGTACATGAAGATGCCGCCGCGGCTCAGGATGCGATGCACGTCGGCCACCATCGAGGCCACCCAGCGCATGTTGAAGTCCTGGCCGCGCGGACCGTCCTTGCCGGCGAGCAGTTCGTCGATGTAGCGCTGCACCGGCGCTTCCCAGAAGCGCTGGTTGGACATGTTGATGGCGAATTCCTTGGTGTCCTCGGGAATGCGCATGTTCTCCTGCGTCAGGACGAAATGGCCGAACTCGCGGTCGAGCGTGAAGCACTGCACGCCGTCGCCGAAGGTCAGCACCAGCAGCGTGGTCGGGCCATAGACGGCGAAGCCGGCGCAGACCTGCTGCGTGCCGGGCTGGAGGAAGACCTTCTCGTCGACGGCCGGCACGCCTTCGGGGCAGCGCAGCACCGAGAAGATGGTGCCGACGGAAATGTTGACGTCGATGTTCGACGAGCCGTCGAGCGGATCGAACACCAGCAGGTATTCGCCCTTCGGGTAGCGGTGCGGAATCAGGTGCGGGTCTTCCATTTCCTCCGAGGCCATGGCGGCGAGGTGGCCGCCCCATTCGTTGGCTTCGAGCAGGATGTCGTTGGAGATGACGTCGAGCTTCTTCTGCGCTTCGCCCTGCACGTTCTCGCTGCCGGCGCCGCCGAGCACGTCGGCGAGGCTGCCCTTGCCGATGGCGATGGAAATGGCCTTGCAGGCGCGGGAAACGATTTCGACCAGGAAGCGCAGGTCGGAACCGATGACTTGCTTGTTGCGTTCTTCCTCGATGAGGAAGCGCGAGAGGGTGACGGGCGGCATGGAATGTCTCGGCGGTGGCGAAAGTCGCTAATTATAACTGCCGCCCGGCGATGGCCTGGCGCCCGGTCAACCCTCGACGACGCGGCGGATGACGGAATTGAAGTGGCCTATCCATTCGGGCGCGAACTGGTTGTCGCAGGCGTTGATTTCGGCGATGGCGCGCAGCAGCGAGCGGCTCTGGCCGCGGTGGCTGTGCTTGAGCGTGACGGCCTCGAAGGCGTCCACGATGGCGAGGATTTTCGCCCCGTCGCAAATGGCGCCGTTCTGGAGCCGGCCCGGATAGCCGGCGCCGTCGCCCATCTCGTGGTGCTGGGCCACCATTTCGGCGGCGGCCTGCCAGCCGCTCATGCGTTCGAGCAGACCGGCGGCGTAGGCGGGGTGGTCGCGCAGCGCCAGCTTTTCCTCGTCGCTCAACTGGCCGACCTTGAGCCAGACCGACTCGGGCAGGAACATCATGCCGATATCGTGCATATAGACGGCCGCTTCGAGCTGGGCCGGATCGACGGGCCTGCCGGCCGCGGCGTTGGTGTCGAGCGCGAGGCGCAGGATGCGGCTGCTGCGGCTCTTGAACAGCGGCGAGCGGGCTTCGAATTGATGTGCCAGTGAGCGGAAGAACTTGAGGTCGGTGGCCACGCTCTCGTCGCCGCGCGTCGCATGGGTGGCGACCGCGCGTACCTGGGTGGCGGCGCGCACCGGACGGAAGCCGGTGACGGCTTCGATCAGGCGTACCGAGAGTTCGTCGAGTTCGGCGGCGGGCGCCTGGGTCATGCCGTCGAGGCCGCCGACGAGTTCCACCATCTTCAGGTGACTGAAGGACTTGCCGGCGGAGAGCGCTTCGACCGCCAGTTCCAGCCGGTCCATGGCCAGCAGGATGACTTCCGCCAGCAGTTCGGAAAATGCGATCTCGCCGCTGCGCAGGCGGGCGAGCAGGGTTTCGATCGGGTGGGCGACGAGCACGCCGACGTCGACCTTGCAGATCGAGGCGTCGCCCTTGATGTTGTGCAGGGCGCGGAACAGGTTGGCGACGATGGCGTTGTCGTCCGGGGTGCGCTTGAGCCGCGCGATGTCGCGCTCGATGGTGGGGACCAGATCAATCAGGTCTTCGATGAACTCGGTCAAGCCATCGCGGTCTTGCACGCGCGGTTGCAGCAGGGCGGTCATGTCGGCCATGTATTTCTCCTTGAATAACCCGAAGTTACGACAGGTGGCAAAGGCTTGCAAGCGCCGGACGAAACTTGGTTGGCGATTGCCACTTGATGGCGGCCGGCCAAAGGCGTAGATTGAAAACTCCCGAGTGTCGTGAAAGGAGCGCTGCATGACGAAACGTATCTTCGGAGTCGTTGCATTGCTGTTCGCCGTCACCGCTGCGTCGGCCTGTCCCGGCGACAAGGCACAGGATGGCGGGAAGGGCACTCCGGACGGGAACAAACCCACGACATCGCTGAACGCAAGCTAGGGGATCATGTCCCCACCCAACGCCCCTCCGCCGGAGGGGTAAAAGTCGGCCCGCATCCCGGGCCGCGCATCGAAAAGGGCCGCAGCGCGGCCCTTTTCCTTGGGCCGGCCTAAACCAATCCTTTCGAAGCGAGTTCGTCCTTCAGGTAGGCGTAATAGATCGGCGCCGCCACCACGCCCGGCAGGCCGAAGGCCGCTTCCATCGCCAGCATCGCCAGCAGCAGTTCCCACGCCTTGGCCGAAATCTGCGCGCCGACGATGCGCGCGTTGAGGAAGTATTCGAGCTTGTGGATGACGACGAGGAAGGCCAGCGAGGCCAGCGCCGTCTGCGGCGAATGGGCGAGGCTCACGACGACGATGACCGTGTTCGAGATCAGGTTGCCGATCACCGGCAGCAGGCCGGCGGCGAAGGTCAGCGCGACCATGGTTTTCGTCAGCGGCAGATGCACGCCGAAGAGCGGCAGTACCGCCACGAGGTAGATGGCCGTGAAGGCCGTGTTGATCGCCGAGATGCGCACCTGGGCGAAGACGATGCGGCGGAAGGATTCCGCCAGGCGCCGCGCCCGTTCCGTCAACGCCGCCGCCAGCGGTCGCGCCACTTCGCCGGCGCAGGCCTCGTGCAGCGCGACCATCGCGCCGATGATCAAGCCCACCAGGACATGGGCGAGGGCCAGACCGGCTTCCTTGCCGAACAGTTGCACTTCGCCCGCATGTTCGCGCAGCCAGTGGGCGGCGGCATCCTTGATGCCGTCGACGCTGTCGGGCAGAGACGCCGCCAGCCAGGCCGGCAGCGATTGACGCGACGATTCGAGGATGTCCGCCATCTTCTGTGCCAGCGCAGCCAGACCGCCGCTGTCGCTGTGGAAGAAGCCGGCGGCCAGCACCGTTGCGCCGCCGACACCGCCGACGACGAGTACGGCGAGCAGCAGCACCGCCACGATCTTCGCCCGCTGGTTCGACAGGCCCCGCGCCAGCAGCGGCGCCGCCAGGTGCACCAGTTCATAGACGAGCAGGCCGGCCAGCAGGGCCGGCAGCAGGTGCAGCCTGAGGACGAGGAAGAGGGCGACGGCCGCAAGGAGCCAGGCGGCTTGTTCGATGCGAGTAACGGACATGGATGGCGGCCGGCGTTGGAGGACGCCTATTCTCCCCCGTGCCGGGGCCGACCACAATGCCGGCGCCGCCGCGCGGCGGCGCCGGGCGGGCGGTCAGCGATTGACGACGTCGCCCTTGAGGCTGGCAAGCAGGCCCATGACTTCGTTCTTCTCGGCGGCCGGGACCTTGAACTTGTCGAGGGCCATGACCGTGTCTTCGGCGAGCGCGCCGAACTCCGCATCGGTCAGCCTCATGCCGGTATGCGCGGTCTTCATGTCCTGTCCCTGGTACTTGCACGGTCCGCCGCTGGTCTGGCAGAGAAAGTCGACGAGCTGGCCGCCGAAGATTTCCGGCTTGGTGTGGGCGAAGCGTGCGTTGATGCGCGTGTCGGTGGACGCGACCGCCCACAGTTCATTGACCACGGCAGTCAGGGCGGGCTTGCCGCCGAGGCGGTCGTAGAGGGACTTGGCGGGGGCCGACGGTTCGGCGGCTGCGCCGGCGGCGAACGACAGGGTCAGCAGGGCGGCGGCGACGGGGCGGGCGAAACGGAACATGGCGGAACTCCTCGAATGATGGACCGACGGACTTGCAGCGGTGGACGCATGCTAGCGTCGGCCGCAGCCCGGGTCGGTGACCGAGGTCGGAACGGCCGGTGACGTTTGTCACCGACCGCCGGTCCGGATCGCGCTCCTAGTACCCCAAAATCAGCGGCGGGCACTAGAGGATGGCGACGCCCTGCTTTTCGCCGCGCTCGTAGACCACGTTGGCGCGGCCGACGATCAGCGAATCGAGCGCGCCGATGCGGGCGGTATCCTTGTTGGTGTAGGGCAGGCGGTGCAGGATGTAGCGCATGGCGTTGAGGCGCGCGCGCTTCTTGCAGTCCGACTTGATGACGGTCCATGGCGCGTCGGCGGTGTCGGTGTAGAAGAACATGCCTTCCTTCGCCTTGGTGTAGTCCTCCCACTTATCGAGCGAGGCGAGGTCGATCGGCGACAGCTTCCACTGCTTGAGCGGGTGCACCTTGCGCTCCTTGAAGCGGCGGCGCTGCTCCTCGCGGCTCACCGAGAACCAGAACTTGATGAGGTGGATGCCCTGGCGCACCAGCATGCGCTCGAACTCGGGTGCCTGGCGCATGAACTCGACGTATTCGGCATCGCTGCAGAAGCCCATCACGCGCTCGACGCCGGCGCGGTTGTACCAGGAACGGTCGAGCATGACGATCTCGCCGGCGGTCGGCAGGTGCTGCACGTAGCGCTGGAAGTACCACTGGCCGCGCTCCATCTCGGTCGGCTTCTCCAGCGCCACGACGCGCGCGCCGCGCGGGTTCAGGTGTTCCATGAAGCGCTTGATGGTGCCGCCCTTGCCGGCGGCGTCGCGGCCCTCGAAGAGGACCACCACGCGCTGGCCGGTTTCCTTGACCCAGGCCTGGAGCTTGAGCAGTTCCACCTGGAGGCGGTACTTCTCGCGTTCGTAGCTGCGGCGCGACATCAGGTTCTGGTAGGGATAGCCGCCGTCGCGCCAGCCCGGCGCCAGCTCCTCGTCGGGATGGATGGCGTTCGGGTCGGCCGCTGCGCGCTGCTGCTTGAGCAGGGCCTTGAGCAGCGCCGCGGATTCTTCCGCCGGGGCGCCGGAGATGATGTCGCGCATCGCTTCCATGCGCGCTTCGAGGGCCGCATCCACGGCCTGGGTGACGGTGTTCGTCTCGATGCCGGCCTGGGACGAGATGGGGCCGATGTCGCCGGCGACGGCCGGGCGCGGTGCTTCCTTGCCGCGTGCGGCGCGCGGCGCAGGTTTCTTCGCTGCGACGGCTTTTGCGGGGGCCGGCTTGACGGCGGGCTTGGTCGGGGCGGCCGGTTTCTGCTGCGGGTCGGGTTTGCGGATCGTCATGGTTTCTGCCAGATGTCGTCGAGGGGGTTCTTCTTCGGCTCCGCCGCGGCGGAACCGCCGGAAATGCGCTGGGCGGTGAATTCTTCTTCGATGTTGTCGCGGTAGTAGCTCCAGGCCGAACCCGAGGTGTTGAGCCGGCGCCAGGCCTCGTCGCCGACGCCGCGGTACTGGAGCGTGCTGCCGTCGTCGAGCTGCACCCGCAGCAGGCGCGCGCGGGCATCGTAGCCGATGGCGCGCAGCCTGCCGGAGTTGATCGTCTTCATGTCCATGGATTTATTTCACGGGTGATCGCCGGCGTTGTAGTCGTCGGGGGCGTCGCCGCCCTTTTCCTCGCGCGCCTTCTTTTCGCGCAGCCGGGCGTTCTTGGCCTCGTCGGCGAAAACATAGCGCCCCGCCAGGACGCACCCCTTCATGCCCGGATCGCAGGGCAGGTTGTCTATCTTGGTGCAGACGTCGTCGATTTCGTGCGGACAGCCCCAGCCACCGGCCATGACCAGCTCCTTGAGATGATGCCGTGAAAGCTTATCACGCGGGCGCGGTGCGGGAGTCGGCCGGGCAGTTGCAGCGCCGCCGTCGCGCCGCCGACCGCCTCGATCAGGACCATGTCGTTGCCGGGCACTTCCCAGGCGTCGCCTTTGTGCAGAAAGATATCCTCGAATAGCCCCGGCGCGGTGATCCAGACGCAGCCCGAGGTGCAGAGGATGCGCCGGCCGCGGGCGTCGCTGAGGCGCAGCGGGAAGTTTTCGCGCAGGATGACGTCGAGTCGCGGCGCTTCGATCACCGTGCGCCGGGCCGGCTCGCAGGCGACGGCGGCGAGCCAGGCGCGCAATGTCGTCCGCCAGCGGTTGGCCGCCGGAGCCGGGGTGGCGCGTGTCGTGGTCATGGCGCCCCCCTTAGCGGATCAGTGTTGCCGGAAACGCCGCCAGCGGCGGGAATGCCCAGCGGCGGCGGATGTCCTCGGCCGTCGCGGCGGCGGGCGGGCTGTGCTCTAGACGCAGCGTTCCCGGTTCCGGCGCCTGGGCGGCGGCCGTGCCGGTGCTGTCGCGCTCGCCGGTGGCGAGGTCGAGAGGGGTTTCCTGGGCGATGGTGACCATAGGCGCGCTCTCCATGCGTCGGGTTTGCCGGGCGGCCGGATCGCGCCCGGCCGCATGCGGAAATTCACCGTCAGCGTAGCCGGCGCCAAACCGCGGCGACAGCCTCAGTGCGGCAGAATTGTGCCCATCACAATTGCCGGTTGTCGAAACTGTTATGCTCGAATCTTGCTGCCGCTGTATCTATTCCCCTTGCATGGCATTGCCGAGAATGCATCCATGTCCGACTTTCTGTACGACCGCCTCGCCGACGAGTTTTCCGGCCTGATCGCCACGCGCGTGTTGCAGCCCGGCGACCGGTTGCCGTCGGTGCGCCGTCTGGCGGTGCAGAAGCGCCTGTCGGTGTCGACCGTGCTCCAGGCGCTGCGCCAGCTGGAGGATCGCGGGCTGATCGAGGCGCGGCCGCAGGCCGGCTTCTATGTGCGCGGGCGCGGGCGTGTGCCCGCCGAGCCGGCGGCGCAGCGGCGGCTGGCGCGGCCGACCTTCGTCGGCGTCAATCAACTGCTGATGCAGGTGCTGCACGCCAACGAGCAGCCGGGCGTGCTGCCGCTGGGTGCGGCCTACCCGGCGCCGGAACTGCTGCCGTCGAAGCGCATGCAGCGCATGTTCGGCAAGGTCGCCCGCGGCAGCACCGACCTGCTGGCGGCGGGGAGCTGCGTGCGCAACAACGATCCGCACCTGGTGCGTCAGATCGTGCGCCGCTCGTTCGACTGGGGCGGGGCGCTGGAGGCCGACGAGATCGTCGTCACCAACTCCTGCACCGAGGCGCTGAACCTCTGCCTGCGCGCGGTGGCCGGGCCGGGCGACACCATCGCGCTGGAATCGCCGACCTACTTCGTGCTCCTGCAGATCATCGAGAGCCTGGGCATGAAGGCGCTGGAGATTCCGACCCATCCGCGCACCGGAGTCTCCGTCGAAGCGCTGGAACTGGCGACGCGCGACGGCGCGGTCAGGGCCTGCCTGCTGATGCCCAACGCCAACAACCCCCTCGGCTGCATCATGCCCGAGGAGAACAAGCGCCGCGTCGCGCGGCTGCTGGCCGAGCGCGGCGTGCCGCTGATCGAGGACGACATCTACGGCGACCTGCACTTCGACGCGGTGCGGCCTTGGCCGATCAAGGCCTACGACACGAGCGGCAACGTCATGCTGTGCTCGTCGTTCTCGAAGACCATCAGCCCCGGTCTGCGCGTCGGCTATGTCGCCGCCGGCCGCCATCACGCGCAGGTGGCGCTGCTGAAGACACTGGCGAGCGGGGTCACCGGATCGATGCCGCAGGCCGCCCTGGCCGAATTCATCGAGGGCGGCGGCTTCGACCGCCAGGTGCGCCGCGCGCGCCGAGCCCACGCCGGGCAGGTGGCGCGCATGAGCGATGCCGTGGCCGAACATTTTCCCGCCGAGTGCCTGCTGTCGCGGCCCCAGGCCGGCTTCGTGCTGTGGGTGGAGATGCCGAAGCAGGTGGACGCGCTGGCGCTGCACCGCGAGGCGGTGGCCGAAGGCATCGCCTTCATGCCCGGACAACTGTTCTCGGCCTCCGGCCGCTACCGCAACTGCCTGCGGCTCAACTGCGGCAATCCCTGGAACGACGCCATCGCCGCCGCCGTCCGCCGGCTCGGGACGTTGGTGCGCGAGCGGGTGTCGTTATGCGCTTGACAAGTCCGCGGCCCGGCCGCGACAATGCGGCCATGATTACCTCAACCCATAGCCGCCTGCTGCCGCTGCCGCTGCCGACCCGCCGTCGCGCCCTGCGCGCATGGCGCATGGTCCGTGGATTCGGGGCCGGGGAGTTGGGGATGCGATGAGTCGATAGCCGATAGTCGCCGAAACCAGCAAGGCCGCGAATCCACAAGATTCGCGGCCTTTTTCTTTCGCGGCCGCATTTACCCGCAGTGCCGCATCGTCAAGAGGAAGTCGCCATGTCCGTGCCCATCGCTTACGCCGCCATCATCCTGATCTGGTCCACCACGCCACTCGCCATCCAGTGGAGCGCGCTCGGCGCCGGCTACGCCTTCGCCGTCATGGCGCGCATGGTGATCGGCGTCGCGCTGGCGCTGATGCTGGTGGCGCTGTGGCGCGTCGGCCTGCCGCTGCACCGGCGCGCGCGCCTCTCCTACCTTGCCGGCGGCCTCGGCACTTTCGGCGCGATGATCTGCACCTACTGGGGCGCGCAGTACGTCCATTCCGGCCTGGTGTCGGTGCTGTTCGGACTGACGCCGCTGATCACCGGCGTGCTGGCGGTGTTCTGGCTCGACGAGCCGGCGCTGCGGCCGGCGCGCCTGGCCGGCATTCTGTTCGGGCTGGCCGGGCTGGCGCTGATCTTCGCCACCGGCAGCGAGATGCCCGGCGAGCATGCCGTGGCCGGCATCGCGGCGCTGCTGCTGGGCGTGACCATCTACTCGGCCAGCCTGGTGTGGATCAAGCGCATCGGCGACGACAGCCCGCCGCTGGCGACCACCGCCGGGACGCTGCTGGTGTCGGTGCCGCTGTTCGTGCTGGCCTGGTTCGGCGTCGACGGCGCGCTGCCGGCGACGCTGCCGCCCAAGGCCGCCGCGGCCATCGCCTATCTCGGCGTGTTCGGCTCGGTGCTGGGTTTCGCGCTGTACTACTACGTCATCAAGCACATGGACGCCGGCAAGGTGGCGCTGATTACGCTGGTGACCCCGGTGCTGGCGCTGCTGCTGGGACGTGCCGTCAACGCCGAGGCCGTCGGTCCCCGCGTCTGGGCCGGGGCCGGCCTCATCACGCTCGGCCTGGCAATCCATCAGGGCCGCGAAACCTGGCGGCGGCTGGCCTTGGCGGTGGCGGACCGCCGCTTGCGCTGAAGAGATTTCAGGGCGCCGGCGCGAGGACGTGGCGTTGCACCTCGGGTGGCACGTGCCCCGCGCGCAGCCATTCGAGCGGAATGCGCCAGAGGCTTTGCTCGAAGCGGCTGTGAAAGAAGGCGAAATGGCCGATCTCCTTCTGGCCGACGGCTTCGGGGGCGAGGTGGAGATGCGTCGTCGGGCTGTTGCGGTAGTAGCGCAGCAGCCGCTGCACCGCGGCAATCGTGCCGAACTCGTCGTCGTCGACGCTGAGCGCGAGGGTCGGCCCCGGCACGGCGGCGAAGCGTGCCGCGATATCCCGCCGTTCGGCGTCGCTCAACGCGCGCGAACCGCGGCGGTAGGTGTCCTCGAAGCGCGGCTGGCGTGCCGTCCAGTCGCGCACGACGCCGCGCGGCGTATCTTCGAGCCAGCCCAGCCGCTTGCCGGGAAAGTAACCGAACAGGGCCGTCAGCGCCGGCATGACGACATGCCATTTGAAGAGCATGCCCAGGCGCCGGTGCTGCGCGTAGTCGCGCCAGTAGGCGAATTGGGCGCCCATCGAGAAGACGCGGCTGACCAGATGATTCGACGGCGCGAGCCCGATCAGCACGCCGCCGACGCTGTGGGCCACCACCTGGACCGGCTGCCCCGGAAATTCCGCCGCTGTGTGCCGCAGCACGGCTTCGAAGTCGTGCCGGCCCCAATCGATCCAGCCGGCGTGGAAACCCCGCAGCGAGGCCGGTCGCGATTCGCCGATGCCCCGGTAGTCGTAGGTGACGACGTCGAAGCCGTGACGGTGGAGGAAGGATGCGAAGCGCGCATAGTAGCGGCAGCGCACCGACGTGGCGGGGTTGATGATGACCACCGGGCGTCCGTCGGCGGCGGTGCGATGCCGCCAGACGAATCCGCGCAGCACATGGCCGTCGTCGGTCTGCACCGAAAGCGGTGCCGGTTGCGTTTGATGCGGGATCATCGAGCGATGCGACTCCGGGGCGTGGATTTTTCGTAGCCGCGATACGGACCCATCCGTACCGCCGCGACACGAAATCTACGCAGCGCCCGTGTGCATCGCAAACGATTTTTTTGCACGCCCGTCATGCGTGCCGGGAATGGCCGGGCGGCGCTCTACTTGCCCTTTACCCAGGAATCCTTCAGCGTCACGGCGCGGTTGAACACCGGCGCGCCGGGCTTCGAGTCGATGCGGTCGGCGACGAAATAGCCGTGGCGCTCGAACTGGAAGCGCTCTTCGGCCTGCGCTTCCTTCAGCGCCGGTTCGAGGCAGGCGCTGATGACTTTCTTCGACTCCGGGTTGATGTCGTCGAGGAAGTCGCGTCCGCCGGAACCCGGCGCGGGGTTGGCGAAGAGGCGGTCGTAGAGCCGTACTTCGCACTGGTAGGCGTGCTTGGCCGAAAGCCAGTGGATGTTGCCCTTGACCTTGTAGGTGTCGGCGCCGGGGGTGCCGGATTTCGAGTCGGCGAAATAGTTGCAATGCACGGCCGTGACGTTGCCGGCGGCGTCCTTGTCGCAGCCCGTGCATTCGACGACGAAGCCGTAGCGCAGGCGCACCCTGTTGCCGGGGAAGAGGCGGAAGTAGCCCTTGGACGGCGCTTCCATGAAGTCTTCGCGCTCGATCCAGAGTTCCTTGGCGAAGGGCACGGGGCGCTTGCCCAGTTCCGGCTTCTGCGGATGGTTGGGCGCTTCGCACAATTCTTCCTGCGCGTCGGGGTAGTTGTCGATGACCAGCTTCAGCGGGTCGAGCACGGCGATGCGGCGCGGCGCGGTTTCGTTGAGGACCTCGCGCTGGCATTCCTCGAACACGCTCATGTCGATCAGCGAATCCGACTTGGTGACGCCGATCATCTCGGCGAAGCGGCGGAAGCCCTCGGGCGTGAAGCCGCGGCGGCGGGCGCCGACCAGCGTCGGCAGGCGCGGGTCGTCCCAGCCGTCGACGTGCTTTTCCTCGACCAACTGGATCAGCTTGCGCTTGGAGAGCACGACGTAGGTGAGGTTGAGGCGCGCGAACTCGATCTGCTGCGGCAGCGGCCGGGCCAGGAGATTGCCGTCGGCGAGCTTAGCCAAAAGCCAGTCGTAGAACGGACGCTGGTCCTCGAACTCGAGCGTGCAGATCGAGTGCGTGATGTTCTCCAGCGCGTCCTCGATCGGGTGCGCGAAGGTGTACATCGGGTAGACGCACCACTTGTCGCCGGTGTTGTG
>CAZWFC010000022.1:0-27403 GCA_964632965.1 uncultured Rhodocyclaceae bacterium
GCAACGACGGCTGAAGCGCCGAGTGGTTGCGACCGCACAGGCCAATGCTGGCGCCGGGAAACCCGTACGTGCCCAGGCAGTCGCGCACACCGCGCGTCAGCGCGGCATAGACCTCGGCCTCGATGGACTCGGCCGGAGCGATCGCGCCGGGCAGGATGGCGCAGGCGTCGACCTCGACGACGGCGATGGCCTCGACGAAGGCCGGCAACTGGTGCGTGAGACGGCCTTCGGCATCGAGGACGAAAGAGGCGCCGTCGAATACCAGTTCGTCCTGTCCGCCGACCATGTTGACATAGACGACCGGCATGCCGGTGTCGGCGACGCGGCGGCGCAGCACCTCGTAGCGGTGCTGCTGCTTGTTCATGTGGAAGGGCGAGGCGTTGAGGGCGATCAGCAGTTGCGCCCCGGCTTGGCGCGCCGCGGCGGCGGCCGGCGCCTCCCAGACGTCGGCGCAGATATTGAGTCCGAGCCGCACGCCGTTGAGTTCGACGACGCAGGGCTCGTCGTCGGCGACGAAATAGCGCTCCTCGTCGAAGACTTCGTAGTTGGGCAGGCGGCGCTTGCGATAGGTCGCTTCGATACGGCCGCCGCGCAGCAGCGAGGCGGCGTTGTGGCGACGGCCAGAGCGTTCCTCGGGATGGCCGACGATCAGGGGCAGCGGCGCAGCGGCGGCCAGCGTTTCGAGTTCGTGCCGGCAGGCGCGGTAGAAATCGGGCCGCAGCAGCAGGTCTTCGGGCGGATAGCCGCACAGCGCCAGTTCCGGCGTCACCACGAGGTCGGCGCCCAATTCCTGCGCGCGGGTACAGGCGTCGAGGATGATCCGGGCGTTGCCGGCGAGATCGCCGACGATGCAATTGATCTGGGCGATGGCGATTTTCAGCGCGGACATGCGAAGACCCTCAGCGTCCGGCCGGGGCGAGCTTGGCCAGGACTTGTCCGTCGATGGTATCGACAAACCAGATTTCGTCGAGCTTGCCGATCAGATAACGGTTCTTGAGCGTGAGGTCGACGGGCTTGCCGTCGGTCGCCTTCCAGAAGGTCGTGCTCTCGGCCTGTTTCGGCTCCGCCCAGTGCGCCCAGGCCAGCATGCCGACGCGGCCGGGCTGCTGCAGGGCGCGCAGTTGCGGTTCCGCCAGGGCCACGTCGGCGGCGAAGCCGGCATCGTCCTCGATGGTCGGGCGCGCGAAGAAATCGTAGGGATTGTCGAAGGCGAGGAAATAATCGTAATGCCAGATGCGCTTGACTTCGCGCGGCCGGCCGGGGAAATCCTCCTGCACGTAGGCGGCGCCCTGCTGGCGCTCGCGCGAACCCAGCGGCAGGAACTTGTAGCGGTAGTAGTCCGCCTCGGCCGGGTTGGCTTGCGGCTGCCAGCTCCAGCCTTCGGCGATCTGGTTGAAGTTCATGCGGTAGAGCAGATGCAGACGGCCGGCGGCGGCATCCGCGGTGAGCGAGAAATTGTCGTCGCCCGCCAGGTCGACCGCCACGGCGAAGCGGCCGGCCGCCCGGGCATCCAGTGCTTCGTAGGTCCGTTCGATGTCGGCTTGCAGGATTTCCCACGGCGCGCGGACATCGTCCGGCGCCGCTTGCGCTACCGGGCATTGCACCATCAGTACAGCCAGCAAGCCGATCAGGTAGCGCATGGCATGCCTCTCAGAAAGCCGGCTTGTCCTTGGCTTCTTCGTAGCGCTTGACGCCCTCCATGATCTCGCGCTTGGCCTCGTCAATGCCGACCCAGCCGCTCACCTTGACGAACTTGCCGGCTTCGAGATCCTTGTAGTGCTCGAAGAAATGGGCGATCTGATCGAGGATGACCTGCGGGAAATCGCGCGGGCTCTCGATATCGCGGTACATGGTCGTCAGCTTGTCGACCGGCACGGCGAGGATCTTGGCGTCGTCGCCGGCTTCGTCCGTCATCTTGAGCATGCCGATCGGGCGGCAGCGCACGACGACGCCGGGCGGCAGCGCGAACTGCGACTTCACCAGCACGTCCACCGGGTCGCCGTCGCCGGCGATGGTGTGCGGGATGTAGCCGTAGTTGCAGGGGTAGTGCATGGCCGTCGACATGAAGCGATCGACGAAAATCGCGCCGGACTCCTTGTCTACCTCGTACTTGATCGGCTCCGAGTGCATCGGAATTTCGATGACGACGTTGAAATCGTTCGGCAGATCCTTGCCGGGGGGGACGCGATCGAGGCCCACGGGCTGCTCCTTGGGGAAAAAGAGCGATTATACAGGGGCGGCGCGCTCAGGCCGCCTCGAATCCGGCGTCCGCAACGACTTCGGCCATGGCGGCGCGCGTCACCTGCCCGGGATCGAACTCGACCATGGCTTCGCCCTTTTCGAGCGACACCTCGACCTTCGCCACGCCGGGCAAGCCCTGCAGTACACCGGTCACGCTTTTCACGCAGCCGCCGCAGGACATGCCGCCCACCTTCAGTATCGTCGTTTCCATTTGCCTACTCTCCCGGTTTCCAGCGCCGCAGCAGCAGCGAATTGCTGACCACCGACACCGAACTCATGGCCATCGCCGCGCCGGCGACGACCGGATTGAGGAATCCCAGCGCCGCCAGCGGGATGCCCAGCACATTGTAGATGAAGGCCCAGAACAGGTTCTGGCGGATCTTCGCCAATGTCGCCCGCGACAGCGCAATCGCGTCGGGCACACCGGCGAGATCGTTGCGCATCAGCGTGATGTCGGCCGCTTCCATCGCCACGTCGGAACCGGCGCCCATGGCGAAGCTGACATCCGCCGCCGCCAGCGCCGGGGCGTCGTTGATGCCGTCGCCGGCCATGCCGACGCGCTTGCCGGCCGCCTTGAGGCCTTCCACGGCACGGGCCTTGTCGCCCGGCAGGACATCGGCCGCGAAACGTTCGATACCGGCTGCGCGGGCGACCGCGGCAGCGGTGCGCGCGTTGTCGCCGGTCAGCATGACGACCTCGACGCCGAGCCGCTGCAGGCGCGCCACGGCCGCGCGCGCGGTGGCGCGGATCGGATCGGCGATGCCGATCAGCCCGACGGCCTGACCGGCACAGGCCACGGCAACGACGCTGCGGCCATTCTCCTGCAACGACGCCAGCCGTTCTTGCGCGATGGCGATGCCGGCCGCGGCGAGATAGGCCGGGGACCCGACCATGGCCGGCGCGCCTTCGATTTCGCCCGCCAGCCCGCGGCCCGGCACCGCCGTCGCGTTCGTCGGCATGGCCAGCGCCAGATTCCGCTCCTGCGCCGCCGCGACGATGGACGCCGCGAGCGGATGCGTGGAGCCCTGCTCCAGGCTGGCGGCAAGGCGCAGCAATTCGTCTTCGCCGGCAGCGCCGAGCGTCACGAGATCGGTGACCACCGGCCGGCCCTGCGTCAGCGTGCCGGTCTTGTCCACGGCCAGCACATCGATCTTCTCGGCCAGTTCGAGCGCCTGAGCGTTGCGGATGAGGATGCCGGCGCGCGCACCCTGTCCGGTGCCGACCATGATCGCCGTCGGCGTGGCTAGGCCGAGCGCGCACGGACAGGCGATGACCATCACGGCCACGGCATTCACCAGGGCGGCGGCGAAATCGCCGCCGAACCACCACCATGCCGCGAAGGTGGCGAGCGCGACGCCGGTCACGACCGGAACGAAAATCGCCGCGACGCGGTCGACCAGCCGCTGCACCGGCGCCTTCGAGCCCTGCGCCTGCTCGACCAGACGAATGATGCCGGCCAGCAGCGTATGCGACCCCACCCCCGTCGCCTTGCAGCGCAGCAGGCCGTCGCCGTTCACCGTCGCGGCGAACACCCTGTCGCCCGGCGCCTTGCCGAGCGGCAGGCTTTCTCCGGTCAGCATGGCCTCATTGACGCTCGACAGGCCCTCGATCACTTCGCCATCGACCGGCACGGCTTCGCCGGCGCGCACGACGAAGATGTCACCGGGAATCATGGCAGCCACCGGCACCGCGACCAGCTGACCGCCGCGCTCCACCTGCGCCGTCTGCGGCTGCAATTTCACCAGCGCCTCGATGGCCGCCGAGGTCTTCGCCTTGGCGCGGGCTTCGAGGATCTTGCCCATCAGCACGAGGGTGATGACCGTCGCCGAGGCCTCGAAATAGACATGCTGGTGCAGGCCGAAGACCGTCACCACGACACTGTAGGCCCAGGCCATGCTGGTGCCCAGCGCCACCAGCACGTCCATATTGCCGCTGCCGCCGCGCAGGGCGTTGTAGCCGCCGACGTAGAAACGCCAGCCGATCCACAGTTGCACGGGGGTCGCCAGCAGCAGTTGCAGCCAGCGCGGCAGCACGTCGTCGTGCGCGTTCCAGTCGCCTCCGAACATGAAGAACATCTGGCCGACGAGCGGCAGCGTCAGCGCGGCGGAAATCCAGAACCGCCTGAGTTCCGCGCGATAGACGGCCAGCTTGCGCGCCTTCTCTTCGGCGTGGGTGTCCTGGTTCGAGACGCTGGCGGCAAACCCGGTCTTCACCACGACGGCGATCAGGCCTGCCACGTCGGCCAGGCCGGGCACATAGCGGACGTGCGCCTTCTCGGCTGCGAGATTGACCACGGCCTCGACGCCCGGCAGCTTGTTGAGCTGCTTCTCGATGCGCGCCGCGCAGCTGGCGCAGGTCATGCCGCCGAGCGAGAGTTCCACGGTGCGCGGCGGCACCTCGAAGCCGGTCTTGCGTATCGTCTCGACTAGTTGCGCCGACGTCGCCTGCGCCGCGTCGTAATGGATGGCGACGCGCTCGGCGGCGAAATTGACGGCCGCCTCGACGCCCGGCAGCTTGTTGAGCTGCTTCTCGATGCGCGCCGCGCAGGCCGCGCAGGTCATGCCGGCGAGCGGCAGGTCCAGCGAGTCGCGCCCGGCGTTCATCACTCGAAGTTGATCGGCTCGGGCTTCTCGGTCGGACGGCCCTCGTTGTTCCACTGCTCGAAACCGCCCGCCATGGAGACCACGTTCGCATAGCCGATCTTCTGCAGTTGCACGGCCGACAGCGCCGCGCGCCCGCTGGTGCGGCAATACAGCAGGATGGCCGCTTCCTTGTTCGCGGCCTCGGGCACCATGCCGATCTTGAATTCGAGGATGCCGCGCGGAATGTTGATCGCTCCCGGCAGATGCCCGGCGGCGTATTCGTCGTATTCGCGCACGTCGAGAATCACGCGCTTGCCGAGCAGGGCCTGAGCGTCGGCGCAGCCGACTTCCTTGATCTGGGACTTGGCCTCAATGACCAGTTCGTGGGGGGTGACCGCCATGATCTGCCTCCATGGATTAATATTAGTGAAGTCTGATTATCGCAGAGCGCACGATAAAGAGCCACGGTCCGGAATGGGCATAAAATCGTCGGGGTTGTTTTCGACAGTGGCTTCGATTGACGAGGAGAATCGCATGACGCCGACCGGCAAAGCCCGCCTGCGGGGAATATGGGCAGTCCTCGTTGCGCTCCTCTTGACCGGGGCCGGCAACTTCGCCCGCGCGGGCGAGACATACAGCTTCGCCGTCGTGCCGCAATTCGAACAACGCAAGCTGTACGGCATCTGGAAACCGGTCGTCGACGAACTGAGCAAACGCACCGGACTGCAGCTCAAGCTGGTGGCGACGCTGACCGTCCCCGAATTCGAGCGCGAACTGTCGAAGGGCAGCTTCGACTTCACTTACGCCAATCCGTACCACATCCTGAGGGAAAGCCGGCGTCAGGGCTATATCCCGCTGGTGCGCGACGACATTCCGCTGCAAGGCATCCTGGTGGTTCCCAAGAGCAGTCCGGTCCGCACGGTGTCGGAACTCGACGGCAAGTCGCTGGCCATCCCGTCGCCCAACGCCATCGGGGCTTCGCTGCTGATCCGCGCCGACCTGGACAACGTCTTCCGCATCCGGATGACGGCGATCAACGCCAAGACGCACAGCTCGGTCTATCTCAACGTGGCGACCGGAGCGGCCGATGCCGGCGGCGGTGTCCAGAAAACCCTGGAAGAGCAGGACCCGGGCATCCGCGATGCCTTGCGGGTCCTCTACACGACGCGCAGCATCCCGTCCCATCCGGTGTCGGCCCATCCGCGCGTCATCAAGACCGCCCGCGAGGCGATACGCAATGCGCTGCTGGACATGGCGGCAACCCCGGAGGGACGCGCCTTGCTGGCCGAGATTCCGATGACCAAGCCGGTCACGACGTCCATCGAGGACTATCTGGCGATGCAGGACTGGGGACTGGAGAAGTATTGGGTGGAGCAGGCCAAATAGCCGCGATGAGCCTGAGGCAAAAGCTGCTTCTCCCTTTGCTCCTGCTCGGTCTGGCGATGGGCGGCTACATTCGTTTCGTCTGGACGCCGCGTACGCTGGCGCAAGCCGAGCAGAGCCAGTTGCAATCCGTCGCGCTGCAACTCGATAGCGTCGCAGAGGGATTGACCCCGCTGCTGCTCGGCAACCAGCTCGACATCGTTTACGAAAACCTGGCAGCGCTGCAAGGCAAGAATGCGGCATGGGCGGATGTCCATCTGGTGCATCCGTCCGGCAGGCGGATCTATCCGCTCGCCGCGAATGCCGCCGCGCCTAGCGGAGACAATCTCCGCCGGATGGAAAAATCCATCGCCTATCTCGGGATGGATCTCGGCAAACTCAGCGTGCTCGTCGACATGACTGCGACCCTCGACAAGCTACAGCGTCAAAACAACGAACTGGCCCTGATGCTGTTCGCCATGCTCGCCATCATGCTGTTCGCCATCGTCCTGGCGCTGGAACTGGCGGTCAGGAAACCGCTGGCGCAACTGGCCGACGCCGCGCGCAAGCTCGCCGCCGAAGACTACGATGCGCCGCTGCCGCATGCCGGCAGCGGCGAAGTGGGTACGCTGGTGGCGAGTTTCGCCTCGATGCGCAACGACTTGCGCCAGCGAAAACTGGAACTGCTTCAGGAGCACGACCGGTTGCTGGAACAGATCGAGGAGCGCAAGCGCGCGGAAGGCGAAGTTCAACAGCTCAACCGGCAACTCGAACAGCGGGTAGCCCAGCGCACCGCCGACCTGGAGCAGGCCAACAAGGAGCTCGAATCCTTCTCCTATTCGGCGTCCCACGATTTGCGCACGCCGCTGCGCGCGATAGCGGGCTATTCGCAGGTGTTGATCGAGGACGAAAGCGAGCGCCTGTCGGCGGACGGGCGCGGCACCCTGAACCGGATCATCAAGAATTCGAACCGCATGGCCGAACTGATCGACGACATCCTCGATTATTCCCGCGCCAGCCGGCGGGAGCTGAACCGCCAGCCCGTCGACCTGGACGCGCTGGCCCGCGTCGTCGCCGCCGAGTTGGCAAACGACCGCGTCCGGATGCAGATCGGCAGCTTGCCGACCGTGTCGGGCGATCCCACCATGCTGCGGCAGGTGCTGCAGAACCTGATCGGCAATGCCGTGAAATTTTCGTCGCAGCGCGAACACGCGCAGGTGGACATCGGCTGCCGCCAGGAGAACGGCGAAACCGTGTTCTTCGTCAGAGACAACGGCGCCGGATTCGACATGCGCTATGCCGGCAAGCTCTTCGGCATGTTCCAGCGCCTGCATGCCGAAAGCGAGTTCACCGGGACCGGCGTCGGACTGGCCATCGTCAAGCGCCTGATCGAACGCCACGGCGGGCGCATCTGGGCCGCGGCCGAACCCGACAAGGGGGCGACATTCAGCTTCACGCTGGGAACCGCCGCGGCCTGATAACCGCGACGAAACTACTTCGCCAGCAGCACCGGCACCCTGGCGAGATGCAGAACCTTGGTCGCCACCGAACCGAGCACGGCGCCGGCGACCGCGCCACGGCCGTGGGTGCCCAGGCAGATGAGGCCGCAGCCGAGTTCGTCGGCGACCTTGACAATGATGTCGGCTGGGTTGCCGACGTGGATATGGGCGGTGACGGCGAAGCCGGATTCCTCCAGCCGCGCGCGCGCATCCGCCAGCACCGCCTCGCCTTCTTCCCGATAGTAGCGGTCGAGGGCTTCCTGGCTGACATGCTGCACGGCCAAGCCCACGGGAATGGGCAAATGGACATGGAGCAGATGGACTTCCGGCCTGTCGCGAAACCACTGGACGTGATCGATGAGGCTGGCCAGCGCACGCTGGGAGACGTCGGAACCGTCGATGGCAAGAAGTATCTTCATGCGCGGATTCTACTGCGAGATGCTGCGCCAGAAGTTCAGCAAGCCGTAGGCGCCGAACGCCAGTACCAGCAAGCCGGAAGCGATGCGCGTCGCCCGCGCCTGGGCAAAGCGGCGGAAGCGCACCAGTAGCAGGCCGGCCAGCAGCAGATTGGGCAAGGTGCCCAGCCCGAAGGCGAACATCAGCAGCGCGCCCTTGACCATGGACCCGGCCGCCAGCGCCGTCGTCAGGGCGCTATAGACCAAGCCGCAAGGCAGCCAGCCCCAGAGCATGCCGAGCGGGAAGGCCTGCGCCGGGCCGCGCACAGGCATGAAGCGACGCGTGGCGGGCTGGATATGCGCCCACAGCCTTTGTCCGCCGCGTTCGGCGAACGCCAGTGCCCGCGTGGCCCCCAGCAGATAGAAACCCATCGCCACCAGCATCAGGCTGGCGAAGAGATAGAGGCCGCGCTGCACCGGCAGAAGCACGCCGAACGCCTGGCCCACTGCGCCGGCCAGCGCGCCGGCCAGCGCATAGCTGGCGATGCGGCCGAAGTTGTAGGCGAGATGGATGCCGAACACCGGGCGGTCGCCGGGCAGCTGCAGCGCCAGCGCGCCGACGATCCCGCCGCACATGCCGGCGCAATGCGTGCCGCCGAGCAGGCCGACGAGAAACAGCGTTAGAAAAGCCTGATCCGGCATGCCGGATCAGATGACCTTCGAATAACGCACGCGCTCGCGATCTGAGCGCAAGTACTTGTCGAAGGCCATGGCGATGACGCGCACCAGCATGCGGCCGCGCGGCATGACGGTGATCCACTGGTCCTCGATCTTGAGCAGCCCCGCCCTCTCCATTTCGGCGAGATCGGCCAGTTCCGCGGCGAAGTAGGACTTGAAGTCGATCAGATGCGCAATTTCGATGGACTCGATGGAGAGTTCGAAGTGGCACATCAGCGCCTGGATGATCGAGCGCCGCAACAGGTCGTCGGCGGTAAGCTCAAGGCCGCGCATGACCGGCAGCACGCCGCGGTCGAGGCTGTCGTAGTACTCGTCGAGGGTACGGTAGTTCTGGCAGTAGGTCGGGCCGACCTTGCCGATGGACGACACGCCGAAGGCCATCAGGTCGGCGTCGGCATGCGTCGAATAGCCCTGGAAGTTGCGATGCAGCCGCCCCTGGCGCTGGGCGACGGACAGTTCGTCGTCCGGCTTGGCGAAGTGGTCCATGCCGATGAAGACATAGCCGGCGTCGGTGAGCCGGCGGATGGCGGTCTGCAGGATCTGCAACTTGGCATCGGCGCTCGGCAGTTCGGCCTCGGCGATGCGCCGCTGCGGCTTGGCCAAGTTGGGCAGGTGCGCGTAGTTGTAGATCGACAGGCGGTCGGGCGAGAGCTTGATGACCTCGTCCAGCGTGTGATTGAAGCTGATGACGTTCTGCTTGGGCAGGCCGTAGATCAGGTCAACCGACACCGACTTGAAGCCGAATTCGCGCGCCGCATCGATGACGACGCGCGTCTCGTCCTGCGTCTGGATGCGATTGACGGCCTGCTGCACGGTCGGCTCGAAGTCCTGTACGCCGACGCTCATGCGGTTGAAACCGAGTTCGGCCAGCAGCTTTACCGTCTCGCGGTCGACCTTGCGCGGATCGATCTCGATCGAGTATTCGCCGCCGGGCAGCAGCTTGAAATGCTGCTGCGTGAGGTCCATGAGGCGGCGCATCTCGTCGTGCGAGAGAAAAGTGGGCGTACCGCCGCCCCAGTGCAACTGGATGACGTCATGGGTGCCGTCAAGCGCTTCCGCCTGCATGGCCAGTTCCTTGCCCAGATACTTGATGTACTTGGCGGAACGGCCGTGATCCTTGGTAATGATCTTGTTGCAGGCGCAGTAATAGCAGATGGTGTTGCAGAAGGGGATGTGGAAGTATAATGACAACGGTCGGCTGATACCGCCGATCGTGCGCTTCCCCAGCCAAACACGGTACGCCTCGGCATCGAATGCCTCGACGAAACGGTCTGCGGTGGGATAGGAGGTGTAGCGCGGGCCACTGACGTCGAAGCGACGAATAACCTGCGGATCAAAGATCAGTTCTTGGTAATTGCTCACTTGCCTGCCGGCTTTGCAGCCTAGATTAACGAGACGATAAGATGCCGAATCCCCACCGGGTCTATATTGACCCAGATCAAAGGGTCTAAGGACAACGTGCCTTCATTGAACGTCGTTCCAATTACGTTGACCTCCCTGAAGGCCGCTTGTTCCCAGTGTAACCTGCGAGAACTCTGCCTGCCTTACGGACTTTCGGAAGACGAGGTCGCCCAGCTCGACAACCTCGTCGGTGCGCGCCGCAAGATCAAGCGCGGCCAGCACCTCTACCGTGCCGGCGATGCCTTCGAGGCGCTCTTCGCCATCAAGATGGGCTTCTTCAAGACCGACATCCTGCTCGAAGACGGCCGCGACCAGGTCACCGGCTTTCAGATGGCCGGCGAGATTCTCGGCATGGACGGCATCGGCACCGAGGCCCACACCTGCAATTCCATCGCGCTCGAAGACAGCGAGATCTGCGTCATTCCCTTCGCCCAGCTGGAACGCCTGTCGCGTGAAGTTCAGGCCCTGCAGCATCATTTCCACAAGGTGATGAGCCGCGAAATCGTGCGCGACCACGGCGTCATGATGCTGCTCGGCACGATGCGCGCCGAAGAGCGCTTGGCCGCCTTCCTGCTCAACCTCTCGCAGCGCTTCACGGCGCGCGGCTACTCGCCGCAGGAGTTCCACCTGCGCATGACGCGCGAGGAAATCGGCTCCTACCTCGGCCTGAAGCTCGAAACCGTGAGCCGCGCCTTCTCTCGCTTCCAGGACGAAGGATTCATCAGCGTGCACCAGAAGCACATCCGTATCCTGGACATCGCCGGCCTCAAGCGCCTGCTCAGCCACCAGCCAGCCAGCTGAAGACGCCCCACGGGTTCTTCGTCAGCGCCACCGACACCACGTAGCCGAACACCGCCATGGCACCGAGCCAGGCAGCGACGCGCGCCTGCCGGGTACGGCCGGCTTTGAGCGCGAGTGAGCCGAGGATGATATAGGCGATCAGGCCGAAAACCTTGGCCGTCACCCAGGCATCGACGAAGGGGTACTGATCCGTCAGCACCATCAAGGCGATGGCGGCCGCCAGCAGCACGGTGTCGTTGATGTGCGGGACGACCTTGATCCAGCGCTGCCGCAGCAATGGGGAATCGTGCAGCATCAGCAGGCCGCGCAGGAAAAAGCCCGTGCCGCTCAGGATCACGAAGCCGATGTGCAAATGTTTGATGGCAGGATACATCGCTTATCCGGGTCGGCCGTCGGCGCGCGGGCGCCAGAGATTGGGAGCGTATTTTGCCGCCCAGGTGCCGAAAGCGCCAAGCCAGAGCAGTGCGGCGAGAAAAGAAAGATTGAATACGCCCGGCAGATGCACGAACTCCGCCGCCATGCGCAGGCCGGCCGCCGCCTGCAGCGCCCAGAATGCACCCCACATCACGCCGTCGCCACTCACCGGCTTGCCGGAATGGCCGAGCGTTACGCGGGTGCCCATGCCGATCGCCACCGAGGAAAAGAACCCCAGCGTCAGGGCATGCAGCGGCGCCAGCCCGAGGCCGGCGGCACCGGCCAGCAGCGCCAGGCTGTGTGCCGCAAACAGCGCGAACGCGACGCCGACCCAGGCGAAGCCGACATGCAATACGGCGAGTATGGTCGCCGCAAAACTGTCCTTCAGGCGCCAGAGGAAGGTCAGGCGAACGGCGGCGAAGGCGGCAGGCAGGTCGACACTCCAGGTCCATCGACTCCAGTCCATCGCGGCAAGGAAGCCGTGAACCAGGCTCGCGCCCAGCAGCGTCGCCAGAGCCCAGAACGGCCGCTGCGGGACGAAATCGCGGATGACGCTGCTGGTGAAGAAAGGCAGCATGCGGTGGATAACGATCAGGAATACCGGCAGCAGGAATCCCCACAAGCCCACGGCGATGGCCGGCGCTCCCAGCGCGGGCTGGAGGCCGGCGGCGAAGGCCGCGAACGCCACGATCCCGGCCGCGCCGATGGACAGGGCGGAAGCGACCAGCCGGATATGGCGGCGATCGTCGTTCGGCTCCAGCGCAACCGACCAGAGAAAGCGCAGCGCCACGAGCCAGCCACCCAGCGCAACGAGCAATCCCGTCGGCAGCAGGAACGGAAACAGCAACCCGAAATCGGCCAGCAGCCAACCGGCAGCCAGCAGCAGGAAGGCCGGCCGATGGACGGACGACGGCGTGTCCGCGCGCCCCTGCCAGCGGGGCCCGGCGGTCAGGATGAAACCGAAGACGAAGAAGGGAAAAACGCCGTAGAGCAGGATGAGGCCATGCAGCCAGGGGGCTGGCAGCGGCCAGGAAGTGGGTGCCCACAGCCCGGCATGGCGTGCACCGACATCGATGACCCAATACGTCATCGCCACCAATGCCTGGATAATGCCGGCCAGGAAAAACGTCCGGTGGGGAGCGGAAAAGAGTACCCAATGCGCCATCGTCAGATCACTCCGGGCCGCAAAGCATGGTATGTTTGCGCCCCAATGAAGGCATACGAGACATTGGCGCCATGACTCACGAACGACTCGATATTCCCGCCCTGCTGGGGCGCCTGCCCCTGTTTCAGGAACTCTCCCCGGAACAACTGGCACAGATCGCCGCCGCCACCCGCGAAAAACGCCTCGCGAAGGGCGAGATGCTGTTCCAGAAGGGCGACACGCCGCGCGGCTTCTATGTCACCGTCTTCGGACAGGTCAAGCTGGCCTTCCCCTCCTCCCAGGGCAACGAAAAAGTGGTGGAAATCCTTGGCCCAAAGCAGAGCTTCGGCGAGGCCGTGATGTTCATGGACCGACCCTACCCGCTTTTCGCCGAATCCCTGACTGACTCGCTGCTGCTGCACATCACGAAGAACGCCGTTTTCGAACTGCTCGAAGCCGACCCCTCTTTCGCCCGGCGCTTGCTGGCCGGCCTGTCGATGCGCCTGCACTCGCTGGTCAACGACGTCGAATCCTACTCGCTGCGCTCCAGCGCCCAACGCGTGATTGGCTACCTGCTGCAGCACTGCCCGGATGACGGGGAGAGCGGCGGCAGCATGGAAATCTCGCTGCCGACGTCCAAGCAGGTGATCGCCTCGCGCCTCAACCTGACGCCGGAAACGCTGTCGCGGATTTTTCATGATCTCTCCGAAGCGGGCCTGATCGACGTCCACGGCAAGCAGATCACGATCAAGGACATGCGGCGCTTGCGAGAATTCGACCTTTGAACCGCAGGTAGGCCCTGACGCCGCCGGCCAGGTTCACGCCCAGCCAAGCGCAGGAAGCGGCGAACATCAGGCCCGCCGGCCGCATCAGCGCCGGCAGCGGCACCGACAACAGCAGCAACGCGAGCCCGGCGAAGTGCAGCCGCATCTGGCCGAGCATGGCCGTTTCCGCAATCATCTCGCGCATGTTCGGCGGCGCTACGCCCAATCCGCCGATACGCTGCAAATGCAGCCAGTTGAGAAAAGGCATGATCTTGTAGAGCATGCCGGAAATGACTGAGACGAAGACGCCGGGAATGGCGAGCAGGCCTAGCCAGACGATCGCCCGCGGATCGGTCCCGACGTCCGTGTCGAAGACGAACCACAGGTTGGAAGCGGCGATCAGCAGCAGGCACCCCATCGCGCCGCGAAAGAACAGCAGCGTGGGGTCCGTCACCTTGCGCCGGCGCCGGCCTTGCAGGACCAGAGTGACGGCCGCATAGAGCGCCGCCAGCAGTATTCCGGCGAACAGCACCGCCTTTTGCCACACCGCGACAACACCGTTGAGTTGCGACGACCAGAGCACCAGCACCAGAATCATGCCCGGCGGCAAAGCCCAGGCGAGCCGGGCCGGATAGGGCGGGGTCAGCTGAAACATGGGCACGACGAAGTAGGAAACGCCCATCACCAGCATCAGGGCCCAGCCGCCCAGCCCCCAGGCGGCATGAACCTGGGTGATTTCGACCAGCGGCAGGTTGCGGCCATCGCCCAGGCTCAACGCCAGGGTTACGCCGAGCACCGCCGTCACGGCCAGCCCGAAGATGGCGAGCCGCAAGGCCAGGAGGCTCGGCCCACGGGCCGGCGTACGCGCCAGCGCCAACCCGACCACAACGACATAAGTGCCCAGCGCGACGGTGAAAACGTAAGCAGCGGCGCGGAACAATACCGGCGTCGACGTCAGGAAGGCGGAACTCAGCAATAGCGCCGCAACGACCAGCAAGGGATGCACGATGGCGGCCAGCACCTTGGGGCGCCAGACGTTGCCGCCGGCGGCGACGGGAACGAACTGCAACAGCGCGCCGCACATGGACTGGAGCATGAAGCCGGTGACCAGCAGATGGGTCGCCGCCAGCGCTCCCGCCGTCCAGCGGGAAACGAGCGCGTCGGCGCCCAGCCAGGCCAGCAACAGCCCCGCCGCCACGCCGAACCAGGGAGCGGTGACGAAAAACCGGTAGGGTACCGATATCGGCGGCGCCTGCTCGAACGAAAGGTTCGGATGCATTTGTACTGGTCGCGGATAAGAGCCCGATTTCGCCGACAGCCGAAATCAGGCCTTGCGTATGCGAATCTCGTGGGTACCGTCGTCCTGCAGCGTCTCTTGCCAGGCAAAACCGTTCTTGCGCAGGATGTTGAAGAGCGGCTGCGGCTGGCAGTAAAGCAGGAGCACGAGCTCGTCGCCGTCGGGCAGCGTATCGAGCGCCTCCAGGGCCCTTTCCAGAGGTTCGGGCGGCTGCATGTCGCGGCCGTCTATGACTGTCACGCCTGACACACGCCCTCCAGGCGTTGGTGCAACGCGCCGACGACATCGAGGTCAGTTCCGGCCAGCGAGTTGTCGCACATCGGGTAGAGGATATTTTCCTCTTTCATGTTGTGCTGCTGCATCATGATCAGCAGGGTATCGGCAACGCCGGCAAATGCGTCGCGGTCGCGCTGCTTGAGCGCCGCACCCATTTGCGCCATGAGTTCGCGCATCTGGGCATGTTCCATGCGCATGACCTGGGTAGGTCCGCCGCTCATCCCGGTGGCGGCCTCGAAGGCGGGAAACAGCACTTGCTCCTCGGTTGCGAAGTGGGCTTCCAGTTCACCGAGGAATTTTTCGCTGGCTTCCTGGCAAGCCGGCCAATCGAGGGCATGCGCCCGCGCCTCGGCCGTCGCGAAGAGATCGTCGCAATGCTTGTGATGCTGCTGCAGGGGTTGTGTCGGATTATTCATTATCGGATCGAACGGTTGGTCGTAACGGGATTCTCCCCGCCATGACCGGCGCCCCACCTTGACCGCTGTCAAGAAGCTTGCAGCGGTCAAGGTTTTTGCCAGCGCTTACCTGACGTTGCTCCTCGGATACTAGCCTTTGAGCACCCCGACTTCGAGATGGGCGAACCAGTCGATGAAGCGCTTGACGTCGGCCCCCTGGTAGATTGCGCCATGCTGCGGACAGAGCATCTCGATATCCATCTGGGCCACCCGCGAACACCAGTCGCGCTTGGCGCGCTCCGAGCCCATCCAGCGCCGGTGGAAAGCCTCGGCATGGCGGATGTGGCGGTCGAAATTCTCGACGAACATGCCATCTTCGCCCGGCGGCAGCAACGCGGCGCCCACATCGCCCGAGAAGAGGATCTTTGCCTTCGGGTCGTAGAGATGGAAGTTGCCGGAGGAATGCAGATAATGCGCCGGAATGGCCTGGAGGCGCTGGCCGCCGACGACGATATCCATGCCGGAATCCGGAATATCGATGAAGGTATCCTTGGTGCCGCCGAAATGGGGAACGAATGAGGACCACAACCAGCTCACATAGCACTTCACGTCCGGATTGAATTCGGCCCACATGGACAGCGAAGAGATGATGTCCGGATCCTGGTGCGAAGCAAAAATCTTGTTGATCTTGCGCGGGTCGAACTGGGTCGACAAGGCCGAGAACACCGCAGGAAAGACCTCGCTGCCACCCGGGTCGATCAGGATGGCGTCGTCGCCGGCGACGACCAGGTATTCGTTGGTATCGATCAGATAGTCGGGGCGATTGGGGTCGCGTACGATGGCGTACCACTTGTGGGCGCCGTCCTCGTATATGACGCGTATGGTCTTCATGCAGCAAACTCCCGCAGTTGAAACTTGCCCAGGCTGTCGAGCGATTTCCGGATTTCGCCGATGGTGCCCTCGAAATCGCTGGAGACCTGCTTCAACGATTGACTGAATCCGCCGCCGTAGGCCGCCTCGATTTTTGCCGAACGCGCCAGGACCCCGCCCATTTCGACGAGGCTGGCGGTGCTTTCGATCATCATCGACAGGTTGCGGTTGAGCGCGGCGACCTGGTCCTGCCGGTCGGTGAGCGTCGTCGTACGGCGCCGACGCAGGAATTCGTCGATGATCTCGCGACCGACGCCATCGCTCTGCGCCCGCGCGCGTTCGAGCACGCTGACGATGCGCGCCTCCTTGACCATCGCCGTCACGGTCACCACGCTGCCTCCGGTCGCCTGGCCGAGAGCGATCATCTGTTGTTCGAGATCCGTGGCAAAGCGCCGCAACTCGTTCGACAGCACGCCGAAACCCAGCGCCGACTGCCCCGCCCGCTTGGCAAGGAAAATCGCGTTCATCGCCATCAGATTGATGCGATAGGCCGTCTTGACGACGATTTTGATCTCTTCGTTGATGCGCACGATGCGGCGCAACTCGCGGCCGCTATCCTGGCCTTCGTAGCCCATCATTGCGTCTGTCTCCTCAAGCAATCTGGGGCATTTCGCCACTCAACACGCTCAACAGATAGTCGCCGCGTTCCTCGACCGCTCGGATTGCTTGTCCGAAGGGCAGGCTCTCGGCACCCCGGAAAAAAAGTCCCATTTCGACGTCGCCGTGCAATGCTGCCGCGAACGCAGTTGTCGCTGCAAAACCGGCCGGCCTTCGGCCGGCTTTTTGCGCAGACCACAGGATAGCAGGCCCTTCAATGCCCGTGTGTACTTGTGGGTCTTGCCGATGGCGACAGAACAAAGCTTTGCGCTATTTCAGGCGGAAAGCGGGAAAGCAGACGCGCACGCGCAAGCCGCCCGATTCGCTGGATTCGAGGCTGACCTCGGCGCCATGGTCATGCACGATTTGCCGCACGATGGCGAGCCCAAGGCCGGAACCCTCGCCGATCGAACCTGGTGCCCGATAGAAACGCTCGAACACGCGAGCCCTTTCTGCCGTGGGAATTCCCGGCCCGTCGTCATCGACGATCAGCTCGGGACCCGATGAATCGGGGCGCCCACCTACCACGCGCAAGGTGATGCTTGGCCCTCCATAGCGCAGGGCATTGTCGAGCAGGTTGGCGATCATTTCGCCCAGCATCGTCGGATCGCCCATGATGTTCACTGGACTGTCGCCGCCGGAAAACCCGAGATCCCGTCCCAGCTGCAGGGCACGGGGAACCCATTTGCCGCCCACGTCAAGCGCGAGTGCCCGCAAGTCCACGTGCTCCTTCGATGCCGTTCCGCCCCCCGGCTCCGCGCGGGCCAGCAGCAGCAACTGAGCAGAAAGCCGCGCCATGCGGTCAAGCGAACCCTTCAGCTGTTCGAGCAACTGCCGGCGCAGGACGTCGTCCGGTTCCCGCAATGCCTGCTCGACCTGAATCTTCAACACGGCGAGCGGCGTTCGCAACTGGTGGGCGGCATCGGCAACAAAACGCTGCTGAGCCGCCAGCACTTCCGCCAGACGACCGAGCAGGGTGTTGAACGCCTCGATCAACGGCGCTGCCTCGCCGGGAACCTCGTTGCTCGGCAGCAGCGTCAACTCGTCGCGACGGCGCAAGGTAATGGCCCGCGCAAGCGCCTCCAGGGGGGCCAGTCCCGACGCGACGCCGCCGATGATCACGACGACGGCAAAGAATATCAAGGCGAGTTGGGGCGCAACCACGGCGGCAACGATGTCGCTGGCCAGCGCTTCGCGCCGCCGGCGGGTTTCGCCCAGCAGTACCAGACCCGAATCGGTGGACGTCCACACCGGAATGGCGAGCGCCACCAGGCGAACATCCTCGCCACGCACGCGACCGTCATACACCAGGGGCTCGACAATATCGCTATCCGGGGGGTCGGGCACGTCGGGATCGCCGGCGATGACGCCACTTTTCCGGCTGCGAATCTGGAAGAAAGCGTGGTCTCCTTCGCCAGGATTGAGCATTTCCAGCGCGCCCTGGGGCAATGCAAAATCCCCCGCTCCCTGGATTTTCACAAGACGCGACAAGGTGCGCGCATCCTCGACCAGGGAGCGGTCATAACTGCGGTCGGCAAAACGTACGGCGAGCTGGTAGCTGAGCACGCCGCTGACGAGAAGGATGGTCGCCATCGGCAGCAGCAGGCGCAGCAACAGATCGTCGCGCAGCCTACGTGCCATCGACTTCCTTCAGATTCCTGCGCTCAGGCAATCCGGTTCACTTTTCCAGCACGTAGATTCCCGGCGCATCGGCCAAGGCCGGGTAGTCGCCCGTTTCCACCGCCGGCGGCTTGCCCTGCTTGCCCGACATCGGCTTCATCCAGGCCATCCAGTCTTCCCACCAGCTGCCGGCGCGATGCTCTGCCCGTTCGCGCCACGATTCCGTCGAGTCGTGGCGCTCCGCCGGGCCAACCCAGTATTCGCGCTTCGGCGGATTAACCACGGGATTGACGATACCAAGGATGTGCCCGGAAGAAGACAACACGTAACGCTTGGGTCCCGCGACGAAGGCATTGACGCGGAAGGTCTGCCGCCATGGCGCGATGTGATCGTCCTCCGCCGACACGACATACAAAGGCTGAACGATACGTTCCAGATCGATCGGTTCGCCGGCGACAGTGAGCGCATCCTTCTTGATCATGGCGTTGTTGAGATAGAACTCGCGCAGATACCATGTGTGCATGGCCGCCGGCATGCGGGTGGTGTCCATGTTCCAGAACAGCACATCGAAAGGCGGCGGGGTTTCGCCGTAGAGGTAGCCGTGTACGACGTAATGCCAGATCAGGCTGTTTGAGCGCAGCAGACGGAAGGCCGAGGCCATCTCCTTGCCGTCGAGGAAACCCTTCTGTTCCATCGCTCGCGACAGCCACTTGAAGCTGCCTTCGTCGAGGAAGACTTCGACGTCGCCGGGTTTGTGATAATCGACCAGCGTCGTGAACAGGGTCGCGCTCTTCACCGGCATACTGTCCTGCGGGTAGTGCCGGTTGGCCCAGGCCATGTAGGCCGCAAGCGACGCACCGCCGATGCAATATCCGGCGGCATGGACCTGCTTCGCACCGGAGATGTCGCGCGCCACGTTGATGATCTTGTCGATGCCCTCGGTCAGATAGTTGTCGAAAGTGACATCGCGCATGTCTGCTGTCGGATTCTTCCAACTGGTGACGTAGACGTCGAACCCCTGGTCGAGCAGGAATTTCATCATGCTCTTTTTCGGGTTGAGATCGAGAATGTAGTACTTGTTGATCCACGGCGTGATGATGACGATCGGCGTCTCATACACCTTGGCCTGCGTCGGCACGTAATGGATCACTTCGAGCAGGCGGTTGCGGAAGACGACCTTGCCGGCGGTTGTCGCCAGATCCTTGCCGACGGTGAAGTCGTTCTCGCCGGTCATGCGTACATTGCCGGCCTTGAGATCGTCGAGGAATATCCTCATGCCGCGCACCAAGGTCTCGCCGTTGCTCTCGACGGCCTTCCTCATCGCCACCGGATTGGTCAGCAGGAAATTGGTCGGCGCCATCGCGTTGAGCCATTTGCGCCACCAGAAGGCGGCCCGGCGCTTTTCCTTGCCGGAAAGCCCGGGGGTCTCGTAAAGCATGTTCTGCATCTGGTGGGTCATCAGGAGATACCACTCCTTGGCGATGTCCCAACTGGCCGACTCCGTCCATGCCGGATCGGAAAAACGGTTGTCGTCCGGATTCGGCTTCTCGGTGTCGTCGCTCTTCAACCCCATCGCCCGGTACCACGAGTGCGCGCTCAAGGCCATCATGCGGGTGGAGAAATCCGCCATAACGTCCGCCAGTTCCTGCGGATGCATCATCCAGGCGAGTTGGGAATGCAGAATGGGCATGGCCAAACCCATCGGGTCGACATTCGATTCGACCGCATCATGTACGGCACGCCATGTCGCCTGCGGACTGGCGGCGACCCTTTGCTTAACGTTCGTCATCATTGCTCCTTGGCTTCATCTAGGCCAACTCGACACTATGTTTATATTCTGGCACGGTTACCCCGCTCCAGCCGAGCTGATTGCGGATGTGCTGGGCAAAACCCAAAGCGGTCGCGGCTTCGCCGTGAACAACGAAGGTTTGCGCCGGAGGAGCCCGGAAGTGACTCAGCCAGGCCTGCAAGGCGTCGCGGTCGGCATGGGCCGACAGCCCGCCGATGGTGTGAATGTTCGCCCGCACAACGACTTCCTCGCCGAATATCCTGACCCACCGAGCGCCATCGACCAAGCGCCGCCCCAACGTACCCGCGGCCTGAAAGCCCGTGATGACGACCGCGCATTCGGGGCGCGACAGATTGTGGCGCAGATGGTGTTTGATCCGTCCCGCCTCGCACATGCCGCTTGCTGCCAGAATCACGGCACCATGATCGATACGATTGAGTGCGATGGATTCCTCCACGTCACGAATCAGGTGAATATGTGGTTTGTCCGGGTGGGTTCGCTGCCAGGCCAGTAGATCCAGGGTTTCGGCATCGAGCAGTTCCCGATGATTCAGCGTCAATTCAGTCGCCGCCAACGCCATCGGCGAATCGACGTAGATATTCAAGGAGGGCAGCCGCCCCTTGCGTACCAGGTCGGTGAGCACAAACAGGACTTCCTGCGCACGCCCGACGGCGAATACCGGCATGACGACATTGCCGCCGCGCGCAAGGGTGTCTGTCAGCGCACCGACCAGTTCATTCTCCGTCTCCACCATCGACTTGTGTACGCGGTTGCCGTAGGTCGACTCGACGACCAATATGTCTGCCGTCTCGATCAGCGCGGGATCACGCAGCACCGGTCGTGCCGGCTGGCCGATATCGCCCGAGAACACCAGCTTGCGGCGGGTGCCGGCCTGATCGATCCACAGTTCGATGATTGCCGACCCCAGGATGTGCCCAGCGTCGCGAAAAATCACGCGTACCGACGGGTGGGGAGAGAATTCCGTATCGTAGGCGAACGTCTTCAACTGCGGCAAAACCGCGGCGGCCTGGGCTACCGTATAGAGCGGCGCTCTTTCCCACCCGCGCCTGGCGTGGCGATCATGGTGACGGCGGTTTTCCCACTCGGCTTCCTTTTCCTGGATGTATGCCGAGTCGAGCAGAATGACCTCCAGCAAGTCGGCTGTCGCCGGGGTGGCGTATATGCTCCCGCGGAAACCCAGCACGCCGAGCCGGGGCAGCAATCCGGAATGATCCAGATGGGCATGGGTTGCGAGGACAAAATCGATATCCCTGACCGGGAATCCGAATGCCAAGGCCGACAGATTCTTGCGGTAGGCTTCACGCCCTCCCTGAAACATTCCGCAGTCGACCAGGAAACACACCATTCCTGTCTCCACCAGAAAACAGGAGCCGGTAACTTCAGAGGCTGCACCGAGGAACGTTATCCGCATAATCCGCTATGATTGTGAGCGGAGCACAGGTGGTCGTGTTGACCTGTATCAACGGCATCCGCGTGTACTTGTCGGATTCTCTATTCATTCGTTTTGAGGGGGCGGACCAGATGTTCAAACATATTCTTGTTCCCACCGACGGTTCGCAACTTTCGACCGATACGGTGAAACGTGCCGTGATGTTCGCCCACGATGCCGGTGCGCGCATCACTTTCTTCTTCGCCAAACCCGGCTATCCGGTCGCCTTCTACGGTGAAGGGGCGCTGATAGACCCGACCACCCCGGAAAAGTTTGCCGAGATGGCTGACAAGCAGGCTGCCGATGTCCTTGCCACCTGCGAGAAGCTGGCGACGGAGGCCGGCGTCGAATCCGTTTCGACCAGCGCGACCAGCGATATCCCATACGAAGCCATTATCGATGCCGCCAACAGTTCCGCGTGCGATCTCATCTTCATGGCCTCCCATGGACGACGCGGCATCAGCGGCCTGCTGCTCGGCTCCGAAACACAGAAGGTGCTGACGCATTCGAAAGTGCCGGTGCTGGTCTACCGGTAAGCCGACCGGCCGCCGAACGGCGGCGAATCATCGATCCTGCGAGAGGGAGCCATGTCATGCTGAACGCGGCCCTGGCCATCATTCACGACGAACACCGCTCGCTGGCTGCGATTGTTCACGGACTCAAATATCTGGTTCGTGAAATGCGGGAAAAGGACGATCCACCCGACTTCAAACTGTTCTGGGCGATGATTTACTATATCGACGCCTTCCCGGAAAAGCTGCATCATCCAAAGGAAAGCGCCTATCTCTTCGCCCGGTTGCGTTTGCGCACGCACGAAGCGGACGAAGTCCTCAACGAGCTGGAGAAACAGCATGTCGATGGCGCGCAGCAGGTACGCGAACTGGAACATGCGCTCGGGTACTACGAAGCGGACAAACCGGATGGTTTCAAGGTATTTGCCGCCGCGATAGAGAAGTTCGCCGAAGAGACCTGGCACCACATGAACCTTGAGGAGAAGGTCATCATCCCGTTGGCGAAGAAACACTTTACGCCAGAAGATTGGGCGGAGATCGCCCAGGCCTTCGGCGAAAACGGCGATCCGCGTTTCGGCGCGGAACCCGACCATGAGTTTCGCGATCTTTTTTCCAGGATCGTAAATCTCGCGCCGCCGCCCATCGGAGTCGGCCCATCCCATTGAACCAATAAACAAGGGGATGAAGAGTTGCTCTTCATCCCCTCATGGGTACTGCGTGACGACCGTCTTTTTTACTTGCCGGCCTTCAGCGCATCCGCGGCGGCTTGTTTCTTGAAGAAGCTGACTAAGTAGAACGCCATGACGACGACGAAGCCGATGGTGAACAGGCTCATCAAGCCGATGTCGCTGCCAATGAGAAGTTGCCAGGCCATAGATTCCCCTTTCTCGTTTTGAAAAGTTGCCGCTAGTTGCGAATATCGGCGGACTCCGTACCGCCGATGACCGTTTCGCCCGATACCGGCAATACCACATTGCCCATCAGACGCCACGACTTGGGCTCGTCTTCGACGATGACGAGCCAATGACCGGAACGCGGCAGCCGCAGCTTGCCGGTGTATGCTGTGCCTCCCAGCTTCAACTCCTGCGACTGGTCCATGCCGGCACGGGTCGGGTGCGACAGCGTGACGACCAGCTTCGGCGGCGCCACAAAGCCGGGGTCCGCCGCATGCAGCCTGACGGCAAAGCCTTCTTCCGTGACACGTATCGCGACGGACAAGCCCAGCCTCGTCGCCCGATCGCTGCTGGCAATGGTCTTATTGACCGACAAGCTTTGCTTGTAATAGTCCTCGGTCACCAAGCCGTCGGCAGTGGAAATCGCCAGCCAAGCGGTATAGATGCCGGCGATGACGACCACGAAGGGGCCGAGCATGAGCAGCCACGGCCACGGCTCGCGATACCAGGGCTTGCCTAAAGAGGGAGCATTCATGGGAGGAGGAAGGTCGCCTTTTCGTGAACGGATATATTGCCGTCGGAGATCGATTTGACATCGAAATAAATGGTGTTCGAGCCCTTCTTTCCGGACTCAGGGGGCACGCGCACCGCGACCATCATGCTTTTCGCCCCTGCGGCCGGCAATTCGACGATGCGCTCGCCGACGATATCGATGCCATCGAGGCCGGTCGCCGACACGGAATACCGATGCGCCGTTTCGCTGACATTCATCACCTGCAAACGGAAAACGTTTTCGATGAGACCGCCTTCGACCTCACGTGCGAGTATGGCGCGATCGCGGATGATATCGACGCGCAAACTGGCCTTGGTGGCTAACCCCCAAGCAAAGGCCAGCACGATGATGCCGAGGATCGCCGAGTAAAGAACGATGCGCGGGCGAACAATGTGGGCAAGAATCTCCTTCCAGCCCCAGTGCTCGGCAATAGCATGCTCGGTGGAATAACGGATCAGTCCGCGCGGATAATCCATTTTGTCCATCACTTGATCGCAGGCGTCAATGCAGGCGGAGCAGCCTATGCACTCATACTGCAAGCCGTCGCGGATATCGATGCCGGTGGGGCAGACCGCCACGCAAAGGCCACAATCCACACAGTCGCCCTTGCCGGCCGTCTTGTAGTCTTCGCCTTTCTTGCGCGCAGCACGCGGTTCGCCGCGTTCGGTATCGTACGTGACGACCAGCGTATCCGGATCGAACATCACGCCCTGGAAGCGCGCGTAAGGGCACATGTACAGACACACCTGCTCACGCAGATGGCCGGCCATCAGATAGGTGAAAGCGCTGTAGAAAAGGAACCAGAACCATTCCCACGGTCCCAGAGACAGCGTCGAAAGTTCATTGACCAGGGATTTTATCGGCGTGAAATAGCCGACAAAGGTGAAGCCGGTCCAGAGAGACAACAAAACCCAGAGACCGTATTTTGCGGTTCGCTTGGCAAGCTTGCTGCCACTCATTGACTCCTGGTCGAGCTTGATGCGGGCGTTGCGATCGCCCTCGATCAGTTTCTCGATCCAGAGGAATATTTCCGTATAAACCGTTTGCGGGCAGGAATAACCACACCACAGACGGCCGGCAACGGCGGTAAACAGGAAAAGTGCATATGCCGAAATGATCAGCAATATGGCCAGGAAAAATACGTCCTGCGGCCACAGCACCAGACCGAACAAATAAAATTTGCGCTCGGCAACCTCGAACAGAATGGCCTGTCGCCCGTTCCAGGGCAACCAGCACAAGCCGTAGAAAATCAGCTGAGTGAACCAGACCAAGGCCAAGCGCCACGATGCAAACCGCCCGGTAATCGAACGGGGATGAATCTTCTTGCGGGCTTGGTACAGCGACTCTTCAGTGTCGTCGGGGGGATTCGGAGAGGAATTGGGGATATCAGCGCTCATAGTTCGCTATTTCAGTAGATTCTGATTAAGCTGGGATAAAACTCCCCGGTCGGAGACCGGGGAGGGGCGCTGGTATTTTAAATCACTTCTTGTCGGCGCTAGCGGCTTCTGCGGCGGGCGCAGCGGCCTCAGGAGCAGCCGGGGCTGCTACGGGCGCGGGAGCTTCGGCAACACCACCGCCAAGACCCCAGACATACGCCGTCAGGAGGTGAACCTTCGCTTCACCGAGGAAAGCACCCCACGCGGGCATCTTGTTCTGACGGCCCTTGGTGACGGTCTCGATCTGGTCGGCTTCCTGGCTGCCATAGAGCCAGACCTTGTCGGTCAGATTCGGGAAACCGGCGTCCTGGTTGCCCTTGCCGTCCGGGCCATGGCACGCGGCGCAAGCTTGCGGATAGAGCTCCTTGCCCTTGTCGGCGTGGCCGCCCATCTTGCTGTCGAGGCCGGACAGGGAACGTACGTAGGCAACGACGTCCTTGACCTGCTGGACATCCATGTCGGGCTTGGTACCCTTCGGCGTCATGACACCGTCGCGGCCATTGGCGATGGAGGCCTTGATCTTTTCAGGCGTACCGCCCCACAGCCAGTCCTGATCGGCGAGGTTCGGGAAACCCTTCTGACCCTTGGCGTCGCCGCCATGACACTGCGAGCAGTAAGTCTGGAACAGGCGCTGGCCCATTTCCTTGGCTTCCGGATTCGCGGCGACGGCCTTGATGTCCATCTTCAGGAATTGGTTGAACTTCGGACCGTATTGCTCGTCCGCCTTCTTCATTTCGGCGTCGTACTGGCCGCGCATGCTCCAGCCGAACTGCCCGCCCAGATTGCCGAGGCCGGGATACAAGGCCAGATAAACCAGGGCGAAAACCACGGTAATGTAAAACATCCAGCGCCACCAGTTCGGCAACGGGTTGCTGTACTCCTCGAGGTTCTCGTCCCAGACGTGCCCGGTAACCTGACCGGCGTTGGTCTTGGCCTTGTCCTGGATCAGCAGGAAAACGCCGCAACCGATAATGCTCGCGAGTGCCAGAACAATCACGTACATGTTCCAGAAACCACTCACGAAGTCACTCGTGTTATTGAAATCCATGTCGAATTCCTTTCAGTTGTTCACTTGATCCGCGCCACGCCCGGCGACAGGCGCCGGGGGGTCGTCGTCGAGAGGCAGTTGCGCTGCCTCTTCGTAAGCCTGCTTGCGTCGGCTCGAAAACGCCCACCACACGATGCCGACGAAACAGATGAACGTCAGCACCGTGAAGAGGGACCGCAGATCGTTGATGTCCATGCGCGCTTAGCGGGTCTGCTTGAGCGCGAGGCCCATGCCCTGGAGATAGGCGATCAGCGCTTCCAACTCGGTCTTGCCGGCGACAGCCTTCGGCGCCTCGGCAATTTCCTTGTCGGTATAGGGCACGCCTACCTTGCGCAGCGCTTCCATCTTGGCGCTGATGGCCGGCTCGTTGAGCGGACGATCAAGCCAGTAATAAGCCGGCATGTTCGACTCGGGCACAACGTCGCGCGGGTTCAGCAGGTGGATGCGATGCCACTGGTCGGAATAACGACCACCGACGCGGGCCAGATCGGGACCGGTACGCTTGGAGCCCCACTGGAACGGATGGTCATAGACGAACTCGCCAGCGACCGAATAGTGGCCATAGCGTTCGGTTTCGGCACGGAACGGACGAATCATCTGCGAATGGCAGTTGTAGCAGCCTTCGCGGATGTAGATGTCGCGCCCCGCAAGCCGAACCGCATCGTACGGCTTGACCAGTTCATTGACCGGCGTGGTGGTGGACTTCTGGAAGAACAGGGGAACGATCTCGACGAGACCGCCCACACTGATCAGAAGAATCGTCAGGACGATCAGCCATCCGACGTTCTTTTCAACTTGCTCATGAGTCAACATGATGATTAGCTCCTTCGATTGGACGTGATGGGCTTAGTGGGCCGCAGCCGGTTGGAGAACCGGAGCGTCGACCGCCTTGCCTTGCCCGATCGTCTTGAACATGTTGTAGGCCATGATGATCATGCCCACGAGGAACAGCGCACCGCCGACGATACGGATCGTCCAGAACGGATAGGTCGCCTTGACGGACTCGACGAACGAGTAGGTCAGGGTGCCGTCCGGGTTGGTGGCGCGCCACATCAGGCCCTGCATCACGCCGGCAATCCACATCGAGGCGATATAGAGCACCGTGCCAAGAGTCGCGACCCAGAAGTGGACGTTGATCAGGCGGGTCGAGAACATCTCGGTGCGACCGAAGACGCGCGGGATGATGTAGTAGGTGCAACCGATGGCAATCATCGCCACCCAGCCCAACGCACCGGAATGCACGTGGCCGACGGTCCAGTCGGTGTA
>CAZWFC010000023.1:0-27047 GCA_964632965.1 uncultured Rhodocyclaceae bacterium
ACAGCGAGCCGGGCCGGGGCAGCCTTTTCTGGTTTACCGCCCGGCTGCGGCGCGGGCATGGCGTCATGCCCGCAATACAGCCGGCAGTTGCGGGCGACGCCGAGGCCGAATTGATCCAGCGGCACGCCGGCGCGCGCCTGCTGCTGGCGGAGGACAACGCCATCAACCGCGAGGTGGCGCTCGAACTCCTGCATGCGGTCGGTCTCACGGTCGATACGGCGGCGAACGGCTGTGAGGCGCTGGAGAAGGCGCGCGACAACGACTACGACCTGATCCTGATGGACATGCAGATGCCGGAACTGGACGGCACCGGGGCGACGCGCGCGATCCGGGACCTGCCGGGGCGCGGCGCGGTTCCCATCCTCGCCATGACCGCAAACGTCTTCGAAGAGGACCGGCAGGCCTGCCAGGATGCCGGCATGAACGACTTCGTCGCCAAGCCGGTCGACCCCGGGCTGCTCTACGCCACGCTGCTGAAATGGCTGCCGGCCGTTCCCGGGCGCGAGGCGCTAGTCCGGGCCGAGGCGCAGCCGACGGGCGCGGATGGCGACCGCATGCTGGTGCGCCTGGCGTCGATTCCCGGTCTCGACGTGGCGCAAGGCTTGTCGATCATGCGCAACCAGATGGGCAAGTACGTCCGCCTGCTGGCCTTGTTCGTCGACAGCCATGGCGCGGACCCGGAATCCCTGCGCGGCATGCTCGCCGCCGACGATAGGCCCGGACTCCAGCGGCTGGCGCACACCCTCAAGGGCTCGGCCGGAAACATCGGTGCGGCGGGGGTGTTCGCGGCGGCCAGCGAACTGCTGGCCGCCACGCGCCAAGAGGCGGATCGTGCGGAAGTCGGGCGCTGCGCCGCCTGCCTGGAGGCAGATATGTCGCCCCTCCTCGACGGCATCCGCGGTGTGCTGGCGGCCGCAGGCGACGACACGGCGGTCGTCGACCGGACGCGCGCGCCGGCCGTTCTGGCGCGCTTGCGCGAGCTGCTGGAGGCTGGGGATATCGCCGCCAACGATTTGGCACGCGGGGAGGAACAGCTGCTGTGCGCTGTGCTCGGCGCGGCCGGGACGGAACTCCTCGGCCGCATTGCCAGCTTCGACTACGAAGGCGCGCTGGCCGCCTGGCCGCCTGCCTAGGCGCCGTTTCAGGCGCCGGGCTTGGCCTGGCGCGTCTCCTCGAAGCGCACGAAGGCCTTGCGCAGCAGGGCGATCAGATCGTCGTTTTCCCAGGGCTTGGTGACGTACTTGTAAACCTCGCCCTTGTTGATGGCTTCGGTGATCGTCGTGACTTCCGAGTAGCCCGAGAGGATGATGCGCACGATGTCCGGGTGCATGGTGCGCACGCGCCGCAGCAGTTCGGTGCCCGACATGCCGGGCATGCGCTGGTCGGAAAGGATGACGCCGACATCGTGCTTGCCGAGCAGGTCGAGCGCCTCGTCGCCGCTGGCGGCGGTGAGGACGCGATAGCCTTCGCCGTGCAGCAGCCGCTGGACGGCATGCAGCACGTTCTCCTCGTCGTCGACCACCAATAGCGTGCGCCCGGAGGCTTTCCGCTCGTCCAGTTGCCGGCTGCCGAGCAGCTTGCCGATTTCCGCCGCCGGCGCCGGACGCGAGAGGTAGTAGCCCTGCAGGTCGTCGCAGTGCATGTTGCGCAGGTAGCCGGCCTGCGATTCGGTTTCCACGCCTTCGGCGACGGTGGTGACGCCCAGTGCACGCGACATCGCGACGATGGCCTTGACGATGGAGGCGTCGTTCGGATCGGAGGTGAGGTTGCGCACGAACGACAGGTCGATCTTGATCTGGTCGATGGGGAACTGTTTGAGGGAGTTGAGGCTGGAATAGCCGGTGCCGAAATCGTCGATGGACAGGCGGATGCCCATATCCTTGAATTTCTTCATTACCGCGACGGTGGATTTCACGTTGCGCATCACGGCGCTTTCGGTGAACTCCAGCTCGATCAGGCGGGGATCGACGCCTTCCTCGCGAATCGTTTCCTCGATGGTGGCGAACAGGCGCGGGTCGCTGAATTGCAGCGGCGACAGATTGATCGCCATGATCAGCTTGTCGTGGCCCTCCTGCTGCCAGCGCTTGAGCTGGCGGCAGGCTTCGCGGATCACCCAGGCGCCGATGGGCACGATCATGCCGGTTTCCTCGGCGATGGCGATGAAGTCGCCCGGTGGCACGAGTCCTTTCTCCGGATGCTGCATGCGGATCAGAGCCTCGACGGCCTTTATCTGGCCGTTGGTGGTATCGACCTGCGGCTGGTAATGGAGCACGAACCAGCCCTGTTCGAGTGCCTGGTGCAGTTCGGTAGCCATGGACAGCGAGCGCTTGGCCAGTTCGTTGAGGTCCTGGGTGAAGTAGTAGTAGTTGTTGCGGCCGCCCTCGCGCGCCTTGGACAAGGCGCTGTCGGCGTTTTGCAGCAGGGTGTCGAAGTTGCCGCCGTCGTTGGGGAACAGGGCTATGCCGATGCAGGCTGACAGCAGGATTTCGGTGGCGACGACGGGCATGGGCTCGGCGGCCGCGAGCAGCAGCGCATCGGCGATGCCGTTGATGGCAGCCGTTTCGTTCAGGTCGTCGAGCAGGACGACGAAGGTATCGCCCGAGAGCCGGGAAACGGTGCCGCCGGCGCGCACGACGCTGGTGAAACGCTTGGCGATGACGCGCAGCGCCTCGTCGCCGCCGAGATGCCCCAGCGTCTCGTTGACGAAACGGAAGTGGTCGAGGTTGATATAGAGCAGCGCCACGTAGCGCTCGTGCTGGCGGGCGTGGGCGATCGCCTCGTGGACGCGGTCCTGTAGCAGGATGCGGTTGGGCAGGCCGGTCAGGGCGTCGAAGCGTTGCAGCCGGTACAGCTCCTCTTGCGCCTTGTGCTGGGTGAGGTCGCTGAAGACGGCGAAATGGCTGACGATCCTGCCGCCGGCATCGCGCACGATGTTGAAGGTCGCCCACTCGGGGTAGATCTCGCCGTTCTTGCGCCGATTCCAGAGCTCGCCCTGCCAGACGCCGTGCTCCTGCAGCGAAGCCCACATCTGGCGGTAGAAGTCGCGGTCCTGGCGGCCGGATTGCAGCAGGCGGGGGTTCTTGCCGCGCACTTCGTCGAGGCCGTAGCCGGTGAGTTCGGTAAATGCGCGGTTGACCATGACGATGTTGTTGTCGCCGTCGGTGATGGTCATGGCTTCGGAACTGTTGTCGAACACCAGTGCGTGGAGCGCGATCTGCGCCTGGGCGTGGGCATGCTCCGCCTTGTCGTGCAGGCTCTGCAGGCCGAAGGAAATATCGCCGGCGACTTCCTCCATCAGTGCGACGATTTCGTCGTCGAAATAGTTCCTCTCTCCGGCATAGGCCATGAAGGCGCCACGGAAGTCGCCGCCGGAGACGGGCAGCGAGATGTTGCTGCCGATACCGTAGCGCCGTGCGGCCTCCTGCCAAGGCGATGTACGGGTATCGGTCAAGTAGTCGTTGCTGACGCAGGTGCGGTTTTCCCGGATCGCCGTTCCGGTGGGGCCGCGTCCCGTCGGCAGGTCGGCACTGACGTGGACGACGGCACTGCCGATGTAGTCGCGGGCCTCTCCCGCCACCGCCGCCGGCATCACCCGCTGCGACGCCGCGTCTACGCGCCCGATCCAGGCGAGCCGGAACCCGCCCAGATCGAGCGCCGCGCGGCAGACCTCGTCGAGCAGCGACTGTTCGTCGACGGCGTGGATGATGGCCTTGTTGATCCGGGAGAGGAAGGCGTACATCGAATTCCGGCGTTGCAGGGCGGTGTTCAGTCCGACGCGCGCGGTGATGTCGGTGTGCGTGCCTATCATGCGCAGCGGCTTGCCGTCGGCGTCGCGGCCGATCACCTTGCCGCGGGCGAGCAGCCACAGCCAGCGGTCGTCCTTGCCGAGCATGCGGTATTCGCTCCGGAAGCCGGGCGTCTGGCCTGCGATGTGATCGCGCGCCGCGGTCAGCATCCGCGACCGGTCGTCCGGATGCACGCGCTTCTCCCATTCGTGGAAGTCGGTACCGATCTCGTCCGCCGCAAAGCCGAGCATTTCCTTCCAGCGCGGCGAATACATCACTTCGTCGGTCTGGACGTTCCAGTCCCAGATGCCGTCGCCGGCGCCTTCGAGGGCGAATTTCCAGCGCTCGTCGCTGGCTTCCTTGAGCCGCAGCAACTCGGCCTCGGCGGTCTTGCGCTGGACGATTTCCTGTTGCAGGCGGACCACCAGTTCCTCCAGTTGCCGCGTGCTGGGCAGTTGGAGCGCGCGCGGAATCAGCGGCCACAGCAGGATGCCGGTCGCCAGCGAGACCAGGGCCGTCGCCAGTTTGGCGAATGCCGCCAGCCAGTAGTCCGGATGCCAGATGGTCCAGATGTCGAAGAAGTGCGTCAGGCCGCAGGCGAAGATGAAGGCCGAGAACAGGCGAAAAATCCAGTTGAAGCGCAGATCCTCGCGCTTGCGGACGAAGTACAGCAGGCCGAAGGGAATCGCGAAGTAGGACAGGACGATGATGGTGTCGGAGACCACCAGCAGCCAAAGCAGCGACGGTGTCCATTGGTAGCAGTAGCCGTGCGGCATGAAGCCGCCGTTGCCGAACCAGCTTGCCAGGGTGTCTGGAATCATTGCCGTCTCCAGGTTGCTGCGGAAAACCGCAGCCTATGTTGCGGTTTTCGGATCGATGGGTATCCGGATGCGGAAGGTCGTTCCCTTGCCCGGTTCGCTGTCGACATCAATGCTGCCGCCGTGTTTCTTGACGACGATGTCGTAGGCCAGCGAGAGGCCGAGGCCGGTGCCCGTGCCGACCGGCTTGGTGGTGAAGAAGGGCTCGAATATGCGCTTTGCGACATCGGGCGGCATGCCGCAGCCGGTATCGCCGATTTCGATCCATACCTGGTCGCCTTCGCAGCCGGTGCGGATGGTGATGGTTCCGCGCCGCTCGATCGCCTGGCCGGCGTTGACCAGCAGGTTCATGAAGACCTGGTTCAACTGGCTGGCAATGCAGCGCACCGGCGGCAGGTCGCGGTAGTCCTTTATTACTTCGGTCTTGTACTTCAGCTCGTTCCAGACGACGTTGAGCGTGCTGTCGAGACCGGCGTTGATGTCGGCGTCCTGAAGTTCGGACGCGTCGACATGGGAAAAGTCCTTCAGATCCTGGACGATCTTCTTGACGCGCTCCAGCCCGTCGTGCGATTCGCCGAGCAGGGCGACGATGTCCGTGCGCAGGAAGGCGAGGTCGATTTCCCGGCGGGCGGCCGCCAGCTTTTCGGACTGCACGCCATGCTCGGCTTCGCATTGTTCGTAGGTGTCGATCAGGTGCAACAGGCTGTCGACGTAATTCTTCAGCGTGCCGAGATTGGAATTGACGAAACCGATCGGGTTGTTGATCTCGTGGGCGACGCCGGCGGCCAGCTGGCCGATGGCCGCCATTTTCTCGGACTGCAGTATCTGGTTCCGGGCGGACTCGACCTTTTCCAGCAGGGCGGCGAGGCGTTCGTTGGCCGTCTGAAGCTCGCCGGTGCGCGCGGCGACCTTTTCCTCCAGCCCGGCGTTGGCGGCGGCGAGGTCGTGGTTCTGCAAGGTCAGGACGTGATAGAGCTTGTGCAGGGCGTCGAGCAGGGTGGCGACATTGTTATCTACCGTCCGGTGCTCGAAGGCGTAGGCCTTTTCGGCGCTATCCCCTGCCCGGATGGCGGCGATCTGCCGCGCCATCGACTGGTCTTCGTCGAGGATGTGGAACGACAGCCAGGAGGTCAGGAAGCCATGCAGCGTCTCGGCCGGATTGGCCATGGTGCCGCGCGAGCGCCACATGCGCACGACCTGTTCGACGAACTGGGTGTGATGATGCTTGTGGCTGGCGATGTGGCGCGGATCGACGCCGACCTCGGCCATCAGCTTCTCTTCCGTGGCGAAATGCTGGCGCGCATAGTCGGCCAACTGCTTGAAGATGGCCTCCATGTCCTCTGCCGAAGAATGTTCCGCCACCAGGATGTCGCCGACGAGATTGACGATATCCACCAAGTGGTGGTGCTGTTCGTCGACGGCTTCCAGTCCGGTGGTGAAGCGCTCGTTCCAGACGAAGGTTTCCATCGCGGAGTCCTTTCAGGCCTGGTCGGACGGGAGGAGGCGGGGAGGCAGCGCTGCGCGGTCGTCTGTGTTATTCATGCCCTTGTCCTCGTCTTTGCTTGCCTGGCTATGCTACTCTTTTTCCCGGGCCCGGCCCCTGGCGCCGGCCGGGCGGTCCGGCGCCAGCGAACGATTCCCGACAAGAGGTATGCGATGAATTCCCAGCTTCTCCAGCGCGTTCTGGTGGTGGACGACGAACCGAACATCGTCAGTGCCGTGCGCCGCGAACTGAACACGCCGCCGCTGGGGCGCCATCGCTACGAGGTCGAGGGTTTCAGCGATCCCCTCAAGGCGCTGGAGCGCGCCCGGGTGCAGGAGTTCGACGTCGTCGTCAGCGATTACCGCATGCCGGGCATGGATGGATTCGCATTTCTCAAGGCTATCGCGGCGCTGCAGCCCGAATGCGCCCGGCTGGTGCTGAGCGGCCAGACCGACATGGATGCGCTGGCGAAGATGGTGAACGAAACCCATATCTACCGCTTCATTCCCAAGCCCTGGCACGACTACTTCCTGAAGAGCTCCGTGGCGCAGGCCTGCGAATACAACGCCGCGCTGCGCGAGAACCGCCGGCTCGCCACCTGGGTGCGCGAGCACGATATCCCGTTGCCGCGCCTGATCGAGGACAACATCGATCAGATACTGGTGGTGGACGACGAACCGGGCGTTCTCGCCAGCATCGCGCGCGTGCTGACCAGCCACAGCCGGACCGACGATCTGTATGCCGCGATCCGCGCCGAGTTCGCCGCTACGGCGAAGCCCGCGCTGGCGGAAGACACGATCAAGGTGCAAGTCACCGTGTCGCCGCTGCAAGCCCTGAAAATGGCCGACGAGACCAAATTTTCCTGCATCCTCGCCGATTTCCGGATGCCGGAGATGAACGGCATCGAGCTGCTGCAGCGCTTCGCCGACAGGCAGCCCGACTGCGTTCGTGTACTGATGAGCGGGCAGCTGACGCAGGACGATCTCGTCACTGCGGTGGATACCGCACACATCTTCGGTTTCGTCGGCAAGCCTTGGATGGACTATGAGTTGAAGGCCTGCGTCGCGCAGGCGCTGGCGAACCGCCGCATGGTCATCGAGAACCGGGTGCTCGCGGAAATGGTCAGAAAGGCGGGCGGCTGACGCGCCGCCGCGGCACGGCAAAAGGCGCTAAGCCGTCGTCGTCATGTCGGCCAGCAGCAATTCCTGGGCGCAGTTGCGCGCCGCGTTGCGCGCGATGCGCTTGGAACGGAGCGGCTTGTACTGGCCGTCGCTTTCCATCGTCCAGGCCTGGCAGTTGTCGGCGAGATAGGCGCGCAGACCTTCCTTGATGACGCGCTGCTTGAGCTTCCTTTCCAGTATCGGGAAGGCCACTTCGATGCGGCGGAAGAAATTGCGTTCCATCCAGTCGGCGGAGGACAGGTAGAGCTTCTCGGCGCCGTCGGCGTGGAAATAGAAGATGCGGTGGTGTTCGAGGAAGCGACCGATCACCGAGCGCACGCGGATATTGTCGGACAAGCCCTTGACGCCGGGCCGCAGCGCGCAGACGCCGCGCACGATGAGGTCGACCTCGACGCCGGCCTGCGAGGCTTCGTAGAGCGCCTCGATGGTCTCGGGTTCCAGCAGCGAATTCATCTTGGCGATGACCTGGCCGCGGCGGCCGGCCTTGGCGGCTTCGGTCTCGGCCTTGATGCAGGCGAGGATGTTCGAGTGCAGGGTGAAGGGGGCGCGCCACAGGTGCTTGAGATCGCCGACCTTGCCCATGCCGGTGATCTGCTTGAAGACCTCGGTCACGTCGGCCGAAATCTCCTCGTTGCAGGTCAGCAGGCCGAAGTCGGTGTAGAAGCGCGTGGTGCGCGGATGATAGTTGCCGGTGCCCAGATGCACGTAGCGGCGGTAGCCGTGTTCTTCGCGCCGCAGCACGAGCAGCATCTTGGCGTGGGTCTTGTAGCCGAACACGCCATAGACGACATGGGCGCCGACTTCTTCGAGCTGCGTGGCGATGGAGAGGTTGGCCTCTTCGTCGAAACGCGCCATCAGCTCGATGACCACCGTCACTTCCTTGCCCTTCTGGGCGGCGCGCAGCAGGTGTTCGAGCAGCACCGAGTCGGTGCCGGTGCGATAGACGGTCATCTTGATCGCCACCACCTGCGGGTCGTCGGCCGCCTGCTGCAACAGCTGCACCACGGGGCTGAAGGACTGGAAGGGATGATGCACCAGCACGTCCTGCTTGCGGATGCTGGCGAAGACGTCGAAGCGCTTGGTCAGCACCTTCGGCAGGCCGGGCTGGAAGGAGGCGTATTTGAGCTCGGGGCGCTCGACCTGGTCGGGCACCGACATCAGGCGCACCAGGTTCACGATGCCGGGAACCTGATAGACGTCCTCCTCCTCCAGGCCGAACTGCTGGCGCAGGAACTCGGCCATGACGGCGGAGCAGTTGTCGGCGATTTCCAGCCGCACGGCGTCGCCGAAATGGCGCTGCGGCAGTTCGCCCTGCAGGGCGGTGCGCAGGTTCTTCACTTCCTCGTCGTCGACGAAGAGGTCGGAATTGCGCGTGACGCGGAACTGGTGGCAGCCCTTGATTTCCATGCCGGGAAACAGTTCATGCACGTGCTGGTGCATGATCGACGACAGGAAGACGAAGCCGTAGTCGAGGCCGCACAGCCGCTTCGGCATCTGGATGACGCGCGGCAGGGCGCGCGGCGCCTGGACGATGGCGGCGCCGCCGGCGCGGCCGAAATCGTCCTTGCCTTCGAGTTCGATGGCGAAGTTGAGGCTCTTGTTGAGCACGCGCGGGAAGGGATGCGCCGGGTCGAGGCCGATCGGCGTCAGTACCGGCATCACTTCGGCGACGAAGTATTCGCGTATCCAGTCCAGTTGCTCGGCTGTCCATTCGCTGCGGCGCAGGAAGACGATGCCCGCCGCGCGCAGCTTGGGCAGGATGGTCTCGTTCAGCAGCGTGTATTGCTCGGCGATCAGCGCGTGGGCTTCGAGCGCGACGCGGCGGTACACCTCTTCGGGCGGCAGGCCGTCGGCCAGCGTCGAATGGCCGCCGAGCTTGATCTGTTCCTTGAGGCCTGCGACGCGGATCTCGAAGAATTCGTCCATGTTGGACGAGACGATGCAGAGGAAGCGCAGGCGCTCCAGCAGCGGCACGCGCTCGTCCGCCGCCTGCGCCAGGACGCGGCGGTTGAAGGCGAGCAGCGAGATTTCGCGGTTGATGAAATGTTCGGGTGGATAGCGGCGGATTGTGGCCATGTCTTCCATTGATCGTTCCGTCCGCGAATGTCTGGGGGGCGGTCGATTCTAAGTGGGTAATGTTTCTAGGATATGACAGTCCGCCATTCTGCGCCAGCGCAGCTGTCCGGGGCCATCGCCGGCGACGAAATTGGCACCACGGATGCCGTCGCCGGCACTAGAATCGCCGCTTCAAATTGAGGATATCCCGTGGCCTACGATCTCATCGCCGCCGTCGATCTCGGCTCCAACAGCTTTCGCCTCCAGGTGGGGCGCGTCGTCGGCAACCAGATCTACCCGCTCGACGGCCTCAAGGACGCGGTGCGCCTGGCCTCGGGCCTGACCCGCGAAAAACTGCTCGACGGCCCGTCGCAGCTGCGCGGCCTCGATGCTCTGGGGCGCTTCGGCGAGCTGCTGCGCGGCTTCGCGCCCGGCGCCGTGCGCGCGGTGGCGACCAACACGCTGCGCGTGGCGAAGAACGCGCCGCAGTTTCTCGTTCAGGCGGAAGCCGCGCTCGGTTTCCCCATTGAAGTCATCGCCGGCCGCGAGGAAGCGCGCCTGATCTATCTGGGCGTCGCCCACACGCTGCCCAATCCGCAGACCCAGCAGCTGGTCGTCGATATCGGCGGCGGCTCCACGGAATTCATCATCGGCCGCGATTTCCGGCCGCAACTGCTGGAATCGCTCTACATGGGCTGCGTCAGCTTCACGCTGCGCCATTTTCCCGACGGCCGTATCACCCGGAAGAACCTCAAGGAAGCGGAACTCGCGGCGCGCAAGGAGCTGCAGACCATCGTCCATGCCTACCACGACGCCGGCTGGGAGGAGGCGGTCGGCTCTTCGGGCACGGCCAAGGCCATCGCCGACCTGCTGGAAATGAACGGCCTCAATCCGGACGGCGCCATCGGCATCACGCGCGAAGGCATGGAGCGCCTGCGCGTCCTGCTGGTCGAGGCCGGCGACGTCGCCCGGCTCCGGCTCGAAGGCCTGCGCCCGGACCGCGTCGCGGTGCTGCCCGGCGGCATCGCCATCATGGCGGCGGTGTTCCGCGAGTTCGGCCTGGAGCGCATGACCTTCTCGGAGGGCGCCCTGCGGCTCGGGGTGCTCTACGACCTGCTCGGCCGCTACCACCACGAGGACCTGCGCGAAGCGACGGTCGGGCAGTTCATGCAGCGCTACGTCGTGGACCCGCGCCAGGCGGAGCGCGTCAATCGCACGGCGCAGCGCCTGTTCGGCGAGCTGGCGCCGGGGGCGGCGAACGGCGACACGCAGTTCCTGTCGTGGGCCGGGCGGCTGCACGAGATCGGCATTTCGGTTGCCCATTCGAGCTACCACAAGCACAGCGCCTACATCCTTGACAACGCCGACATGCCGGGCTTTTCCAAGCGCGACCAGCAACGCCTGGCGCGCATCGTCCTCGCCCATCGCGGCAAGCTGGAGCGCGTGCAGGCGATCACGCGCGAGGCGGCGGACTGGATGCTGATCTTCGCCCTGCGCATCGCGGCGCTGCTGCACCGCTCGCGCGACGACGGGGCCGAGGCGCCGGTCAGCGCGGCGACCACGGCCAGGGGATTCCAGCTCAGCGTCGACGCCGGCTGGCTGGACTCATCCCCGCTGACGGCCGCCGCCCTCGACGACGAGGCATTGCAGTGGGCCGGCCTCGGTTCCGACCTGAAACTGCGCCGCCGACGCTGAGGCGTTATAGAACTTTTGTTATAGTGTGTCGCACTGGGTCCAGGTACTCATGCGACGCCGTCGTCACCGGGTGACGGCGATCCAGGTCGGTTCCGGCAATGCGTGCGCTGGTATGACAACAACAGGAAGAATCATCGGCTGGCGGGGGCTCCTGGCACTGATGCCGGCGATCGGCATCGCCGGGATGCTGCTCGTCTCCTGGCTGTTCCTCTCGGTGTTCAGGCAGACCGTCGCCGCAGACGAGGCGAAGGAGGCGCGCGTCAGGGTCGATCTGGCGCAAAGCATACTCGGCTATTGCCATGGACTCGAAACGCAGGGGAAGCTGAGCCGGGCCGATGCCCAGCAGCGCGCCAAGGATCTGCTGCGGGAAGTCCGTACCCGGGAAGGCCATTACCTGTGGGTCAACGACATGGCGCCGGTGATGGTGATGCATCCGATCATGCCGGAGCTCGAAGGGCGCAGCCTGGCGGACTACAAGGACGCCAACGGCAAGCTGCTGTTCCTCGCCTTCGTGGACACGGCCCGGCAGACCCAGGGCGGCTATGTCGCCTACGCCTGGCCGCGGCCCAACGGCACGACGGCGCAGCGCAAGCTTTCCTACGTCAAGCTGTTCGAGCCCTGGCAATGGGTGGTCGGCTCGGGCGTCTATCTCGACGACATCGACGCGGTCTTCTGGCAGGATGCCTGGCCGCTGATCCCGGTGATCGTCGGCGTCGGGTTGCTGTCGATCCTGATCGCCGTGCGGCTGCGCCGGCAGATCCTGTTGCGCGTCGGCGGCGATATCGAAAATGCCACAGCCATCGCGCGGCACCTCGCCGGAGGCGACCTGCAGGCGCCCTTGGCTCTGCCGGCCGGGGATCGGCCCGGCCTGCTCGATACGCTAGAGCATTGGCGCCGGCAACTGGGCGGCAAGGCGGGAGGCAAGGCGGCCGCGCGCCGGCGCGCGGAAGTCGAGCATCGCCGGCTCTCCGAGGCGTTGCAGCAATCGCACGAGGCGATCGTGCTGGCCGAGGCCGACCTGCATATCGCCTACGTCAATCCCGCCTTCACGCGGTTGTTCGGCTACACGCTGGACGAGGTGGCGGGGCAGTCGGCGCGCTTGCTGGAAGTTGTCGACGACAGTTCCGTCGGCACGGAAACGACGGCCGCCATCGCCAGCGAGGCGGGGATTTTCCGCGGCGAAGTTCGGCGCCGCGGCAAGGACGGACGCGCGATTCCCGTTCTCATCAACGTCGCTCCGGTGGTCGATGCCTACCGGATCACCACCGGCTATGTCGCGACCATGACCGATCTCACCGAGATCAAGCGGGCGCAGGCCGAGGCGCAAAAATACGTCGAGGACCTGACCGTCGCGAATGTCGAACTGAGAGACCTCAACGACAAGCTGAAGCAGACGCAGGCCCAGTTGCTGCAATCGGAGAAGATGGCGTCCATCGGCGTGCTCGCGGCCGGAGTGGCCCACGAGATCAACAACCCGATCGGCTTCATCCGTTCCAACATCCACACCCTGGGGCGTTACGTCGGCGACTTCCTGCGGCTGCTGCACGCCTATGAAAATGCCGAACGCCGGCTGCCGGCCGGCAGCGACGCCTTTGCCGAAGCACGGGCCGTCCGGGACGAGGCCGGCTTCGCCTACGAGAAGGCGGATGTCGCCGGCCTGCTGGCGGAGTCTGCGCAGGGAATCGAGCGCGTGACGAAGATCGTCAGGGACTTGAAGGAGTTTTCGCGCGTCGACGTCGCCGAACAGTGGCAGGCGGAGGACATCCATGCCGGCCTCGACATCACGCTCGACGTGGTCCGCAACGAACTCGGGCCGCAGTGCGAAGTCAGGAAGGAGTACGGGGCCTTGCCGCGCGTTGAATGCCTGCTCTCGCAATTGAACCAGGTGTTCATGAACCTGCTGCTGAATGCCGGGCAGGCCATCGCGGGGCAGGGCACGATCACGCTGCGCACCGGCAGCGACGGCGCCGCAGTGTGGGTCGAGATCGCCGATACCGGCTGCGGCATCGCGGCGGAAAACCTGGAGCGGATCTTCGATCCCTTCTATACGACCAAGCCCGTCGGCAAGGGCACGGGGCTCGGACTGTCGGTTTCCTACGGCATTGTCCGCAAGCACCACGGCAGCATCGAGGTGGACAGCGCGCCGGGCCGGGGCTCGACTTTTCGCATCCGGCTGCCGGTCCGGCAGCCGGCTTCCGCTACGGCGTAGCGGAAGCCGCCCGGCGGCGGCAATCGCCGGCATGACGCTATAATCGGCCGCTCCTCCCGGAATCCGACGAGACCGCAAGCGCATGACGCCAGCCCGCATTGCAGTCGAACACCGCGCCGACGGCGGACGCAATGTCGTCCTTGGCGGGCGCTGGACGCTGGCGGCCATCGGCGCGCAGGCCGACAGCCTGTCGTTCGCTCTCGCGGAGCATGCGGCCGCTGCCCGTACCACCTGGAACTGCCTCGACGTCGAAGCTCTCGACAGCGCCGGCGCCATGCTTCTCTGGCGCAGTTGGGGAAGGGCGCTGCCCGAAGTCCTGCTGACGAGGCCCGAGCAACTGCGCGTCTTCGAGCGCCTCACGGCGGCCGACCGCGAGAAATACTCCAGCGCCGTGCCGCAGTCGCCCTTCGAATGGCTCATCCGCATCGGCTTCGCCGCGCTCGGCCTGCGCCGGCAGTTCGTCGACTTCGTCGCCCTGATCGGGCAGATCGGCCTCGACGTGCTGCACCTGTGCCGCGTTCCCGGCGACCTGCCGCGGCGGGAAATCTCCGCCAATCTCTTCAAGGGCGGCGTGCGGGCGATGCCGGTGACGGCCCTGGTCGGCTTTCTCATCGGCATCGTCCTGTCCTACCTTTCCGCCCTGCAACTCAAGCTGTTCGGCGCCGACATCTTCATCGTCAACATCCTCGGCATGGGCATCGTGCGCGAACTCGGCCCGGTGCTGGTCGCCATACTCGTCGCCGGCCGCTCGGGCTCGGCGATGACGGCCCAGCTCGGCGTCATGCGCGTGACCGAGGAAATCGACGCCCTGGCGACGATGGGCGTGCCGCGCAGCCTGCGCCTGATCTTTCCCAAGGTGGCGGCGCTGGCGCTCGCCATGCCGCTGCTGGTGGTGTGGACGACGGCCATCGCCCTGGTCGGCGGCATGGTCGCCGCTAACCTCCAGCTCGACATCGGCTACGGCTTCTTCTTCCACGCGCTGCCCAAGGCCGTGCCGGTCGCCAACCTCTGGATCGGGCTCGCCAAAGGCGTCGTCTTCGGCATCTTCGTGGCCCTCGTGGCCTGCCATTTCGGCCTGCGCGTGCGGCCCAACACTGAAAGCCTGTCGGCCAACACCACCGCCTCGGTGGTGACGGCGATCACCGTCGTCATCCTGCTCGACGCCGTCTTCGCCATCTTCACGCGCGAGATCGGCCTGCCGCAATGAATTCGGTGATCTCGATCCGCGACTTGTCCACCCGCTTCGGCGAGACGTGGATACACCGCAACCTCAATCTCGACATTGCACGCGGCGAGCTGGTTTCCCTGGTCGGCGGCTCGGGCAGCGGCAAGACCACGCTGCTGCGGCAGATGGTCGGCCTGCTGGAACCGAGCGCCGGCGAGATCCGGCTGTTCGGCGAACCGCTCTTCGGCGGCGGCGCCGGGCGCGAGCGGGCGTTGCGGCAGCGCTTCGGCGTGCTGTTCCAGCATGGCGCGCTGTTCTCCGCCTTCAGCGTCTTCGACAACATCGCCTTTCCGCTGCGCGAACTGAAGAAGTTCGACGAGGCGATGATTCGCGACCTCGTCATGCTCAAGCTCGACATGGTCGAACTGCTGCCGCGCCACGCCTGGCTCGCGCCCTCCGAACTGTCCGGCGGCATGATCAAGCGCGTCGCCCTGGCGCGCGCGCTGGCGCTCGATCCCGAGCTGCTGCTGCTCGACGAGCCGACCGCCGGCCTCGACCCGGACCGCTCCGACAGCTTCGTGCGCCTGATCCGCATGCTTGGCGAGGAACTCGGCCTCACCGTCGTCCTCGTCACCCACGACCTCGACACCCTGGCCGGCCTGTCGACGCGCGTCGCCGTGCTGGCCGAGCAGCACATCCTCGCTTACGACACCATCGATGCCGTGATGCGCATCGACCATCCGTTCATCCGCAATTTCTTCCTCTCCGAGCGCAGCGTTCGTGCGCTCCAGGGGGTGAAGCAACACTGAGGCTCCGTTATGGAAAACCGCTCCCATGCTCTCGCCGCCGGTATTTTCGTGCTGCTGCTCGGCATCGCGCTGGCGCTCGCCGTCTGGTTCTTCAGCGGCAAGCGCGAGCTGACCGAAACCTACCTGCTGGAAACGCGCAAGAACGTCACCGGCCTCAACGTCCAGGCGCAGGTGCGCTATCGCGGCATCCGCGCCGGTAAGGTCGAGAGCATCGAGCCCGACGCCGCGGACCCGCGCATCATCCTCGTCAGGATCAACCTCGACGCGCGCTACCGGCTGACGCGCGCATCCACCGCGCAGCTCGGCTTCCAGGGCGTCACCGGCCTGGCCTTCGTCCAGATCGAGGACGACGGCAGCAGTCATGACTATCTCGACACCGGCGGCGCCAGCCCGCCGCGCATCGCCCTGAAGCCGACGCTGTTCGACACTCTCGGCGAAAAGGCCGGCGACATCGTCGGCCAGGTCGCGGAACTGTCGCTGCGCCTGAACAAGCTCCTGGACGAGAAGAACGCGAAGAACCTGGCGCGGACGCTGGAGAATGCCGCCGATGCCTCGGAAGGCCTGAAGCAGGTGCCGCAACTCGTCGCCGCCATGCGCGCGGCGCTCTCGGAAAGCAACCTCAAGCGCATCAACGGCATCCTCGCCCAGGTCGAGAAGACCGCCGGCGAAGCGGCGCCGCTGACCGCCGAGACGCGCGACATGGTCAAGGCGATGACGTCGCTGTCGAAGAAGCTGGACCAGTTCGTCGACGCCACCGGCGGCGAAGTGTCGGCCGCCACGCTGCCGCAGTTGAATGGCCTGATGAAGGAACTCAGTACCAACTCGCGCCAGCTTGGGCGCATCCTCGAAACCCTCGACGACGCGCCTCAGGCCCTGGTCTTCGGCAAGGGCGCGGCGCGTCCCGGTCCCGGCGAAGCGGGCTTCGCCGCGCCGTCCGTTACGGAGAAATGACCATGCGTTTCCTGTTTATCCTGCCAGTCGTCGTCCTGCTCTCCGCCTGCGTCGGCAACGTCCGCCAGAGCGAACTCGCCAGCTTCGACCTCGGCGCCGTCGCCGTGGCCTGGAAGCCGGCGGAGGTTCCGTTGCGCGGCGTCGACGTGGCGGCGCCGTCGTGGCTCGCCACCACCGCCATCCAGTACCGCCTGCTCTACGCCGATGCCCTGCGCCGCCAGGCCTACACCGAGAGCCGCTGGGCCGCGCAGCCGGCCGAACTGATCGAGCGCGCCCTCAACCGGCAGCCGGCGGCGGGTACGGGCGGCTGCCGCCTGCGGCTCGACCTCGACGAACTGGTGCAGGTATTCGATGCGCCCGGCGCCAGCCGCGCCCAGCTCGATGCGCGCGCCAGCCTGCTGTCGCCGCGCGGCGACGTCGTCCTGGCGCGCAAGTCGTTCGCCGTGATGCATGCCGCGCCGAGCGCCGATGCCCGCGGCGCCGTGGCCGCGACGGGCGCTGCGCTGCGGACGCTGGCCGGGGAACTGGGGAACTGGCTGACCCAGGCGGCGCGCGAGACGCCGGCTATCGGCGAGCGCTGCAAGGGCGGCTGAGGCTGAGAGCCTATTTCAGTAGGAATCATGCCCCGCGCCGGCCACCTACCAGCCCTCCGGGTTGAAACCAGGATCGGCGGCTGCGGCGTTGCGCCGCTTGCCAATGGAACAACCATTGGCCGCGCGGTGCGCCTTGCATCCATCCGATCCTGGTTTCAACGCGGGGCATGATTCCTACTGAAATAGGCTCTTACAGCATTTCGATGACCCACTTCGTCACCGTGCCGGTGGCGTGCGCGCACTTCCGGCCGCGGGCGTCGTCGAACGCCTGGTATTCGCCGGCATCCCACATGTCGTAGGTGCGGCCGGTGAACTGCTGCTGCAATTCGCGGCAGGTGACGCCGCCGAATTCCGTGCGGAAGCGTTCCGTGAGTTCCCTGGCTTTCTTGAAATTGTTGATGTAGCGGCCCTTGTCGAGCTTGTCGCGGTCGCGCCCGTATTTGGCGCTGAGGGCCAACAGGCCGCCGGAAAGGGCGCCGCAGACGCCTTCGCCGAGCAGGCCGCCGCCGCCGGACAGGCCGTGACTGGCTTTGACTGTCTGGTCGTCGACGATGCCGATGGTTTCCTGCACGGTGGCGAGTACGCATTGCGGACAGCAGCCGTAGTCGAGTTCGTAGTTGAGCGCTTTTTCATAGGCTTGTTCGCCGAGTGCTGTTTTCTCATCGCTATTCATGGCCGTCTCCAGCGTATTAGTTGTTTCTAATATATACCAATCGACGCCGTGACGCGTCGTGCAGTCGAGCGGCGGCAAACAGGAATCATTTGCTGCGGCGATTGTCTATAGTGAGCAAAGGCTGCATGAGGAGGCGACGCCATGGGAATTTCGAAAAGCGGTTATGCGGCGATCAGCAGCTATGGCCGTGCACTGTCGAAAGCGCTCGACGAGCGCGATGTCGCGACGCGCCGTCATTGCGACCGCGTGATCGAACTGGCGGGTGCCTTCGGCCGCATGTGCAGCCTCGATTCCGGCGCGATGCGCCAGTTGCGTCTGGTCGCCGCGCTCCACGACATCGGCAAGATCGGCATTCCCGACCGCGTGCTGCTGAAGCCCGGCCGCCTCGTCGGCGACGACTGGCGGGAAATGCAGTCCCACACCGAGCGCGGCGAGCGCATCGTGCTGTCCATCGCCGTCGACGGAGTCGAGGAGGTCGCACTGGCGGTGCGCCACCACCACGAGCATTTCGACGGCGGCGGCTATCCGGACCGGCTGGCGGGCGAGGACATTCCCTTCACGGCGCGCATGGTGGCGATTGCCGACGGCTACGACGCGATGGCCGTGGCGCGTCCGTATCACGTGCGGCGCAGCCATGAAGAGATCATGGGCATTCTCGGCGACGAGGAAGGTCGCAAGTACGACCCCTATCTGCTGGGGCGGTTCGCGCAGATGATCGGCGAGAGCAGCGCCAAGGCGCCCTCGGCCTGAACGGCGAGGCAACTATACGGCGCCCGCTTGTTGGATAATCCGCCATCGAGTGGATACCAACCGGAGGCTCTCATGAGTGCCGTACTGCAAGCCGAAAACGAACCCATCCTGCTGCGCGCCGATGCCGGCGGCGTGGCGACCCTGACCCTGAACCGGCCGGGCCAGTTCAACTCCCTGTCCGAAGAGATGCTCGCCGAACTGCAAGCCGCGCTCGATGCCATCGCCAAGGACGTATCGGTGCGCACGGTGGTCATCGCCGGCGCCGGCAAGGCTTTCTGCGCCGGCCACGACCTCAAGCAGATGCGCGCCAACCACCGCAAGGACTACATGCAGCAGCTGTTCCGCCAGTGCGGCAAGCTGATGACGACGATCACGCAGATGCCGCAGCCGGTCATTGCGCGCATTCACGGCATCGCCACGGCGGCGGGCTGCCAACTGGTGGCGGCCTGCGATCTGGCGGTGGCGTCCGACGTGGCGCGCTTCGCCGTTTCCGGCATCAACGTCGGCCTGTTCTGCTCGACCCCGGCGGTGCCGCTGTCGCGCAACATGGGGCGCAAGCAGGCGATGGAAATGCTGCTGACCGGCGAGTTCATCGACGCCGCCGAGGCGCAGCGGCGCGGGCTGGTGAATCGCGTGGTGCCGCTCGACCAGCTCGATGCCGAGGTGAAGAAGCTCACCGACTCGATCTGCGGCAAGTCCGCCGTGGCCGTGGCCATGGGCAAGCAGATGTTCTACCGCCAGCTCGAAATGGGCCTGGAGGGCGCCTACCAGTTCGCCAGCGAGACCATGGCCTGCAACATGATGAGCGAGGACGCCGCCGAAGGCATCGACGCCTTCATGCAGAAGCGCAAGGCGGAGTGGAAGGGGCGTTAAACGCCCGTTCCGGCAGGAATCAAGCTCCGCGCCGGCCTTGCGGCCGGTCGCGCGAGGGGATGCGCCACAGCCAGAGGGCGGTGGATACTCCGATGAAGGCCAGCATGCCCTGTAGCCAGGGTTTGCCGGCGAACGACCAGATCGAGACGCCGATGGTCAGGCTCATGGTGCCGATGGCGATGAGCTTGATGCGCCACGGGATGCTGCGATGCAGCCGCCACTCGCGAATCAGCGGGCCGAAGGTCGGGTTGTGCACCAGCCAGAAATAGAAGCGGCGCGAGGCGCGCGCGTAGCAGGCGGCGGCCACCAGCACGAAGGGCGTCGTCGGCAGGCCCGGCACGACGATGCCGATCACCGCCAGCACCAGCGCGACGCTGCCCGCCAGCCAGAGCAGGATGCGCACCGGCAGCGACGGGTGGAGGTTGACGTGATGCTCGTCGTCGTGGCCGGCGGCGGTGTGCGTATCGGTCATGGGCGGCCGCGATTCAACTCTGGTCGAGCCAGACTTCCAGCCCCTGCGCATTGAGCTCGATGTCGGCGGCGAAGAAGTCGAGCGCGGCCTGTCCCTGGAGCGGCCAGCCCTGGCGGATGGCCTCTTCCTCGACGATGCGGGCGATGCCTGCCATGATGAGGGCCTTGCGCGCCGCCCCGGTTTCCCTGGCGCGCAGCGCCACCTCGATCTGGGCTTCGATCAGCCGGTGCAGGTCGGCGGCGAGGCGTGGTGTGTCGCCGGCATGGCCGAAGTGGGTGCCATACACCGCCGCCGGGCCGTAGGACATGATGCGGTCGATGGAGCGGTGCAGTTCCTCCGGCTCCAGTTGCGTCGGCGTCAGCGTCGGGAAGGCGTGGCGGCGGCCGCCGACGTCGAGTTCGCGGAACAGGAAGCCGAAGGTGTCGCCGGTGAAGAAGTGCCCGGTGAGGCCGTCGCGGATGCAGACATGGTGGCGCGCATGGCCCGGCGTGTCGATGAACAGCAGTTCGCGGCCGGCGAGTTCCAGCATCGTGCCGTCCGGCGTCTCGACGACGCGCTCCCTGGGTACCGGCAGGATGTCGCCGTACATCGCCCGCGCCCTGGCTTCGCCATAGACGGCATGGGTCGCCGTGGTGAGTTTGGCCGGATCGATCATGTGGCGCGCGCCGCGCGGATGCACGGTCAGTTTCGCATTCGGCAGTTCGCGCATCAGCAGGCCGGCGCCGCCGGCGTGGTCGAGATGCACATGCGTCAGCAGGATGTAGTCGACGGCGTCGCGGGCGATGCCGAGCGCCGCCAGCGCGCCCAGCACGCGCGGCACCGAGGCATTGACGGCAGCGTCGACCAGCGCGGCGCGGCCTTCGTGCTCGATCACATGGACGGCGTCGAGCAGCGGGCGGCCGAAGCCGGAGTCGATGGCGTGGATGCCGTCGCCGAAGCTGTGGAGATGTCCGATGTTCATCGTGTTCGCCAAGAAAAGTGGCAGGCTACGCAAGCGTTGGTCAGATGAGGTAGCAGCGCTAGAGCGCGCTCGCGTTCTTCCGCCTTGGCGGCCGCGGCGAATTCGCTGGCAGCGCGATGGCCGTCCATGCCCAGCGAGTGCATCGCCGGTGGCATATTCGGCCCCGGACGAGCTTCAAATGGCTTGCCGCGATGCTTGCCTTGTGCCGAGAGCCCAAGCTTCTGTTCGGCAATGTTGCCAGCCTCCTTGAGGTTCCCCGATCCGATGAGGGTCAGGATTTCGTTGATTGCGACGAGGTTGTCGAGCATTTCCTGACGCAATGTTTCCTGTGCCGCTGGTGGAAGCGTGGCGAGTTGGCGTTGGTCTTCGGCCATGGCCGTGTTCGCGAGCAGCAGGGTGCACAACAATAGCCGACGCAGCCCATGGCCGGACGATGGCCGGATGAGTGCCGTAGCCAGTATTGCCAGTGATTTCATGGTCGTTCCCCGAATATGAATTTCGCAGTGCATTCTGAAGCACTTCGGTGCAGTAGCCAATCGACGTTTCCGACGGAGTCAAATCGGCCGTCCCTCGCCCGCCTCCTCAAAGGTCTTGCCGTCGCGGATATGGTAAATGCGGCGAAACGTCGGAATGATTTTTTCGTCGTGGGTGACAACGATGATCGCGGCCCGATATTGCTCGGCCATTTTGTTGAGTATGCGAATCACGGTCAGGGCGCGCTCGCTGTCCAGCGGCGCTGTCGGCTCATCGGCAAGGATTACCGGCGGCTGGTTGGCCAATGCCCGCGCGATGGCCACGCGTTGCTGTTCGCCTCCGGAGAGCTCCGATACGGAGGCGCCGGCGCGATGCGAAACGTCCAGCGCCGTCAATAGCTCCAGCGCGCGCTGGCGCGCTGCGGCATTGGTTTTTCCGGCCAGCATCATCGACAGGGCAACGTTGTCGGTGACGTCGAGGAACGGAATCAGGTAGGGCGCCTGGAACACGAAGCCGATGCGATCACGACGCAAGGCGCGCAGATCATCGATCTGCCAGCCGCCGGTGCTGCCGTCGAAAATGTTCTGGCCGCCCAATTGCATCCGTCCGGCGGTAGGTTCGATCACTGCGCCCAGACATTTCAGCAAGGTGGTCTTGCCCGAGCCGCTTGGCCCGACCAGACCCACCACCTCGCCAGGACCGATGCTCATATCTACGCCTTTGAGAGCATCGACGGCGGTGTCGCCGCTGCCGTAGCGCTTGGTCAAACCCTGGATATGGATCGCCGGCAATTCCACATCAGCCTCCTATCGCCGTAGCCGGATCCACACGCAGGGCGGCGCGGATGGCGACGATGCTGGCGAGGGTGCAGATCAGCATGACGGCGAAGAATCCGCGCACGGCGTCCGCTGTTTCCAGCAGCACGTATTTCGGGAAATACGGCGCCCACAACGTCGCCACCGTCTTGCCGACGATAAACCCGGCCAGGCCGAGGCCCAGCGACTCCTGCAAGATCATTCCGGCAATGGTGCGATTGGGGGTGCCGATCAGTTTTAGCACGGCGATCTCGCGTATCTTGCCCAGCGTCATGGTGTAAATGATGAAAGAGACGATGGCGCCGCTGACGATGGACAGGATCACCAGGAACATGGCGATCTGACGTGCCGACGTGGCAATCAGCTTGGCTACCAGAATTTCTTCCATCTGCGCGCGGGTATAGGCCTGGAGTCGCTTCCAGCGCCGTATCGACTCGGCCACCAGATTCTCGTCCCAGCCCGGCGCCAGTTGGACGAGCACGCCATTGACGTTGTGGTTGGTCGACTGGCTGGCGATCACCGCGTCGACCAGACCGGGGACGTTGGGACGGTTGAGGCTTGGGTTGGCTGCGATTCGGGCGCGGTCGTTGATGATGGCATCGTTGTCCTTGAGGAATTGAGCCTCCTGCGCATCCTTGAGCGGGATGAAGACCATCGGATCGCCGCTGGAAGACACCATGCGCCGGGTCAGTCCGACCACGGTGTAGTCGTGGCGGCGGATGCGTACTTTGTCATCGAGCACGAAGCCGGTCTTCTCGTCGGCGATGGCCTCGTAATGCGAACGCATGATCGGCCGTCCGGCGACCAATGTGGCCGGTCCGCCCGGCCGGCCCGGTTCGAAGCCGACCACCATTACTCGGACATCCACGTCGCCGCGCCGGGCTTGCATGGTGAGGTAAGTGACATTGCCGGTGGCAGCGACGCCGGGCAATCCGGCAATCCCGCGCCAGGCATCGTCGTGCAGCGTCGACGGTTCGGCATAAGGACCGAGGGTGTCGCGTTGCACCACCCACAGATCGGCACCGCTGTTGGTCAGCAGCATGCGGGCGTCTTCCACCATGCCGCGATAAATGCCCGCCATCGAGAGCGTAACGCCGATCAAGAGTCCCAGTCCGGCACCGGTGAAAACGTACTTTCCCCAGGAGTGGAGGATGTCGCGGCCTGCCAGGCTGATCATCGGGAGAGGTTCTCCACCGCTCGCAATCGTTCTCCGCCACGCAACTCCGTTGTGCTGTGCAGGACAACCTCGTCGCCGCGGGCAAGTCCGTCCAGAACCTGGATTCGTCCCTCCAGGGTCTGTGCCCCGATACGTACAGGAACGAATGTCGCCTTGCCGTCGATGTTCCGCCAGACGCCGGGTCGTTGCTGTCCATGGCGGATGGCGGCGGCGGGCAGGCTGAGCGCTGCCGTCACGGGTGGCAGCTGGATCGTGACCTCGGTGAGTTCACCGACGGATAGGTCGAGCGGCGGGTTGTCGAAGGCGATGTCGACGATCCTTTCCTCGGCGACGCTGTCGCTGTTGACCTCGATACGCGCCACTTTGCCCGGCAACGGCTTGCCCGGACGTGAACGCAACACGATTTCGGCCGGTGCGTCCAGGGCGATGCCCTGGGCGCGCCCCTGGTCGACGCGGGCCTTGATCCAGAGACTGGCCGGATCGATCAGACGCATTACCGACTGGCCGGCGATTACCGTGGAGCCAGGCTCGGCGTCGCGCGCCGAGACCAGGCCATCGATCGGGCTCAGTAGCCGGTACTGGGCACGCTGCTTGCCGATGCCGGCGCGATCCGCACCGAGCCTGTCGTAGTCGCGCCGGGCTGCGGACAAGGCCGCTTCGTTTGCCGCCAGCGCTGCCCGAGCGGCGTTCGCTTCATGCTGCTTGCCGTCCTCGGCCTCCTTGCTGACGAAATTTTTCTGCCGAAGTTCGCGGAAGCGGGCGGCGCTTGCGGCGGCCAGTTGCTCGCGACTTTTCGCTTCGCTCAATTGGGCGGCTGCGACATCGACTGCGCTGGCCGCCCGTTTCATGGCATTGGCGGCACTGACCATGCGTTCGTCGAGATCGACCGGATCGAGTTCCACCAGCAGTTGTCCGGCCTTCACGGCGTCGCCATGGTCTGCCAGGACGCTGACGACACGGCTGGCCACTGTCGGCCCGATCAGGTAGCTGCGGCGCGCTTCGACGGTGCCGATGCCGAACACCTTGGGGGCCAGATCGTCCTGTTCCGTGTGCGTCAAGACCACCTTGATGCCCGCCAGGGGCCCGTTGAGAAGCACCACGGCGCCGATGCCGGTCGCCAGGAAAAGCGCCAGCACGACCGACAGGGTTTTTTTCCACGGCTTCATCGGCGAACTCCAATGGCAGAAAGAAAGAGCGGAAACATCTTTGCGGCGCGTCTATCGAGAGCCGCCAGGTCGCCGGTCAGTGAAGACTGCATGACGAGACCCTGCAACATGCCGATGAACAGCGTTGCCGCCGAGGGGAGGTCGAGATCGGCATCGATTCGTCCTGCGGTCTGCGCTGCCTTCAGCAGGGTCAGGATGCGCTGGCGATAAGGTTTCAAGATCAGGCGTACTTCGGCGCGGGCTGGCGACTCGACCGGGCGTTGCAATTCATGGAATATCAGACGCGGCGTAGCGGGGTGGGCGACGATGAAGCGCGCATGGGCGCGAAATATTGCGCGCAATTGGTCCAGGGGAGTGTCCGCGCGTCCGGCGGCTGACTCGATCTCTGCCAGCAAGTGTTCGCGGACCCAGGAAAACACGGCAGTCCAGATGGCCTCTTTTGTCGGGAAGTGGCGAAACAAGGCACCCTGTGTCAGGCCTACCTGGTCGGCGATGGCCTGGGTGGTGATGCCGTCTGGGCTCGCGAATCGAGCCAAGTGGATCGCGGCTTCGACGATTTCCTGTTGGCGCAGCGCGGTACTGACTCGGCGGGGGGCTGGTTTCTTCACGGCAACAGTGGTGGTAAGTAATTAGTTACTTGCAAAATATAGCGCACTTTCCGCTGCAAGAAAATGAATTTCTCGCGTCATTGTCGGAAAAGGAACTCGCTCCGGGTCGCCAACTGCAAGCTATGCCGGACTACTATTGCGTGATGCGCTCCATGATCCAGCGCTTGGTCTCGCCGGCATCCATCGGGAACTGCCCGCACTGCATCATCGAAAAGCCGAAAACGTAGGCGTAGAGCAACACGCTGCGCGCCTTGGCTTCGGCTTCCGGCAGGCCGAGGGCGATGAAGAGCTGGCGCGTGCAGTCCAGCCGGACGGCGTCGACTTCCTCGACGACGGCGGCGGTCGGTACGTCCTGGCGCGCCCACATGCGGATGGCAGCCTCGATGGCGATGCCCTTGCGGTTCTTCGCCGCGGAATAGACCTCGATGGTGTGCTGCAGGGCGGCCAGTTCCTGGCCTGGCTGGGCGCTGGTCTGCTTGCGGATGTCGCGGATGCGGCCGTCGCGCCAGTAGCCGAGCACGGCGTCGACGAGGTCGCGCCGGTCCTTGAAGTGCCAGTAGAAGCTGCCCTTGGTGACGCCGAGCTTCTTCGCCAGCACCTCGACGCGCAGGCCGTCCATGCCGTCGGCGGCGACCACGGCGATGGCGCCCTGTATCCAGGCGTCGCGGTCGAGGGCGGTGCGGGGTGACTTTTCCATACGGTAGGGTATTGAAACCGGAGTTCGACTGGGTTAGTATAGCAGCAACCATACGATACCGTATGGGCTGGAGTGGCCTACACTGCATCGAACAACAGCCAAGGAGGTTCCGCTTGAAAGTCCTCGTTCCCGTAAAGCGCGTGGTCGATTACAACGTCAAGGTGCGCGTCAAGTCCGACGGCAGCGGCGTGGATCTCGCCAACGTCAAGATGTCCATGAACCCGTTCGACGAGATTGCTGTCGAGGAAGCCGTGCGGCTGCGGGAAGCCGGCGTCGCCACCGAGGTGGTCGTCGTCTCCTGCGGCCTCGTCGCCTGCCAGGAAACCCTGCGCACCGCCATGGCCATCGGCGCCGACCGCGCCATCCTGGTCGAGACCGACGTCGAGTTGCAGCCGCTGGCCGTCGCCAAGCTGCTCAAGGCGCTGGTCGACAAGGAAGCGCCCCAGCTCGTCGTCCTCGGCAAGCAGGCGATCGACGACGACTGCAACCAGACCGGCCAGATGCTCGCCGCGCTGCTCGACTGGCCGCAGGCCACCTTCGCCTCGAAGCTCGTCATCGCCGATGGGAAAGCCGTCGTCACGCGCGAAGTCGATGGCGGCCTCGAAACCCTCGAACTCGGGCTGCCGGCGGTGGTGACCACCGACCTGCGCTTGAACGAGCCGCGCTACGCCACGCTGCCCAACATCATGAAGGCGAAGAAGAAGCCGCTCGACAACGTCAAGCCGGCCGACCTCGGCGTCGATGTCGCGCCGCGCCTGACGACCCTCAAGGTCGTCGAGCCGGCCAAGCGCACCGCCGGCGTCCGGGTTGCCGACGTCGCGCAGCTCATCGACAAACTCAAGAACGAAGCGAAGGTGATCTGATGAGCATCCTGGTCATTGCCGAACACGACAACGTAGGCCTCAAGGCCGCGACCCTCAACGCCGTCACCGCCGCCGCGAAAATCGGTGGCGAGATCCATGTCCTCGTCGCCGGCAGCGGCTGCGCCGCCGTCGCCCAAGCTGCCGCGCAACTGGCCGGCGTGGCGAAGGTCAGGCTGGCCGACGCCGCCCACTATGCCGACCAGACGGCGGAGAACGTCGCCGCGCTGGTCGTCGCCAACGCCGCGGGCTACAGCCATATCCTCGCGCCCTCGACGAGCAATGGCAAGAACACCCTGCCGCGCGTCGCCGCGCTGCTCGACGTGGCGCAGATCTCCGACATTGTCGGCGTCGACTCGCCCGATACCTTCGTGCGCCCGATCTACGCCGGCAACGCGCTGGCGACGGTGCAGAGCGCCGATGCGGTCAAGGTCGTCACCGTGCGCACCACCGCTTTCGATGCAGCCGGGCAGGGTGGCAGCGCCGCCGTCGAGAACCTCGCCGCCGGTCCCGACCTCGGCGTCGCCAAAGTGGTGGGCCGCGAACTGACCAAGTCGGCGCGTCCCGAACTCGGCGCCGCCAAGATCATCGTCTCCGGCGGCCGCGGCCTCGGCTCGGGCGAGAACTACCATGCGCTGCTGGAGCCGCTGGCCGACAAGCTCAATGCCGCGCTCGGCGCTTCGCGCGCCGCGGTGGATGCCGGCTTCGTGCCCAACGACTACCAGGTCGGCCAGACCGGCAAGATCGTCGCGCCGCAGCTCTACATCGCCATCGGCA